>NZ_LCYG01000052.1 GCF_001017175.1 Microvirga vignae | reverse complement strand
CGGCCAACCCATGGTTTTCAGAGGATGAAAACGGCCTCCGCAACCCTGAAGGGCTTTGAGGTCATGCGCATGATCCGCCGCGGCCACTGCCTCATGACGCAGCCAGGAGCGATAGGCGAAATCCGTCTTGTCAATGAACTCTTCGGCCTTGCCGCCTGAGCAATCCATTCGGATCAGTTCATTGTGCCCAGTCGCAGTTAATGCAATGGAGCCCTGTCAGCCGCCAGGATGGCTGCCAACCGCCGCTCGACCTTGTGCTCCTGCTGATCCATAGGACTCTCGGTGCCGTTCTAGGTGAGATTCTGCTGCGGGCGGGGGAGGTGTCTAGAATGCGGCGAGAATACGAGGTCCAGGCAATCATCTTGTTGGACGACTCGATCAGGCTTCCCTCACTCGCGAGATGATTTCCCTCGTCCGAAACTGCCTTGTTTCCGCCGCATCCACCAGTAGCCTGAAAAGATAAGCTTGGAGGCCGACCCCCAATGAAAAAGCTCACCTTTGTTGTGGACGAACGGGAGTTGAGGACCATCCGCGCAGCCCTTCTTCTCCTTCAGGAGCAAGTTGATGCGCTTCCAGAGGATCTTGCTGAGATGGTCGCCAAGGATGGTCAGCCCATGACAGGGTCCGAAATCGAGCAACTCAGTCTTCGCTTCGACGAACGAGCGAGCCTAACGACAGACCACCGTCATCAAGACTACCTGCAATTCAACAGGGCCATTGAGGTCGAGCGGTTTCCCGCAGCAGCGATCTCGCAAAGCCCTGCCTGAACATTCTAACGAGCAAGCCAACTGCCTCGGCAGACACTATGCGAGTACGGCTCGGCATCAGAATTTGATATCCTAGCAAGAGAGCACGAAGGAGCAGACTGTGGCCGCAAAAGGCACCTCATCTCTCCAAGGCACGCTCCTCCAGCACCTCCACGCGGGGCTGAGGCTGTGAGGGAGTGAGAATGCGACAGACCTGTGTCAGCCTTTGGACCTCTTCCGCGAGCCCGTCGATGCTTTCCTTCCAACTGGGTCTTACCGGCGGGACGCGCCGCTGGTCGCGTCATCTCGCTTAACATGGTCTTTTGCTGCCGCTGCATCTCTGCTGCCCAAAAGCCACGAGCCGCTCCCGCCTAGGTGTCGGCTGCACTCAACCACAGGCTCAACCAAGGGGTCTTCGTCATGTTGAACTCCGCTCTCTGGGAAGTGCACGCAGATACGTGACAGCGATGAAAGTGCCGCGTGCAGGCTCTAAGCGAACGATCATCCGTCCTGGATGGTTCGGAGAGGACTTGCCGCCAGACTAGAGCCGGGCAGTTTGAGCGCAGCCCGGATGGGTCCACGGAGCCGCCTCCGGGTGACCTTGGTTGTCCTGCGTAGGCTCTGGATTGGTACGAGGTCCCCTCGGGTGGCCCGGTCCCCAGGACGCCTTTCTAGCTGATCGGTACCGGAGTCTACGCGGCACGAACCGGGCTCTCCCGATTGAGTGCCCGAAGCCCAGAGCGCAACGCCCTGGGCTTTGTTATTTGCTGCGTCAGCCCTGAGAGCATTTCGCAAACACGTGCAGCCTGTCCCGCTCAGGTGTCGTCTTCCTCGGGCAGGGACTCCACGTCCCCTATGTTGCAGGCGCGGTGACCCGCCTGCCTTTCCAGGGCCTCCACCTGCCGAAGAAGTTGTGTGGCGAGAGCCGCTTCACGCCGGAATCCCTCGTCACCGGGCTCGCTCCCCAGGCGCAGATGCATGTCGCGCACTCTTGCCTCAAGGGCACGCCTCAGCACGCTCAACTGATCCTTATCGAGTTCGAGAAACATTGTGACGCGTCGTCATAGCTATCCGGGTTTAAGGCTTAGATGCTCCCAGCACTCTGCCCGTCACCGGGGTTTATGCCGTCGCTCCGATCATCCTTGAGAGCCTTCTCGCAACGGTCCACGTGACTCATGGCTCGTTGCCGCATCTCCTGAACATCGTGACAGGGGTTCTTCACATCCTGGTGGCAGGATTGGCAGGTCATCGGCTTGGCCTCTCCGTTAGCGGGGCGTGGCAAGCCAACAAAGGCGCAGGATCGAGGTTCCTCCTGTTTCGTCACCGTTTTCCGCCCGAATGGCCATGAGCTTCCGCATCGTCTTCAGGAGGTTCGGGGGAGGATGGCTGTGGCCCACCCCTCGCCCGGCTTGTGGCTGGAGAGCTACTTTTCGCGGGCGAGGGGACCTCCATGATACCGTCCGTCACGCTTCGGACAGTCGTGTGATCCACGCCGTCGAGTTCGCAGAACCTTCTGCTGCCGAATGAGCCGGTCACCCCGCCGAAACGTGAGTTCCACAAGGGCCTGCTCAATCTTGTCGTCGGGCCAACCCATTGCCCGCAACCGTCTCATCGTCTTCTGCCGATGTGCTTCGGCGATCTCGTGAGCCACCAACATGGGAGCCGTCAACTCGTCGGCCCGACGTTCCACGTCAGCTTCGGGCACTCCATGCTCGCGGAGTTTCTGGATCAGCTTCTCGCGCCAGACAGTCAGAGTATCGCCGCTGCCCATGATTGGCCCTCAATTCTGGCTCCATCCCGTATGTCCTAAGAGCCTCGCAGTTCGGAGCGGGTGTGCAGAGAGCCGTCCGAAATCTCCAAGAGAAACTGGTCCAATGAACTGGTCTTATGGACATCCTCAATTGTGCCACCGCGAATAGGCGCGGATGGTCGCGGGAGAGTTAAAGGCGAGATCAGGCGGCTGAAGGGACTGTCAGTCGGGCAGTCCGGCCATCCTCAGACCTTCGCGCAGGGAGTCGATCTGTGCCTGTCCCAGCGGTGGGAAGGGGAGCGTGCTGATGATCCGGTTGGGGAGCACCTCCAGCAATCCGGACAGGGCTGTTTTCGCCTCTGTGAGTTTGTTTAGGCGAGCAAGACTGGCTGCAAGAACGACCCATGGAATCCACCAGTTCGCCCGCCGGGCGATGGCATGCTGTGCCCAGTCCCGAGCCTTCTGATAATCCTGCTTAAAAAAGTAGGCCAAGGCTAACGCGGTATATCGGAAGAAAATGCTGGGATCGCGAGGATTGAGGCGAATGGCCGTCTCGACGGTGGCGATGCTTTCGTCGGAGCGGCCTTCCCAGGCCAGGGTCGTTCCCAGACTCCCATAAGAGAGAGAGAAGTTCGGGTTGATCTCCAGTGCCTGCTTATAGGCGGCAATGGCCTCCTCACGCCGCCCGAGAAGGCCCATGAGCACGTTTCCATAGGTCCATTGTGTGTACTCGTCGCGATCATCGAGCCGCATGGCCTCGCGGGCTTCAGCCAAAGCCTCATCCCGCATTGCAGCCGGGTCGGACGCAAAGCCCATGTAGACAAGATGATAAGCGGCGGTTGCCACAATCTGCGGTCCCTTTGGGCTCGTCGGGTCATGCTGCTTGATGGCAAGCCCAATCTCGCGGGCCTTCTCTAGGCTCTCGCGGGTCAGTTGATAGATTTCCCGCCAACCGCGTTTCGCCATATCCCAGGTGTGAAAGTCTGGACGCTCGTGCCGCTCCGCGACGAGACCTTCGTTCAGAACCACCTGTGTCTGGGTGGAAGCAACGATGCTGCGGGTGATATCGTCCTGGACCTCGAACAGGTCGGCCAGAGGGCGGTCATAGCGCTCGCCCCAGATATGGTTCCCGGTACTTGCCTCCAGCAGATGGACATTGACCCGGACCCGTTCTCCCGCCCTCCGGACACTTCCTTCCACAATGTAGCGAACGCCAAGGTCCTGTCCAACCTGCTGCACATCAGTGGTGCCTTTGAAAGTGAAGGTTGAATTTCGGGCGATGATCAGGAAAGCGCTGATACGGGATAGCTCGGTGATGATGTCGTCTGTGATCCCCTCGGCGAAATGCTCCTGCTCGGTATTGCCCTTCAGGTTACTGAATGGGAGCACGGCAATGGACGGTTTGTCGGGCAACGGCAGTACCTTAGACTGCGAGACGGCCTGGGCAGGCGAGGACGCAATGTCCATTTGGCTAAACGCGAAAGCTCGGATCGGCTCGTCGATGTTCTTCACCTTCTGTGGTCCGAGATCGGTGAAGGTGAGAGGCACGGCCTTTCGCACAGCCCCGTAGGCGGCTTCTGAGAGGCATATGCCGCCCGGCTCAGCAACGCTTTCCAGCCGGGCTGCGATATTCACCCCGTCTCCCAACAGGTCGCCACTACGAACCATTACATCGCCAACATGAACTCCGATCCGAAACCGGAGGCGGCGCTCCACAGATGTGTCCTGGTTGGCCTGGGCGAGTGCATCCTGCACAGCCACGGCACACTGAACAGCGTCAACGGCGCTCGGGAACTCGGCTAGGACACTGTCCCCCGCCGTGTTGGCGATCCGTCCGCCATGTTCCGCAATCATCCGATCTATGATCTCGCGATGTGCGGTCAGAGTGCGAAGTGTGCCGACCTCGTCCTGCTCCATTAGGCGCGAATAGCCCGCTACATCAGCCGCGAAGATGGCTGCGAGATGCCGCTCGACCCTATGTTCCGTTGAAACCATGGTTTCCCCCAGAGGATAGTCCAGAGTTTATTGTGTTCTTGGGAAGGAGGTGCGTCCAGATTGCAAGACGGGGTAGACGGCCTCGGGACAGAACGCGCGAGCGCGGGGTCACTCGAATGGTGCCGTAATCCTATCCCTTGCCACCCTCAATCACAGTCAGCTTGCGCATCATCAGCGGAAGGTCCGGAGGTGGGCGGCTGGGAGCCTCAAGGTCGGTGAACCGGGCCTTGCACCTTGGATCGAACCGGTTCGAAGGCCGCCATAAAAATGCCCCGCCAGAGCGGGGCATAGACCGGAGCCAAAAGTTACTTTGCTGGGATCGGCTCTTTCTCTGAGGCAGGGGCTGCCGTCTGTGCTGTCTGATCAGCCTCATGCAGGAGCCTATCGACAGCTTGGGTATGCTTGGCTTCAAGTTCCTTCTGGCGATCAGCCTCGGCCCTGGCCTTCTCCTCAGACATGTATGATCCACAATAGTGGCACATAGCACGCTCCATCTCGCTGCTGATATCTGTCTAATCAGCAGGGCCAGTATCACTGGGATTTGCTTGGGTCATCTGCCGGGTTCACGTACTTGATCGCAAACGGACCTTCCGAGTCGATCTGCACCACAGTCTCGGTACTGGTGAACGCATAGTGGTTCATGTTGGCCGGAAGATCGACAAATCCACCGTTGGTAAGCTTCTCGGCCATTGCTTCGTCGAGCTTGTCGCCCATGCCGAAATGGAAATCTCCGGAGATGATGGTGATCCGCTCTGCCGTTGGATGGCTATGGGCGGGAATCTTGTAACCTGCCGGTGTCTTCAGGCGCATCGTAAACGGCCCCTGCTTGCTGGGGTCGCCTGACAGCACAGCAATCTGGGCTCCTTTGGGAACAACGGGTGGAGCGGGTTCCCACTGGAGTTGATCAGCCCTCATCGCGTGGCCCGCCTTTTGGTCTTGGGCCAGCAGAGGCGCAGAGGTGGTGGCAAGTAAGAGCGCAGTCATTAGCATTAGCGGGCGCATGGCAAACCTCCTTCGACGAACATGCTGAACTAGGTTGGTCTTTCGACCTGGGCCAACTATCAGGGCCGGGAGAGGCTAGGTGGAACCATGCCTTGCTGATGCGGCTCCTGAAGCCGCTCCCGGTCTGCCGTTCGCAAGGTAAACCGCTGCGCTGAGGCCCGACCGGATGCCGCAGCGGTCATCGCGGCCAAGTTCGGAGGTGGTTCCACGCTGAACCTCCTTTCCGAGGAATGTACTAATCTTGTCGTGGTCGATACGCTGCAATCAAAGCAGCGAAGAAATGCTCTTCCTGTTGGGCAACCCTGTCAAGCAACAGGCATCAAATGACATCAAATGAGATGCGGGCTTCAGGAGCTCAGACGGCCTACGTCAAAGCGAAAATCTTCACCTCGTGATCGTGCCCCGTAGGTCGGTTAGGGGTGGGACTGGGGCAATGCCGCTGCCTGCAAGAATGGTGGACACGCTTCCCCGTTCCAGTTCGACATTCAGGAAATCATCCCAATGATCACGCCGAGGACACCCACACCGAGGAAGCCGACAATCCAGTAGGCGAGGTAGGCGACTCCCCCTCAGGCTGATCAGCAGCAGGAGGAGAGGGATCACGTGCGATTTCTGGAACCGGAGGTGCATGTTGCCTTCTGGGACGAAGCCCCACCGTGACAGCGAGTCAGTCTGATGCCTCGCTATGCCAGTCACATTCGAAAAGTTGCACCGGTTGGAGGAAACCTTTCAGGTTTTTACAGCCGCAATCAGCAAATCCATTCTCGCCCCGACATTCCACTCGCACAGCGTTCGAAACCAGAATCTGATCTGGACCCGCCGCACTACAAACCCGAGACGCTCTCTGCACCGTTGATCCAAAGAAATCGTGACTGTCCTCGACAGGTTCACCACAGTCCACGCCGATGCTAATATGGATCGGCTCTGCGCGTGCCCGGTTGTAGCGTTCAAACGACCGCTGGATAGCCTTGGCACACTCGACCCCAGCGGCGGTCAAGGCGAATAAGGCCATAGTGCCATCCCCGAGGTGCTTGACCTCGCGACCGCCGTATCGTGTCAGAGCCCGGCGCACCAAAGCATCGTTTGCCCGCACAAGCTCGATTGCCGCAGCATCCCCGAGCCGCGCTGTCATTTCGGTGGACTCCACGATGTCGGTAAACATGATGGCCCGGTGAGCAGGCTCCGCAATGGCAGATGAAGATGGAGTTGGTGGCTGAGGGTCACTGATGCGGCCTAAAAACGCCTCGCCAGCCGAGAGAGATACGTCAATGATCTCACCGGCCACATGGCCGTGAGCGTCCTGTAGCTGACGGGCTTTCTCACGCCAGCCCATGTACACGCCTTGCCATCATCTCCGAGTTAACGTGACAAGCCCCCCAAAATACTTTGCTCATCATAAAGCAATGGTATCGATATGGGCTTGCGGATGTGGTCTGGAAGAATGGTGATTGCTTTCGCGTGCCGCGTATATCCGTGCGCCCGATCACTCGCCTTCACGGTCACAGGTTGGATCTGCCGTCGTCTGCTCGGTTCGACTGATCCAGAGCTTTCATTCGCTACTCGGAAGCAAGGAGTACCGATCTGGAGGTAGAACTGGGCTTTTCACCTTCCAATTAGCAGCGGGTGAAGGTGCTCCCATCCTCAACAGACCTTTGTCGCGGTATTAAAGTAGCACTGTTGCTCGCGTACCAGTGCAACTTTGTACGAGCAGGAGGCTAATCATGGCCAATAGGAAGCGTCCCGGCAAAGAAGCGGGTGAACTGATGGATCATGCGCTGTCTGGCACCGATGTGGACAGCCAGCATGTCTCCAGTGACGATCATGACCACGGCGGACACCATGGCCACGGCAGTCATAGCAGGCATCATCATGGTCATAGCGGGCATCATCATATGGAGCGGTTCCACACCCCGGAGGAGCTGCACGAGTTTATGGGGGAGGAGCTGATCCGGCAGGTCGATGCGGAGATCATCGCCCGATCCATCCGTCATAAAGCCTTCATTGACTTCTCCCAACTGACGCCCGCAGACAGGACGGTGAAATCGGACGCTATTTGGACTGTCACCGGGGACTTGGGATCCCAGCCCCTCAACCCGAGTAGGCTCCGGTTGGCAGGCTCAACCATCGCGGCGCTGAGCGCGCCTAGAGTCGACCATCGAACGATGACGCCCGCGGAGAAGGCGACGTTCAACAAGGCGCTCCAAGCGGCTTACGCAGATGGCGAATACATGAAACTCGCTGATATCCATGCCAATGGGCCGACGCATCGCATGCATTCCATGCCTGGTCAGCTTCCGGCCGGCACGCAACGCTTCCTTCCCTGGCACAGGCTCTTCCTTCTCAAGTGCGAGCACCTCCTGAGAAGCTACCAGCCTTCCGTGCGGATACCCTACTGGGACTACTCCACCGATCACGACAGGCCGGATTGGGTCTGGTCTCCCCCGGGGGTGGAGCGCAACACGCCGGGCGGCATCGGGGGAAGTCTGCCGACCTGGAATATCGTGAATGATATCCTCAAGCAGAAATTCTTTGGCACTTTCACCGTCGACTTGGAGGGCAACGCGCACAACGAGGTTCACAATTGGTGCAACGGCACCATCACAAGACCCAGAACGGCCGCCCGTGACCCCATCTTCTGGTTGCTGCATGCCTATGTCGATTACGTATGGGATCGGTGGCAGATATCGAATGACGGCGTTCCCAATCTGAGTGGGGCTGATGCCGTTTTGGATCCATGGGGGCCTGTCACGATCTGGGATGTGGAATCGACCCTTGGGCTTGGATACTGGTACAAGTCCACGTGGAACCTGGTCTCTGCTCCCGATAAGGCAACCTGGCGAATTCTGGGGGGATGAACCGGAGAGACGGCAAGACTCGTCGACGCCATGTTGTCGAGGCCTTATTCCGAAGGTTCTTCGCGAATGAGAGGGCAGCCGCGTGCGGCTTCGGATCATCAACGGCGCCACCGCGACGGGCTTCACGGTCGACGCCGGGCGCGGCTGGCGGTCGTCGATGGCAATCCGTCGCCCCGCTCGCCGGACGCCTCTTCCCGCTGACGATGGGGCAGAGGATAGACCTCGTCCTCGAGATGCCGAAGGACGGCCGGGCCGTGCCAATCCTGGCGCTGTGCGAGAACGCCCCAGAGCGGACCGGGATCGTCCTCGCCGCCGACGGCGCGCGCTGAAAGGCTCGCCACGGCGGGCGGGCGCAACGGGCCGATCCTGGATCTCGCCCTCGAGAGGCGGCTCCGCGTCGCGCACCGCACAATCGCGACCGATCTGTCGGGCACCATGGAAGGGTATTCCTGGAGACAGTCGGGCTGGTTCCGTCGAAAATCCTACGTAGGGACCTGAGAGTACCATGTGCTTCGATGCGCACATGCGGCGAGCAGATGAAATTGTTCGGCGAGCGACGGCTTGCGATCGCAGGCATACCTCGCCTGCTGTTTGCGCATCATATGAACCATCTCGATGCCGCCCAGGATCACACGGGCACTGCTCGTGGACTTGAATCCGAGCATGGGCGAAATCCGCCGCTTGATGGCCCGATGATCCTGCTCAACGCGATTATTGAGGTAGGCGCTTTGTCGGATGCGAATGGGTTCCAGTTTACGCTGAGATCTATCTTGCAAACGGCTCTCCGCATCACACGCCAGGATCGCTTCGCGGTTCGTCTGGCTGCCGTCATCACGATCCTCTCAGGACGGCGATTTCGTTTGAGGGCTTGGCTGCGAAAGCGCTTGGCAGCGGACAGATCGCGCCGTTCGCTGAACCAGAATTCGACCGTATCGCCGGTGCTGTCCACGGCACGATAGAGATGCCGCCACCGACCACGGATCTTGATATAGGTTTCGTCTTCATGCCATCTGGTGGTGACAGGATCAAGTTACCGAAGAGTTTGCAACAGATCCCCAAGCGCTCGGTGATTTACGTGGAAGGAGGTAAGGAAACCCCCTTCGCGGCTTTAGCTTGCACAGATCAGGCTACCAGCGCCTGCATTCTCTTCTGCAAGCGTTCGAGCTGTTCAACGTAGGGAGGCCGTCGCTTCTGGTGCTGCTCTCGCAGTCTCTTGATCACCGTCTGCTTCAGCGGTTCATCGGCCGAACTTCGCCTGAGTGTCTCCACATCACTCTCGTGCTCGAAATCGATGTCGGCAAGGGTTACCAAGAGCGATTGCAGCGAGGGCAGAAGCTCTGAGGGGTACAGGCGGGGAGCGGCCATTGCGGCTTGAGCAGGATGATGTTCCCTGTTAGCGGACATGTGCTTCGTCCGATTCTTATGGTGCTTGGCAATGTCTGTTGCTGGCGCAGGCGGGCTGCAGTTGGACCCGCCGCAGCATTAGCTCTGGGGCGCAGCACTTTTGTGTAGGCTCCGCCCGCCTCGGCCGAGTGGTGAGGGCCGACTTTCGCAAGATGCTCGTTGCAGCCTTTGGCGCGAGCTATCTCCAGTTCACTCACATAGTGAACGACTAACCTATCGTTGCTGTCGAAGCTCCTCAAGCTGATGCACGTAAGCTTGCCGTCGTGCACGATGTGATGCTCTCAGCTTCTGCATGAGGTGTGCCTTGAGGTCGGCGTCTGTAGCGCCGCCCTCGATATCGCTCACCTGAAGATAATACTCGGCGTCAATCTCGCTGAGGGTACGCACGATCTGCCAGATCATGACCTGAGTTTTTGGTGCGTTCGGGCGATACTCAGCGCTCTTGCCGCTGAGTGCGATGTTGGTGTTTTGCATGATCAGCATATCTCTCTGGTAGCCATTGATTACTTAGTTGGACCGTTAGGGCGCGCGGTCAGGCGGCGCAGGACTGGCGGTATTGTTGCCGCCGAAGTGTCTCCAGGAGGTCCACGTAGGGCTGGCGCTTCTCCCAATGCGCGGCTCTAATCTTGGTCTTAGTGTGGTCTTTCAGGTTCGAACTGAGAGCGCTCGCCTCCACTTTTTCCAGGTTAGCTTCGGCGGCAAAGTCAATGTTACCGAGAGTATGGAGCACCTCCTGAATCATGGTTTCGAGGCTGGGGGAGTCCACACGATAAGTTTGGGGAGCCGTGTTGGGCATCGTTTCCTCTTGTTGTTCTTGCTTCTTGGCCCAGAGATGGCGGCTTTAACATAGATTAACAAGCTCAGATCGATGGGTAGGATTCCGACGTATCTCTACCTACTACCTTCGGGGAAGTTGAGAGCCGACGGTCTGCTTGAGCATTACCATTCCACATCGGTGCCGACAGATACGGCATCCACTCCAAGTCTCCGATCAGTCCAACGATAGCGCCAAGTTTACTGCATTTAGCGCAGCGGCATTGAAGATAAGTCTATCCACTGACTAGCTTGTGTCGGGTTGCCGATAGACGCCCGCCCATTGTCTGATTAACAGGACGCTCCCAGGTGGGTTGGCCTGATTGCGGCGCTCTTTGGGCGGCAGAGACAAGCTGTATCCGGTGGTCAGAACCCGTAGAATTGAGTTCCCAGTTTGTCGGCTTCCTGACAGATATAAAGAGAGCGCTGTGATTGACAGATGGCGACGCATCGGCAGGCAGAGGTCACTGGCGTAACCCGGAAGTCTAGTTGCAGATCGCCGGTGGCTTTGGGTAGAACAAGCCACCTAAGAAAAAAGGCCACTGTCACCAGCGGCCCGAAGTTTAGGGAGGAAACGCCCAAGAAGGGCAGCGGCACGGCGACGCCAATCGCCGTGCTGCACTGCAATAACTAGGAACTCCTCATTAAGTTCGCAAGATTAAAAGGTCAGCAAAACTGCCCATTTTTTCGTGGCGGCTGACATGCGGTAAGTGCATGAGCCGCGATCAAGCGGACTACGCATTTACAAGAGGCAGGGGTCGGCGGAGCCGGGGCGATGGTCGTGCCGAGCCTATGGGTTCTGTCGCAAACTTGCTTTTACTCGCCGATACTGGCGGATCGGCATCGATCGACTGGTGCAGAATCAATGGCTTAGCTCCACTGTCACGGCAGCGTAACCGGCTAGAAAATACCCATACTTCGAGTTTGCGACAGAACCCCCTGGCTACGCGGTCAAGAGGGGCAGGGCGTTCCTGTAACGCTCGATTCGAGCCTGGTCCTTGTCCATCGGACTGGCATGTGGCCGAGATTAAGGTTGTCCTCCAGATCGGCTTGCTTGACGATCGGGGCGATTGGATCCCTGCTGCATCGCGCAATAAAGTCCATGTACGCCTCACCGTCGCGCCGGGTCAGGCTGTCTACGGCGGCAAGCACAGAGGAGCTGAAGCCTTCGGCGAAGCGCACACGAGACCACTCAGGGCAGTCCTCGACAACGTCATCGAGCGCCGCGGCCATTCCGGCCTCCCGCCCGCCAGCTCCATAAGCCCGCAGCATGACCCGGAGAGGATGGAAGATATACGGGCGTCCGCTTTATCTACTTCGCCGGCATGTGCCTGAGTGGCAATGGCAACTGCGCGTTCTAGAGTGCTCATGGTGGTTCCTGATCTTGGAGATCGATCCCTGCTAGGGTAAGTCTTAGAGGAGATGATCGTCGACTCTCTGGCTTTTCTCAGCTCCGACTGCGAGGGTTCTTGCTTCAAGAGGTTTGTTTCGGTCCAGTGCCAGATGTCCTCGCATAGAGTTCCGTCCGCCATTCGGTAGCAAACGCCACCAGACTTGATACAGCCTGTTAGACAGTTTCCGGCTCCATTTCTGGAGAAGTCTATGGGCATGGACCGACCCCCCACGAGGTGGTCCGGAATCAAAGTTAGTGGATAATTGCACTGAACGCGGCAGGCTTCGACTTCTCGACCTTCGTCGGCCCCGATGACCGGACCGAGGTCTTCCCGCGCGATCTTGGCCGAGGATCTTTATCGCTGCTTGTCCAAGGGACGGGGGTCACGATGCCTACCGCTACGGTTCGGAGCATAACGCTCCGATGCGTATCGAGCGGGCGTACCGGTTCTTCTGGCACGACGAGCCGATCCGCTTCTTCTGGCCGGAGACGGTCGAGACCGCCTTCACGAATTATGCTATCCTGGCGGCCCTCGCGGTTGCCAGCCGGTTCAAGCACGAACAGCGTCATCTCACGCGGCCTCGACCTCTCGCGATCGGTGAGCTGGCAGGAGCTACGCCGCACTATCTCAGGGCTTAGATTACACCGCTCAGGAGGCGACCATGATGATCAAAGTCGAGGGCAGTCCGAACAACTACCGCGCCTTTGTCGACGATGAGCCGGACCTGTCGGCACCGGGCATAACCATCGAAGGCGCCATCGGTCGCCTTGTTCAGATTCATCCCGACAAGCTCAGGCTGACCGTCGACCTCGAAGGATGCCAATCGATCGAGAACTGGTGCGGTTTCCCGCGCTGGCATTATCGGCAACAGCCACCGATCCAGGATTTCCCGGATGAATCCGACAAGCTGCCTGGTGACGAACGGGGGTGAGTACAATCATCCCTGCTATTTTGCATCCCTGCTATTTTGGAAAGCCGCCGATTTCCGGCGGCTTTTTCATGGTCGCCGTTCCAAATCCGGCATTTCCCGCAGGCCCAAAGTCCGTTTGGGGACGACTTGCGGAACAGCCTTGCATCAGCCCTCGCTGGACCGTCGGGCGCGTTACCAGTGCCGATCGGTGCCGCTCGCGGCGAAGCTGCTGAAGGTCACGCCCAAGGCCGTGGACCTGATGCTGGCGCAGCTCGGCGGCGCGCTGCCACGTGAGCTCACCGGCCGCACCCGCTACCGCGCGTGAGGCATCGTGTAAGATCGTGTAAGATAGGTGCGCCGCTATCTGGAGCCAAACAGACTGCCAAGCCCTTCAACAGGATGTCAGCACCCTATGGTCCGCCGTCTCCGGTTTCTCGCCTTCGCTGTGCTCGTCTTGTATGCCGGCGCTCTCGCCGTGCTGTTTGTGAACCAGCGCAGCCTGCTCTATCCAGCCTCTGACCGACGTGCCACCGCCGCCGAAGCTGGCCTCGTCGGGTTCCAGGATTTGGTCCTGACAACGGGGATGTCACGTTAGCTGAGTATAGTGACGCCAACGGCTACCAGTGCCGAATTTTGCACAACCCAAGTCGCTGATGTTCCTCGACGCAGGATTTTGCCTTGACGAGTACAGGACAGTATTTCTCGTTAACGTGACATCCCCGGCAGAGGTGCTGTCTTTCTTCTCATCTATGCCGCCTTGCTTGATCGGCATGGAGGCGTGCGCGACCTCTCACCATTGGGCTCGTGAACTGATCAAGCTTGGGCATATAGTCAAGTTGATGCCGCCGGCTTACGTCAAAGCCTATGTCAAACGCGGCAAGACCGATGCGGTCGATGCCGAGGCTATCTGCGAGGCTGTCACACGCCCAAGCATGCGCTTCGTGCCCATCAAATCGGCCAATCAGCAAAGTGTCCTGATGCTCCACTGGGTGCGGGCTCTGCTGATCCGCCAACGCACCATGCTGGTCAATGCTCTGCGCGGGCATCTGGCCGAGTTCGGCATCATCGTCGCTCAGGGGATCAGCCGCATCCGCGAGTTGATTCAGATCCTGACCGACGAGAGCGCTGATGCCGTGCTGCCGCCTCTGGCCCGCCGGGCTCTGGCGCCTCTCGTGGACCAGTTGCTCGATCTGCAGCCGCGGATCCGAGCGCTCGAAGCCGAACTGCTGGCCTGGCATCGGCAGAGCCAAGAGAGCCGACGGCTGGAGACAATCCCGGGCGTGGGCTTCATCGCCGCCACTGTGACAGAGCCCTCGCACCTTCGCTCTGGCCGGGAGTTTGTGGCGTGGTTGGGACTAACGCCCCGTCCGAACGCGTCCGGCGGCAGGGAGCGGCTGGGGCGGATCTCCAAGATGGGCGACGGGTATTTGCGAACCTTGCTGGTGGTCGGAGCCACTGCGGTCATCCGCTACACACGAGCGAGAACAGCGATAGGCTCTGCCTGGATCACAGCTTTGCCGGCCAGGAAGCCAGCCCGGCTGGCCTCGATCGCGCTGGCCAACAAGATGGCTCGGATCGCTTGGGCGCTTCTGGCCAGAGGAGATGTTTATCGTGGACCTGTGAGAACTGCCGCTTGAGCGCCGCCATGAGTTGAGGTCTTCAGTTTGAGAAGGGTGACGGTGGCGTGATGCAAACCGGTCGAGCCGGGATCAGGACAACCCGGGGCATTGGCAGGGCTTCGAGCTCGCTAATGTGACTGGGACCTGATCCGCGGACTTCCATCAGGGCCAGCAGACACATGAGCCGCACTGACAGGCCGTCGATATGACTCACAAGGGGAATTCTCGATCAAGCCATCATTTCTAACAGGTCATATTTGTCTCATCTCTGCAGTTGAGGACCCAAGGTCTGGGCCAGTTGCACAACGGCACCGTAGCCGCTGGAAACTCACATCCGGTCGCCGCTCGTGATCGCGGCCGCACCAATAATCCGATTGACGTGTGCGACTCGTTCGGCCATCAGCGTCTTGCATTCACGGACCAAGCGGTGGCGATCTTCCTCTTGCGGGCTTGGTGCTTTGACCATGGCGCACACTCGGGGCTCTCCGCGCTTGTAGGCCATGAGCGTCCGCACCAGGGCTTCGCCATCAATTCGGTCGGTCTTGGCCCGCCATCGCCGACGCGAGACTGCAATCGAAGCAGGATCCACGACATAGCTCTCGATGCCATCGCGCTGCAGAACACGATGGATCCAAAAGCCATCAAGACCCGCCTCTTGAATGATGATGATCAGAAAGATCTGGCCGGTTCGAACCCGCGCCTTCTCTTTGAGCTGTGCAAGCCGCGCCAGAAGTTCGGCCACATCACCGCTCCGGACGCTGTGCTTGGACATTTCCTCCCCAGCACCCGGCGAGCGAGGTGATCAGCCAGACGGAGCGACTGAGCTCCATTGAGACGAAAATGGCGCTGAGATCGGCACTGATAGCAGTCTGCTTGGGCCGGGGATCGATCGACATGGGTCGCCTCCAGAGTGGGTGTACAGCAACCTCACTCTGCCATTGAGCGGATCGCTATCCACCCCCATAGGACCTGCACCCGACCACTTGCACTCACGTTCAACCAAACCCTTGCCGGCAGGGAGCGTCCAGATATGACAAGGCCCGGAATCCATGTCAGGACATGAACGGGTTGGACCTGCTCTGGGCCCACGAACACCTTGCAAGGGTCAGCCTGGCGCGCCAAAAAAGCGATCAGCACATTCGACGTCGAAACGTGCAACCCAGTTCAAGCCGACCGGAAGAAGTCCAGTGCCAGCTGGATCTGTGGACGGAACATTGCGTCGCCACTTTGGACCTTGCAGTTCAGGTCACGCGCCTTCGCGATAAAGGGCGTGCCCTTTGGCAGATTGACGACATCACCCACGAAGATGCCTTGCCGGATACCGTCCAGCGAGATGGGAAGCGGGTCGCCGGGATTGATTCCGACACTCGTGGCATTGATGAGAATATCGATCGTCTCATCAGGCTGCGCGTCGGTTACAGCGAACTCTGTTGCAGGAAAGGCCTTCTGGAGTCGATTGCGGAGGTCGCGGCCGCGCTCAAGGCTACGATTGCTGATCATGATGCTGCGGACATTCGAATCGGCGAGTGCGCTGCAGATACCAGCACTGACTCCGCCGGCGCCTGCTATGAACGACCTCTTTCCGCCTGGATGATTCCCACCCGCGATCATTGCCGTCACGAATCCCGGCCCATCAAGCTGACCGCCGATCAGTTGCCCGTCGCTCGTCCGCCTGACCACATTGACCGCGCCAGCGACAGCCGCCATGTCCGTCAGCCCGTCGAGCAAAGAGGCGATCGTCTGCTTGTGCGGCATCGTGACGAACAGCCCCTTCAGGTTCTGCATCTGACGGAAAGCGTCAAGCGCGACCGCAAGCGCCTCGGGCTTGTAGTCAAAGACGACCATCCGCCCCGGCAGTTCGTTTGCCTCGAGATGTGCATTGAAAATAGCAGGCGAGCGGACATGACCCACCGGATGGCCAATGAGGCCATAGAGAGTGTTCGGATCCGTCATAACTGAGATAAAGCTCCTAGGCAGACCGGCCCATTCCCAAGCTGTAACAGAAAAAAGCCTACAAGAAACGTTTTTTGTTGCGTCCTTCCAGAAACGTTTTTATAGGAATCGGAGCGCCTGGAGGAAATGACCTTGAGAACGAAATTGACGACGCTGGAGAAAGCCGTTTCTCCAATCGTGTCCGGCTCGTCGGTGGCAATCGGCGGAAGCCTTCTGAGACGTCAGCCTAACGCCATCATCCGTCAATTGATACGCAATGGAGTGCGCGATCTTACGGTCATGAGTTGGGCCGGCACCACTGCGATCGATCTGCTTGCTGCCGCCGACGCGATCCGTCGCTGGGAAGGCATCTATGTCGGCATGTTCAACTACGGACTGGCCCCGAATTTCCGCCGGGGTGTTGAAAGCGGTCAGATCGAGGTGAGGGATTTCTCTGAAACGGCAATGGTCGCGCGTCTCCGGGCAGCTGCTCAAGGAATGCCGTTCCTTCCGATCAAGACCCTGTTCGGATCGGATATCGCCAAGCGCAATCCGGAGCAGATCAAGGAATTCGACTGCCCCTTCACCGGCCAGAAGCTGCAGGCCATAGCGGCGGCCGAACCGGATTTCACGGTAATTCACGGCTATATCGGCGACGAGTACGGCAATGTGCAATGGCCGGTCGTGCGCGATACCGACGACATGGACCAGCCGTTCGCGGCCGGCGCCAAACGCCTGATTGTCACGGTCGAGAAGATCGTCCCGCATGAGGAGATCAGGAAGCAGCCATCGCTGACCTACATCCCCGGCAACTGGGTCGAAGCCATCGTGGAGGCTCCCTACGGCGCTCACCCGGCTGCGTGCGACACCTACTACGATGAAGACGATGCGCATCTGAAGGACTATCTCGGGCGCTCGAAATCAGGTGCAGATGTTCGAAGTTATCTTCAGGAGTATGTCTATTCCTCGAATGATCATGACGAATATCTCGCGAAAATCGGCGGCACGAGCGCACTGAAAGCACTCGACGTGGCGAGAAGGGGCTAGACCGTGAGCCAATATTCAAACAACGAACTCATCACTGCTTATCTCTCGCGGCAGATCCTCGAAGACGACCTGTGCTTCGTCGGCGTTGGCACCAACGGGCGCGCCTTCACCCTCGCCGTCGGCATTCCGCTTGCCGCCGTTCGATTAGCGCAGATGAAGCAGGCTCCGAGCGCCGCAGTTTATTGGGGCAACCTGCTGGAGCCGGACCTCTCATCCGTCCCCGAGCATTTTACGCAGGATGCGTTCACGCAATGGCAAGCGGCCGCCTGTCCGCCAGATACCGGGGTCAAGTGTGATATGCTCGCCCGGCGAAAGTTCGATGTCTCGTTCAACTCCGCTGCGCAGGTCGATCGTTACGGAAACATGAACATCACTGCCATCGGCGATTATGAAAACCCGAAGGTTCGGCTGGTTGGTTGCCTTGCGCAGCCAGAGCACTTTGCCTTCGTGCGCAGACCTTACCTCGTCATGGACATGGACAAGCGCACCTTCGTCGAAAAGGTGGATTTCATCACCAGCGTTGGTCACTTGACTGGCGGAACGAGTCGCCAGGAAGCTGGCCTTGCCGAGGGCGGTCCCAAGCTGGTGGTGACCAACAAGGCCGTCTTCGACTTTGCCGAAGACACCCGGGAAATGCGTCTGAAATCGCTCCATCCGGGTGTTGTCGTCGAGGACGTGCTGAGCCTCATGTCCTTCATGCCGATTGTTCCAGAAACGATTCCGGAGACCGAACCGCCGACAGAGGAGGAACTCGGCTTCATCCGCGGCGAGATCGACCCCAACCGTATTCTTCTCAAAGTGTGAGCTTCTCATGGTTTCCTCACTATCAGGATTGAAGGTCCTGGACCTTTCCCGTTTCATTGCCGGTCCGCACTGCGCGATGCTGCTCGGGGATCTCGGTGCCGACGTGATCAAGATCGAGCGCACCCGCGCCGGGGACGACACCCGCTCGCTCGGGCCATACATCGAGGGCGAGAGCATCTATTTCATGATGTTCAACCGCAATAAGCGCAGCCTCACGCTCAACTTCCGTAACCCGGAGGCCCAGAATCTCCTCAGACGCCTCGTGCTCGAAGCGGATGTGCTGGTTGAGAATTTTCGGCCGGGCACCATGGAGAAGATGGGTTGCGGCTGGGAGGATTTGCGGAGGATCAACCCCAAGCTGATCATGGCGCGCTTGTCAGGATTCGGGCAGAACAACAGCCTTTCCGAAAACCCCTGCTTCGACGGAATTGCGCAGGCCATCACCGGCATCATGGACCTCACCGGCGATCCGTCAGGCAGCCCGATGATGGCAGGAACCTTCCTTGTCGATTATGCCACAGCGTTGCACGCGACCATCGGCATCCTGGCTGCTCTCAATTTCCGCAACAAGACCGGCGAAGGGCAAGTGGTGGACGTGTCCCTCATTGGTGGCGCGACGTCGATGTTGATGACAGCGATCCCGGAGTTCCTGGTGAACGGCCGTCGTATGACCCGCGCCGGCAACCGTGATCGCTATGCCGCACCTGCGAATACGTTCCGCTGCAAGGACGATGTCTGGGTTCACATGGTGGCAGGAAACGACGCGCACTTCCCCCGCTTCGTGCGAATGATCGGGCGACCGGAGCTTTTGCAGGATCCCCGCTTCTGCACCCTGGAACTCCGCATGAAGAATGTGGCTGAGATCGAAGCGATTGCCGCAGAATGGGCGGCCACACACGATTCTGAGGAAGTGCTTGCGGCTCTTCGGGAAGCGGAGATTCCATCGGCCAAGATACGCACCATCGCCGACGTGGCGACAGATCCGTATATGCGTGAGGCCGGACACATTGTCGATGTAGTGCATCCGAAGGCAGGGACTGTCCCCATGCAGGGGCCTCCTGTCGGCATGAGCACGACGCCCAGCACCATTCGCCGTCCGCCGCCGATGCTGGGCGAGCACTCGAAAGAAGTCCTGCATGATTGGCTTTCGATGACGGATGACGACGTAGAAAGACTCAAGAACGCCACGATCATCTAATCCGGCCAACTTCGATTTTTGCTCAGGGAGCATTTGATATGACAAAAGGTAATATGAGTGGTGCGCATATCATGGCGCAGGCCTTGAAGCGCCATGGTGTTGAGGTGATCTTCGGTCAGTCGATCCCCGCCGCGCTGTTCCTGGCCGCGCCGCAATACGGCATTCGTCAGATCGGGTATCGGACCGAAAACGCCGGATCGATCATGGCGGACGCCTATGCGCGCATTTCGCACAAGGTCGCCGTCGTGACGGCGCAGAACGGCCCGGCGGCCACGCTGTTGGTTCCCGGCCTTGCGGAGGCCTACAAAGCGTCGATTCCGATTGTCGCCATCGTGCAGGACGTCGCCCGTCCCTTCGCCGACAAGAACGCCTTCCAGGAGCTTGATCACCTGGATCTCTTCAAGGGTGTCGCCAAGTGGATCAAGCGCGTCGCCGATGTCAATCGCATCGACGATTATGTGGACATGGCCTTCGCGGCCGCTGCATCCGGTCGTCCCGGACCGGCTGTCCTGATCGCGCCGATCGACTTGTTTGTGGAAAACGCCCAAGCTCGTAACGAAAGCCGCAGCGCCAATCTCGGCTCTTTCCCGCTTGACCGCTGCGGCCCGGATCCGGAGCGCGTGGCGGAGGCGGCAGAGCTTCTGATGACGGCTCGTCGGCCGTTGATTGTCGCGGGTGGTGGCGTGCACGTATCGGGCGCAGCAGCCGAACTCGCTGCACTTCAGGACCGGTTCTCCCTGCCGGTGGCTACGACAGTAATGGGCAAGGGCTCGGTGGATGAGCGTCACCCGCTGTCCGTCGGCATCGTCGGATATTTCATGGCGACCCGCAGCCGCAGCAAGCACCTGCGCGAACTCGTGACCGAGGCAGACGTGATCATGCTCATCGGGAACCGCACGAACCAGAATGGAACTGACAGCTGGTCGCTTTATCCGAAAGGTGCAAAATACATCCATCTCGACGTGGATGGACAGGAGGTCGGCCGCAACTATGAGGCCCTACGCCTCGTGGGGGATGCGAAACTCGGCCTGAGGGCGCTCGCCGATGCCATGGAAAAGGTCGACGGCACGAAGCGCGCCAGCGCCCGTACCGAGCTCGAGAAAACCATTGCCGAAGGTCTCGCCAAGGGACGCAAGGACGCCGAGGAGATGGAGACCTCCGGCCAGAGCCCGATCCGCCCAGAGCGGTTGATGCGTGATCTCGAGAGCATCCTGACGCCGGAGCACATTGTTGTTTCGGATGCCAGCTATTCCTCGATCTGGATCGGCAACTTCCTCACATCGCTGAAGCCTGGCATGCGTTTCGTGACGCCACGCGGTCTGGCGGGCCTCGGCTGGGGCCTTCCCTATGCGCTGGGTGCCAAGTGCGCCAGGCCTGAGGCACCCGTGTTCGCTCTCGTCGGCGATGGTGGATTTGCCCATGTCTGGTCGGAACTGGAAACAGCTCGGCGGATGGGATTGAACGTGGTGGTGACGGTGCTCAACAACTCGATCCTCGGGTATGAGAAGCATGCCGAGAAGGTCATCTTCAACGACTACTCCGATGCCTGTGACTTTACGCCCGTGGATCATGCCGCAATCGCGAGAGCGTCCGGCTGCGAGGGGATCCGGATCGAGAAGGCCGAAGATTATCTGCCGGCCCTCAAGGCTGCCTTCGCGGCCACCAAGACGACGGTTCTCGATGTGATCACCGACGAGCGCGCCTATCCGCCGATCACCAGCTTCAACGACAACGGTGCGCTTCAGTACTGATCCTTGGGCCATCAAAAAGGGAGGACGCCTTATGAAGAAACTGATGAACAGCCCGGCAGATTTTGTCGACGAGATGCTGGAGGGGCTGACGGCGGCAAATCCATCGCTGGTCCGCGGCGGTGAGACCGGGCGCGTCATCCGCCGTGCAGATGACTCGCGTAACAAGGGTAAGGTCGGTGTCGTGTCCGGGGGAGGTTCGGGGCACCTCCCTCTCTTCACCGGCTATGTCGGCAAGGGCCTTCTCGATGCCTGCTCGATCGGCAATGTCTTCGAAGGCCCGACCGTCGGATCCTGCATCGAGGCAATCCAGATGGCCGATGGCGGCAAGGGCGTGCTGCGCCTCTATGGCAACTACGGCGGCGATCGGATGAATTTCGACATGGCCGGCGAGATGCTGGAGGACGAAATCCGAACGACGACCGTTCTCGGCACTGACGATATCGCAAGTGCCGGCCCGGAGGAGCGCAAGAAGCGTCGAGGCGTGGCCGGCATCATCTATGCTTACAAGACAGCCGGTGCGTTTGCCGAAACCGGGGCCGATCTCGATGCCGTAACGGCGGTTGCTCAGAAAACGGTCGATCGGACGCGAACGATCGGCGTTGCCCTGTCGCCCTGCCAGGTGCCAGGCTCGGACAAGCCATCCTTCATCCTTGCCGAGAATGAGATCGAGATGGGCATGGGCATTCATGGGGAACCGGGCATCTGGCGCGACACTCTCAGGAGCGCGGATGCGATCGCAGACGAGATGATCGATCGTCTCCTGAACGATAGGCCGGAAGGCGCAGGCAACCGGGCGTCAATCCTTGTCAACAGTCTGGGAGCAACCCCACTCGAAGAGTTGTTCATCCTCTACCGGCGCGCGCGCGCACGGGTACAAGCCGAGGGGATCGAAGTGGTCCAGCCTCTGGTCGGCCACTATGCAACCTCCATGGAAATGGCCGGGGCATCGATCTCGCTTTTGTTCCTTGACGACGAGATCGGGCCGCTGCTCGCTTCACCCTGCGAGTGCCCATTCTGGACGGTGAGGTGAGCATCGTGACGATCAGGACAGAGACCATTGCTGCAGCTGTCGCCAAGGCCAATCAGACCATAAAGCGACATGAGCAGGAATTGAACGCAGCTGATGCCAAGCTCGGCGATGGCGACACAGGCGGTATGCTCGCTCGTGTTCTTGGAAAGATGGCCGAAGCCGATCTTTCTGAAGCTGATCCGGGAACTGCCCTGACCCGGCTCGCGAAGGCTGCGACCGTTGCGACCGGCTCGAGCCTCGGAACACTTTTCGCGACGGGTCTTCTGGCCGTCGGTCGTCAGGCGAAAGGCCGCGAAACGATCGAGGTGGCGGACCTTGCAGCATTTGTGGCCTCCGCACGGGATGCCATGATGGAGCGAGGCGGCGCATCGCTGGGCGATAAGACAGTTCTTGACTCGCTCGATGCCATAGCCACAGCTCTTCAAGGGAAGACGAGTCCGACCGAAGCGGCCGACGCTGCTGCGCAGGCTGCGGCTGACGCTTTGAATACCTTTCGCTCACGGCCGAATCGCATTGGCCGCGCGCGCATGTTCGGAGACCAAACGATCGGCATTGACGATCCCGGCATGCTGGCTGTCATGCATCTTGCGGGTGCGATCGCAGAGTGAAAGGCAGAGCCTGAACGCCCTATGGTGGCTTACAAAAAGGCGCCTGCATCTTGCAGGCGCCTTTTTGTTTCGGGGGAGGGGAGAGGTAACGAGGAGCCTCTCTCACGAGTCGCTTGGTTGAGGCGCCGCCTTCCTGACTTCTGCGGTCGACCGCGTATCAAGTGGTGCGCAGGATTCACGAAGGATAAGTTGGGTCGGTATGATGATTTCCCGAGGCGTGATATTGCGCTTCGATCGGATGCGGCGGATCAGCAATTCTGCAGCCGCAGCGCCCATTTCGCGCTTCGGCAGACGCAGCGTGCTCAAGTTGATCTGGCGCAGCCGCGCGAGATCGATGTCGTCGCAGCCGAGGAGCGAGATATCCTTTGGGATCGACAGGCGGAGTTCGCTGGCCGCATCCTGAACACCCAGCGCACAGACATCGTTGCTGGCGATGATAGCCGTCGGACGCTGCGGAAGGGACGCGAAGTAGTGCATGCCCCGATATCCGGCCTCCACCGTATAATCGCCACGGAAAATCAGCTCCGGATCCTGCTCGCAACCCAACTCTGCCGAAGTCGTCTCGAAGACCTCCAGCCTCTCCTGGGCCGTGCTTGAACTCAGCGGCCCGGTGATCAATCCGATGCGTCGATGCCCAAGCTGCCTGAGGTAGGTTACACTGTCGCGCGTACCCTGTATGTTGTCGGACCCGACATAATCGTCACGGTAGCGCGCGCTGCGCCTTTGAATGAGGACAAAAGGCGTCTTGCCATCGAGCAACTTGCGGATCTCCGGCTCATCGCAATGTTGCGAGATCAGGATCATGCCGTCCACTTGGCGGTCGAGCAGTGTTTCCATCTGGCTGATCTGGCGCTCGATGAGCTCGTCCGTATTGCAGAGGAAGATGGTACAGCCTTCCCGCACGGCCACGTCGTCAATGCCGCGAATGAATTCGGGAATGGCAGGGTTGCTCACATCGGAAACAAGGACACCGATGGTGGAGCTCAATTTCAACCTGAGCGAGCGCGCCACTGCCGATGGCCTATAGCCCAAACGCTCTGCAGCCTCTTTTACCTGCCTGCGCGTTTCCTCATTGACATGCGGCTTGCCGGAAAGTGCATTGGACACGGTCGAAACTGCATGTCCGGTGGCAGTCGCAACGTCCCGGATCGTGATACGACCTTTACTTCGCAAGATGCTTTCTCCCACTAGAACCGATTTTCTACTATCGTTGGTTGGCTGCTTTATAACGCATTTTTAGCCTATTTCCATTCGACGGAACAGCGAAAACAGCATTGACAGCCTAGAAACCCGGTCCTAACAATAAACAGAAATCGTTTGCCGAAAAACGTTTCTGGCTAAAAAGAGCCAAGGTGCGGGAGGCACTATCTATGTCCAATGCCCCTTTGCGCACTGCCCTCGTAGGGTGTGGTGCCTTTGCCAATGCTGCGCTTGTCCCTGCAATGCGTCTTGCCGGGATTGATGTTGTCGCCGTTTGCGACCCAGATACTTCTCGTGCGCAGGATACGATGCGCGCTGCTGGTGCGCGCAGTTGCCATGCTGAGATGTCGCGGATGCTGGGTATGGAGGATGTCGACGCCGTCGTCATGGCCGTAGGCCCAACAATTTATCCAAAGCTGGCGGTCGAGGCGCTTTCGAGCGGTGTCAGTGTCTTCGTGGAAAAGCCTCCGGCAGTCACGGTCGCTGATGCGCTGTCCATGAAGAAGGCGGCCATTTCGGCAAATCGGCAATTGGCTGTTGGCTTCATGAAGCGGTTTGCCACCGGCTACCGGATGGCCAAGGAGATCTCATCCTCAGACGAGTTCGGTCCGGTGAAGATGATCAATGCCCGCATCACGTCCGGTGTCTGGACGCCGGCATGGTCGAAGACGTTGACGCCTTTCTCCTTCGTCATGGACCACAGCGTCCATTTCCTCGATCTCATGCGGTTTTTCGGTGGGCCCGTCGAATGGGTCTGCGCTACCAGGACCGAGGCGGGTCCGGATCGCTTCGGCTTTGCCGTAATGCTTGGCTATGAAAGCGGTGCCACCGGACTACTCGAGATTTCGAATTTCGAAAGCCGGGGCGTTCCCAATGAACGTATCCAGATCACGGGTGCGGATGGAACAAGCGTTACGGTAGAGAATGTATCCCGGGTCACATACACGCGAGATGCGGAGCCGATGGTTCCCGGCCGTGCGTTCTCGACCGAACGGGAGCGCCTCGTTTGGGAGCCGAATATGACGAACATCTCGGCCGAGAACTCCTCCCTTGTCCATATGGGCTATGTCGGCGAGATGCGGAACTTGTCGCGCGCTCTCCTCGGAAACCAGCCGATTTCGCCTTCCATCGACGACGGAATTGCCGCAATCGCACTCGCCTATGGCGTTGTCGAAAGCGACGGCAAGCGCATCAATGTCAGCAACGGAAACGAGAAGAGCTATGTCCCTTCCCATTGATCTCAAAGGTCGCATCGCTTTGGTTACAGGTGGGGGCACCGGCCTTGGCCGCGCCGCAACGGATGCGCTTGTTTCCACTGGCGCAACCGTCGTGATCACCGGCCGCAGGGAAAACGTCCTGCAGAAAGCTGCTGAGGAATCGGGGGCGAAGGTGATGAGCTGCGACGTCACTGATCCGGACGCGGCAGCACATCTGGTCGAGCGCATCGTCGAGGAGCATGGTAAGCTCGATATCTTGGTGAATGCAGCAGGCCTCAATATCCGCGGAAGCTCGTTCGATTACGGCCCCGAGGACTGGGACAAGGTCCATGCCATCAACACCCGCGGTCTGTTTTTCATGTCTCAAGCTGCTGGCCGGGTGATGCGTGACAATGGATACGGCAAGATCATCAACATTGCCTCCATGGCGAGCGAGATTGGAATGCCTTTCATTGTCGCCTACGGTTCGAGCAAGGGTGGTGTCCGCCAGATTACCCAGGGTTTGGCCGTTGAGTGGGCAAAATGCGGCATTCGGGTCAATGCCATCGAGCCGGGCTGGTTCAGAACAGAACTAACTGAGCCGCTGTTCAATAATAAGGAATGGGTTGCAAAGGTTGAGAACCGCGTGCCGATGGGCCGCGCGGGTCGTCCGGAAGAGATCGGCGGAGCCATTGCGTTCCTCGCCTCGCCACTGTCAGACTACATCACCGGAGCAATCATCAAGGTCGACGGGGGAGCTTTGGCTGCCTAATGGAAACGCAATCGGAAATTGTCGAAGTCAGTGAAAATCCAACCTGGCTTGAGCGTATCGGCGAAATCATCATCGTTCCGCTGATGCTGGCGATCATCGCTATAGGTTTTGTTGCCGTCGTGCTGCGGTTTGCATTCGGCGGTCAGTATGCGCTTTTCTGGTCGGAAGAACTCATACGCTACGCCTTTGTGTGGATGTTCTGGCTTTGCGCACCTATCCTCGTTTGGCGTGGCACGATGTTCACGGTCGACTTGTTCATCAACATCCTGCCGGATGTGGCCCAGGCAATCCTGCGCGTGCTGATCAGTCTTGGAATCATCGGGCTGCTAGGGACATATACCTACTACGGCTGGATGATGGCAAAGCTGAACAGCCCGCAATTGTCGTCTGCGCTCGGTATCTCTCTGTTTTGGATCTATCTGGCCATTCCCGTCGGATCGTCGCTCATCATTCTCGCCGTTGTCGTTCAGCTCCTTCAATGGGCTCGCGGACGTAAGTGAGAGGTCTTCCCAATGACCCTTGTTCTGTTTGGTTGCTTCTTCGCCTTTCTGTTCCTCGGTGTGCCGGTGGCGTTCTCGACCGGACTTGCAGCGCTTGTCGTCGTCTTGATCGAACCGGCGGTGCAGGAACGGCTCCTGATCACGAAGACTTTCGGCGGAATGGACTCCTTCACGCTCATGGCCATTCCATTCTTCGTACTGGCCGGTGAAGTGATGTCACGCTCTGGTCTTACAAAGCGCATCATTGATCTCGCCGTCGCTCTGGTCGGGCATTTTCGGGCTGGCCTTGCCTATGTGACGGTCATCGCCAACGTTCTTATGGCCGGTGTGTCGGGCTCCGCCTCTGCCGATTGCGCCGCGACCGGCTCGATCCTTATACCGGCGATGAAGAGCCAAGGTTACAAGCCGGAATTCGCGGCTCTGATGGCGGCGTTCTCCGCGATGATGGCACCGCTCATTCCGCCGTCCATCTTCCTGATCATCTACGGCTCGATGGCCGGCGTCTCCATCGGCCGGCTGTTTCTTGCCGGTATCATTCCCGGTCTTCTGGTCGGCGGGTCTCTTCTCATCCTCTCCTTCCTGATGTCGCGGTCCAGTTCATTCACCGTGGAGACCAAACCGTTTTCCGGCAAGTCCCTTCGGGAGGCCACGAAGAAGGCGGGATGGGCATTGGTAATGCCCTTCCTGATCGTCGGCGGCATTCGCTACGGGATCTTCACGCCGACGGAGGCCGGCATCGTCGCGGTCGTCTATGCGATGTTCTACGGCTTCTTCATCGAACGGACCTTGACGCTGAAGAGCCTACGCGAATTGACCATGTCGGCCGCACTCTCGTCAGCCAATATCATGATGATCGTCGGCTTTTCGGCCGTCTTCGGTACGATCCTTGCACTAGGCCGCTTTGAACAGCAGATCACATCTGTCCTATTCTCCATCACAACACAGCCGCTTGTGGTCGTCGCGATTTTGATCCTTGTGCTCACGCTCATCGGCGGGTTGATGGACGAGGTCTCGACTGCCGTGCTCTTCGTGCCGACCTTGGCGGCGATCGGCGCCAAGATGGGTTTCGACCCGGTTCAGTTCGGTGTCGTCATGGTCCTGGCGATCATGATGGGTGCTGTCATGCCTCCGGTCGGAACTCTGCTGTTCATCGGCGTCAGCATCGCGAAAATCCCATTATCGCGAATCCTGATCATGGTGTGGTGGTTCCTGCTGCCGCTGCTGCTGGTCAATCTGCTGATCGCCTTTGTTCCGCCTCTGACCACTTACTTACCGTCTTTCATGTAAAGGCAACCCACAACCAACTTCATCGGAGGAAACTGACATGCAATCCAAGAAACGTTTCTTGCTCGGGGCTATTGCGGCCATCGGGTTGCTGGCGGGCGGACAGGCTGCCAACGCGCAGACCACATTCACCCTCGGCGACATCTATGCGGCCGAACACAGCAATACGCTGGCCGACAAGCGGTTTGCAGAACTCGTAGCCCAGCGTACGAATGGCGCGGTCAAGATCGAGGTCTATGGTGACGCGAACCTCGGCAACGAACGTGAGATCGCCGAGAGCGTCGTCTCAGGCTCCGTCGATATCGCGCCGAGCGGCATGTCGGGAATCGGACGGTTTTTCCCCGAGCTTCAGGTTCTCGAACTTCCCTACATCTATAAGGACCTGGACCACATGCAGCGCGTTGCGGCCGCGATTGCTCCCGATGTCGAAGCTGCTTTCGAAAAGCAGGGCGTCCGCAACCTCGGCTTTCTGTTCCTTGGACCGCGCTCGATCGCCAGCAAGAAGCCGATCGAGACCATCGACGACATGAAGGGCCTGCGCCTTCGCGTTCCGGAGTCACCCCTCTACATTGGTTTCGCCAAGGCTCTTGGTGCCGTTCCGACACCAATTCCACTACCGGAAGTCTATTCGGCCATGGAAACGGGCGTGGCCGATGCGGCAGAAGGTGAACCTGCCACGCTTTCAACGACCAAATGGTACGAAACGACGAAGAGCGTCAGCCTGACCAAGCACATCTGGCACTTCAGGTTCATCACCATCAACAAGGACAAATTCGATGCGCTGCCGGCTGAACAGCAGGCCGTAGTCCGTCAGGCTGCAGCCGACGCACAGAAGTACCAGGCCGGCCTCGTCAATGACTTCAACGCCAAGGCTCTCGAGGAAATGAAGGCTGCCAACGTCAAGATCGTGGAAACGAAGGGGCTCGACAAATTCGCGGAGCGTCTTGCCAAATTCCAGGACGAGTACGCAGCCTCCTTGGGCGACAAGGCCGTTAAGCTGCTCGCGAAGGTCCGCAGCGTTCAGTAGCGCAAGTCAGGCCCCGACACCAAAAGCTGTCGGGGCCAAAATTCCTCAATCATGATGCATTCGATGACGCAGACGTTCAAAGATCCCACTTACGAAAACGTTTTTGTCGGCGAGAGTTTTGGTCCCGTCACCCTGACGCTCGATGAGTATTTCTTGCGTAGCTATGCCTATGCGCTCGACGATTATACGGGCATGACTCTCGTGGACGGTATGCTCAAGCCGGTTGGGCATGTGCCTCCTCATATGATCGTCTCTGACCTCATGCAGATTTTCCTGACCGTCTATGATCGAGACAAGGTGGTCGGCCTGCACCAGAAGGAGGAGGTCGAGCATTACAAACCCGTACCGGTCGGCGCCACGCTGACGCTCACGGGAACCTATGTCGACAAATACATGAAGCGCGGGAAGGGCTATACGGTGCTGGAAAGTATCGCCCGCGACGAATCGGGCGACGTGGTGATCTTGCAACGTTCGACTGAGGTCATGCGGGCGCCGGACGGCGTACAGGTTGGGACCGGCTCAGGAAATCCAGAGCGTCGGATAAGCCCCCGGGACCTCAGGGGCGAAAGAGCTCGGACCGTGACCTCGTCCACGCCGATCGGCACCGCCCTCGCTCCTCTCGTCAAGCAGGTCAGGCAGGCCCAAATGTCCGTTTTCACGGGGGCGGAATTCCACAAGCAGGGCATTCACACGGTGCGCTCTATCGCGCTCAAGGCGGGGCTGAAGGACTGCATCGCTCAAGGAATGATGGAGTCCTGCTGGGCTTCCGAATATCTCACCAGGCTCTTCGGTGAGAGTTTTCTCTCCACCGGCAAGCATTTCACCACCTATCTGAGCCCTGTCTATCCTAGGGACACCATCACGATCGAAGGCGAGGTTGTCGGTTCCGTCAGCGAAAACGGCAAGGTCCGCGTCGAGGTGGAATATTGGCTGCTGAACCAGGACGGAGTGACCACGGCGGTTGGCCACGGATCTTCGCTGCTGTGACGGAACGGGCCAGTTCGTCATTTTGCTTCAGCGTCAAACCTTAAGAACCCGAAAGAACTTGAAATGAGTCTGTGGAGCGAGTTCCGACGCGACCGGATCTATGTGAATGGTACCTGGACAGAGGCTGCTGACAGCAGCACGATTACGGTCACGAATCCTGCAGATGGTTCCGTGATCGGCATGGTGCCGAATGCAGGCGCGGCCGAGACCCGCCTTGCGATTGAAGCTGCGGCATGCGCCTTCGAAAGTTTCAGCCAAATCAGCGCCAATGATCGGGCCCGAATGCTGCGGGACATGGCCACTGCCATCCTGGACAATCAGGCGGCCCTTGCGGAACTGCTGACGCGCGAGCAGGGCAAGCCGCTGGCGGAGGCGCGGGGCGAGATCGCCATGAGCGCCGCCTATATCCAGTGGTTTGCCGAGGAGGCGCGCCGTGTCTACGGTGATACGATTCCCTCCCCGTGGGTGGACCGCCGTATCATTGTCAATCGTCAGCCTGTCGGCGTCGTCGGCGCCATCACTCCTTGGAACTTTCCCTCGTCGATGCTCGCGCGCAAGATTGGCCCTGCGCTTGCCGCAGGCTGCACGATCGTGGCCAAGCCAGCGAGCCAGACGCCGTATTCGGCGCTCGCCTGGGGTGTTCTGGCCGAGCAGGTCGGCATTCCGGCCGGTGTCATCAACATCGTGACCGGCGATGCTCGAGCCGTGGGAGGCGAACTGACCGCAAACCCGCTTGTTCGGAAGATCACTTTCACTGGCTCGACGGCGGTTGGGAAGACGTTGTTGCGCCAAGCCGCCGATACCGTGAAGAAGGTCTCGATGGAGCTCGGAGGAAACGCGCCGTTCATCGTCTTTGACGACGCGGATATCGGTAAAGCGGTCGAGGGTGCCATCGCCGCAAAATTCCGCAATGCGGGCCAGACCTGCGTCTGCACGAACCGCATCTACGTGCAGTCCAGCATTCATGATGAATTCATCGAGGCTTTTGCCGCAGCGACCCAAAAGCTGACGGTTGGATCCGGGCTTGATCACGGAGTGACGACAGGTCCGCTCATCGACGACAATGCCGTTGCAAAGCTGCAGGAGTTCCTCGACGACGCCGTCACGAAGGGCGCTCGGGTCGTGACGGGAGGCAAGCGCCACGCCCTCGGTGGACGTTTCTTCGAGCCGACCGTGCTCACGGAGGCGACCGAAGACATGAGCTTCGCGCGGGAAGAGATTTTCGGGCCACTCGCTCCCATTTTTCGGTTCGAGACCGAGGAAGAAGCCATCCGGTTCGCCAACGAAACCGAGTTTGGACTGGCCGCGTACTTTTACACCCGGGACCTCGGTCGTGCCTTCCGCGTCTCTGAGAAGCTTCAATACGGACTGGTGGGCATCAATGAAGGCATTATCACAACGGAAGTTGCTCCGTTCGGCGGGATGAAGGAATCCGGCATCGGGCGCGAGGGGTCCAAGCATGGCCTTGATGACTATCTCGAGCTCAAATACGTGTGCATCGGCGGGCTCGCCAATAGGTGAGCCCTGATGTTCTGAAACCTTATCGTCGAGGGGCCTGTCATTTTCGGTTGTCGAGCACAATCCGGACGCTCAACCGAGTCCTAACCCGACGAGAAAATCGCCTCAGCCCATCCGCATCGCACTGTAGTCTCGCGTCGCCGTCGTACCTTAAGCAAAACTATAGGTGGTTTGGTTGGAGACGAAGAGCGACGTGAGCATTCATGAGGCGTCTATGCAGCAAGCTGCTCGAACTGCTCTGCAAGGGAAAGTTGCCAACTGCAGGCATAGTTCGCCTGCCGCTTGCGCATCATGTGCACCATCTCGATCCCACGGCTCCGTTGCATTAACTTGGAAAGGGCGCAATGAACTGATCCGAATGGATTGCTCAGCCGGCAAGGCCGAAGAGTTCATTGACAAGACGGATTTCGCCTATCGCTCCTGGCTGCGTCATGAGGCAGTGGCCGCGGCGGATCATGCGCATGACTTCAAAGCCCTTCAGGGTTGCGGAGGCCGTTTTCATTCTCTGAAAACCATGGGTTGGCCG
>NZ_LCYG01000051.1:292-48782 GCF_001017175.1 Microvirga vignae | reverse complement strand
GGTGAGGATTTGCGACAGAACCCAGCAATTTCCCTGGTTGGGACGACATCACCATTCGCCTCGAACTCAGCTCCAACGATCCTGACTGGCAAATTACTACCAACGGAACGGATGGGCCGACGGCGGGCTACATTCGGGGCTCCTTCCGAGTGCCATACTGGTACGCGGATCATCCGCGTGCACGTATCTGACGGCTTGCACTTCGTTGGCGCAAATAGGATCGGGGCAGATGACGCAGATCCCTTGCATTGAAGTGTTGGCCAGCAGTTCGCCAGCGGGAGGACCTCTGACTTTTAGGCAGAGGGTCCTGGGTTCGAGTCCCAGTGCGCTCACCATATTTTTCCAGGGACTTAGCCTATTTGTGGCCAACCGGCAGGCCGCAGACTCAGATTCCAGTAACCACATAGTAAGCACCAGATCATGATTAGGGCCTGAACGTTGGCCAAACTTGTCTGCACGACTCGAGCGGCCACGGGGTAGGGCCTGAGCACTAATTGAACACGCGATGGAAAATTCTTGGGCTGTCCTAAAGAGGATCTTCGAAGTGTGTCTGTGGTATCTCGCTTGGAGCCTTTTGGTGAGCGTATTGGTCCCGCACGCTCACCCGCAAGCATTTGATCGCGGAACCAGATCTTCCCGTCAATGAGCATCATTCCGCCGGCATTCTGGACAAGTCAGGTAAGCCGTGAGCGGTCAGAAGAAATCCGATCGAACACAGGAAAACCACACCCCCGAACAGACTTGTCGCGCTCAGGACAAGGGTGAAACCGCTCATCCCGTGCAAAAGCGCGATGAGCGGCACGGCCAGACCGCTCGTTGTGAACCCAAGGAAGTAGCGCACGCTGAATGCTCGGGCCCTGTATTCGGTTGGAACGTAACGGGCGACCATCGCATCGTTCACGACGACTTGCCCATAGATAGCCGCCATGGTGAGCACCAGTCCACAAAGCATGGGTATCCCGCTCGTCAGAGCTGCGATGCCAAGCCCGATCGGCTGCAGGATTGAGAGACCAACGAAGATCCTCGGCAGTGTGAATTTGTCGACGAGGCGTCCCATGAGTAACTGCGTCAGCGCACCGAAGACAAACACGAGGGTGGCCAGAGACCCGGTCAGGACGAGGGGCAGGGTGGCACCGGCGCGCTCATCAATGATCTTGGGAAGTGCAATTGTCGTGATATTGAAAGTCATGCCACCTGCCACGATCGCTACCGCGAACAGCAGGAGTAGCGTCATCGGCCGTGCAACCGGGATCATGGCATTGCCACTGCCGGACTTGGTGCGACCATCTCCGTCGCTTGGCACGAGCTTAGCAAAAGTGACGCCGGCAATGAGGCAAACAAGTCCAGGCAGAATGAAGGCAGCGCGCCAGCCGAGGCTTGCGGCCAGAAAGGCTGTGATTCCTGAGGCGAAAGCCGCACCGAGGTTGCCCCACACCCCATTGAGGCCGAGATCTCGCCCAAGACGATGGGTATGGGTCACTAGCATCGTTGAGCCGATGGGATGGTAGATCGCCGAGAACACTCCAAGGACAAAGAGCCAGATGGCGAACATGATCGGCGAGTTCGCCGTCGAGAGCCCTAAACAGGCGATCCCACACCCGCCAAAGAAGATAGCGAGAAGATTGCGCCGCCCGATGCGATCCGCAAGCCAACCCATCGGCAACGAGAACAGGCCAAAGGCCACAAATGCGCCGGTCGAAAGACCAATGAGGGTGGCATAGGGAAGTTGCCGCTCTGCCGCGATTGCGATCACGGCAGTCGGGTAGATCAGAAGGACAAAATGGTCGAGCGCATGCGCGATGTTAACGAAGGCGATCATGCGTTGGGAGAGCAGGTCAGGAGACATCTTTCGCATCCTCGACATTTTTTTGTGCGCCACACCGCGGCTGCCGGACCCCGCCAGAATGCTCCACGGGCTACCCGGCGGCTAGGCCGCCCGATCGAAACTCGCGATGAAGTCGGCCAAGCGTTCTCCCTGAATCAGAATATGCTCCCGAAGTAATCGTTCCGCCCGATCGCTGTCCCCGGCACGGATGGCATCAACAATGCCCTGATGCTCCGCCAGTGAGTTCGCCACACGGCTGCGGGCCCGCAGCTGGAGCCGTCGGTACGGCTTGAGCCGGGCGTGAAGTTGTTGGGCCTGCTCCGCCAGAAAGGCGCTCTGGCAGGCCTTGTAGATGACGTGATGGAAGCGCTCGTTTGCGTAGTAGTAGGCGTCCGCGTTCTCCTGCGATGCCTCCCGGACGCAATCCTCGTGCGCCTTCTCGAGTTCCTTCTGCATAGGCTCCGTGATCCGGCGCGCGGCCAAAGCTCCACACATTCCCTCAAGCACGGCCATGACCTCGAATCGCTCGACCACATCCTTGAAGCTGAGCGAGGCGACAAATGCACCTCGTCGTGGCTGCAGTTCCACGAGTCCGGTCGAGGCAAGCTGCATCAGGGCTTCTCGGATCGGCGTCCGCGAGACCTCAAACCGAGCCGCCAAGCTCTGCTCATCCAGACGATCGCCGGGGCGGAACTTCCCAGTAATAATATCCTGCTCGAGGGCATCCCTTAAGGCTTGAGCGCGTCTCATCGTACCTGTCCCGGTCGCCAGCATCCTAAGGCAGACGTATATAATCTCACAAGCAAATTCTTGTATACAAAAACGTTGACACTTAATGCAATGCAGCGCAGTCTCTCATGCAAAGAAAACGGGGGATCCGCCTGCGCAATCCCCACGAGTTGGCTCGAAGCCACTCGTCCATCCGACGCAGAGGAGGAAACGGAGGAGCGGGTGCCATGTCACCACAGCTGATCTCAATCTACGCTCTAGTCGCCATGTTCGTGGTGGCTACGGTTCTACCGATCAACATGGGAGTGCTGGCGTTCGTCGGTGCTTTCCTGGTCGGGACCCTGGTGGCCGGCCAAACCACCAGTGCTATCATCGCCGGCTTTCCCGGCGGGCTGTTCCTGACCTTGGTCGGGATTACTTTTCTCTTCGCCATTGCCCAGAACAACGGCACCATCGACTGGCTCGTCCGGCTGGCCGTCAGGGGCGTACGGGGCCGGATTGTCGCCATCCCGTGGATTATGTTCGGGATCTCCGCAGTTTTGACCGCTGTCGGCGCCGTCAGCCCGGGCGCGGTCGCCATCATTGCCCCGATCGCGCTTGGCTTTGCGATCAAGTACAGCATCAATCCGCTCCTCATGGGCTTGATGGTCATTCATGGCGCTCAAGCCGGCGGCTTCTCACCGATCAGCATCTATGGCGGCATCACAAACCGTATCGTGGCGAAAGCCGGCCTGCCACTCAACGAGATCGTGACCTTTCTGGCGAGCTTTGGCGTGAACCTGACCGTCGCCGTTCTGCTCTTCTTCGTTCTCGGCGGGCGCAGGCTCCTTCAGGCCAGGGCCGATGTGTCAGCGGGCCAGGTTAGCCAGAGTGCTACGGCCGCCGCGTCGGCGACGGCACCCGTAACACCTGCGGCTGTTGCGGGCACCGCTGGCAACTTGGCTCTGGCTGTTCCGCACGTCGCCATAGCAGTCCCGCAGGCGGGCCCTCAGGTTTACGGCGATGCCGAGTCCGAGGCTCTGACCGAAGAGAGGATGCTGAGCGACCGACGCGACGATGCGCTGGCCAGTGGCGGCGAAGGCGCTGATCGACTGGCTGAAAGCCCGCATTGGTACCGGGTGCTCACTCTCGGCGGCCTGATCCTCCTGGCCGTCCTTACCCTTGCCTTCAATCTTGACATCGGTTTCGTGGCGATCACCATTGGCTTGGGTCTCTCATTGATCGCACCGAACCTGCAGAAGCGTGCCATGGGACAGGTTTCATGGCCCGAGATCATGCTGATTACAGGCGTGAGCACCTACGTGGTCGTACTCGAGAAGATGGGCACCATCTCCTTTGTCGGTGACAGCGTGGCGGGTCTAGCGTCTCCAATGCTTGCTGCCCTTCTGCTGTGCTTCATCGGCGCCGTCGTCTCGGCTTTCGCATCCTCGACCGCAGTCCTCGGATCTCTCATTCCGCTGGCCGTTCCATTCCTGCAATCGGGAACCGGCGTCAGTCCGATCGGCTTCATTGCCGCTATGGCTGTCGCATCGACTATTGTGGATGTGAGTCCCTTCTCGACCAATGGCGCTCTTGTCCTGGCCAATGCTCAGGGCGTCGACCGAGAGGCATTCTTCCGCAAGCTCATGGCCTATGGCGCGATTGTCACGGTGGTTGCGCCGATCGTCGTCTGGGCTCTGTTCGTCGTGCTTTGAAGCTGATCGTCTGTCGTGGATGAAGGAGACGAATGTGAAGCTCTCTCGATCAATGGCTGGGCTGGAGGCGGCGCCTGCTTTCTTCAGCGACCTGATTGACACGCTAACCGAGCGGGGGCGATCCCTGCTCGGTCAGAAAGGGGGGCGGGAGATTGTCGCCAAGGACGCTCTCCCGACTCTGGGCGAGATGCTGCTGTCGCGAAGAGGCGAGGCCTCAGGGGTTGCAATCGCCCAAACGTTGATTGCCAGCTACGCGGCAGCCGAGCCGTCCGAGCGATTGGCCTTCCTCCAGGCGCTTGCCGATCGCTTCGGGCCGGATCGCCGTCGGATCGAGCACGCGATCGAAGCGGTCCGCAAGGATCAGGGGACGGAGGCCCTCGAGAACCTGCATGCCGCGGCCGAGCCCCGGCGGCAGGAGCTGATCCGGCGTCTGAACCTCGCACCTGGGGGCACCTCCGCCCTGGTGCGAATGCGTGAGGAACTCCTCGAGTATCTGCCCAAACACCCGGAGCTGAAGTCGGTCGACGCCGACTTCACCCATCTCTTCTCGTCCTGGTTCAATCGGGGGTTTCTGGTGCTGCGGCCGATCGACTGGACCACGCCTGCCAACATCCTGGAGAAGATCATCCGCTACGAGGCGGTGCATGCGATTCAGAACTGGGACGATCTGCGCAATCGCCTCCAGCCGGAGGATCGCCGCTGCTACGGCTTCTTCCACCCGCAGCTCGTCGACGAGCCGCTGATCTTCGTCGAGGTGGCTCTGACCAGGGAGATTCCCGGTGCAATCGGCCCGCTCCTCGATCTGTCCCGCACCCCGATTGCCGCGACTGAGGCAACGACCGCCGTGTTCTACTCGATCTCGAACACCCAGAAGGGGCTCGGTGGTGTTTCCTTCGGCAACTTCCTGATCAAGCAGGTGGTGGAGAACCTCAAGCGCGAATTGCCGAGCCTCAAGACATTTGTGACGCTCTCGCCCGTGCCAGGTTTCGCACGCTGGCTGGAGCGCGAGCGCAAGAGCGAGGAATCATCCTGTCTCGATGCTGCGGCCAAGGAGGCGCTCGGGATCCTCGATGAACCCGGCTGGAGTGACGATCCGGAGAAAGTGGAGAGCGTTCGCGCCATCCTGCTCTCAGCTGCAGCCTGTTACTTCCTGAAGGCAAAGGACTCGAAGGGCCGTCCCGTCGATCCGGTGGCCCGGTTCCATCTCGGCAACGGGGCACGGCTCGAGCGTCTGAACTTCCCCGGCGACGTCTCCGCCAAGGGCCTGAAGCAGTCGCATGGGCTCATGGTGAATTACCTCTATGCCCTCGATGAGATCGAGAGGAACCACGAAGCCTTCGCCGAGAAGGGCGTGGTCGCTGCCTCCCCCCTGGTGCGCAAAGCCTTGCGGGCCGATCTGTCCTCCGCTGATCTGGTGCCCACCCCATGACCGCAACATCCCACGATCCCTTTGCCGGGTCCGTTGTCGACCCGCGTTTCGGAGCTCATGCCATGAATGCGAACCTGTTCGAGCGGCTCGAACGCTCGATCGCCGATCTCCCCAAGACCGCCATCACGACACCGGCCGGTGAGACGGTCAGCTATGCCGACCTGATCGCGCTGGCGGGCCGGCTGGCCAACGTGCTCGCCGCTCGCGGGGTCAAGCCCGGCGACCGTGTCGCCGTCCAGGTCGAGAAATCAGTTCCGGCGCTGGTGCTGTACCTTGCGACCGTTCGGGCCGGCGCCGTTTATCTTCCTCTCAACACGGCCTACACGCTTGCCGAGCTGGAGTATTTCATCGGCGATGCCGAACCCGCGTTGGTCGTCTGCGATCCGAGCAAACGCGAAGGGATCGAGCCGCTTGCTGCGAAGGTGGGAGCGGCGGTCGAAACGCTCGACGCCAAAGGGCAGGGCTCCCTCTTGGAGGCTGCAGACGATGCCTCCGAGATATTCGAGACGGTGCAGAGTGCAGGCGATGACCTTGCCGCAATCCTCTACACCTCCGGCACAACCGGCCGCTCGAAGGGCGCCATGCTGACGCATGACAATCTCGTGTCCAATGCCCTGACGCTGAAGGAGGTGTGGCGCTTCACGGCGGACGACGTGCTGATCCATGCCCTGCCGATCTATCACACCCATGGGCTCTTCGTGGCGAGCAACGTGACCCTGTTCTCCGGCGCGTCGATGATCTTTCTATCGAAGTTCGACGCCGACGAGATCCTCGGGCTGATGCCCCGCGCCACCGCCCTGATGGGAGTGCCCACCTTCTATGTCCGTCTGCTGCAGCATCCGGGCCTGACCAGGGAGGCGACCTCCGGCATGCGCCTGTTCGTGTCGGGCTCCGCGCCGCTGCTGGCCGAAACCCACCGCGAGTGGAGTGCCCGCACCGGGCACGCCATTCTCGAGCGCTACGGCATGACCGAGACGAACATGAACACCTCGAACCCGTATGATGGGGACAGGGTACCGGGTGCCGTCGGTCTGCCGCTGCCGGGAGTGTCGGTGCGGATCACCAATCCGGAGACGGGCGAGGAACTGGCACGCGACGAGATCGGCCTGATCGAGGTGAAGGGCCCGAACGTGTTCAAGGGCTACTGGCGCATGCCGGAGAAGACCGCCTCCGAGTTCCGTTCGGACGGCTTCTTCATCACCGGCGATCTCGGCAAGATCGACGAGCGCGGCTACGTGCACATTCTCGGGCGCGGCAAGGATCTGGTGATCACCGGCGGCTTCAACGTGTATCCGAAGGAGATCGAGGACGAGATCGATGCCATCCCGGGCGTCTTCGAGAGCGCCGTGATTGGCCTGCCGCACAAGGACTTCGGCGAGGGCGTCACGGCCGTCGTGGTCCGCTCGAAGGAGGCAGGGGTCGACGAGAAGACGATCCTGGCGGCGCTCGATGGCCGGCTGGCGAAGTTCAAGCTGCCCAAGCGGGTCGTCTTCGTCGATGAGTTGCCGCGCAACACCATGGGCAAGGTGCAGAAGAACGTGCTGCGCGAGCACTTCGCCGATCTGTACACGGCAAAGGCCTCATAACTCCCTACCCGAGGCATTCGTGAGCTTAGGGGATCGTAGCCTCAGGTCTATGGTCCCCGGCTTGTTTTGGCTCCGCTGTGAATGGCGATTCACAACCGCGGGACATGGCAAATGGCACTGGAATGGGGAGACCTGCCAAAAGTTCACGCCTCTATGTAATGGCTGCATGACGAACATGCAGCTTTGGCTGTTTTGAACTGCCGAGCAAATAGCCATATAGGGCAAAGGAAACGCTCAAGGATCTTTAGAATTCCAGTAAGGAGTCCGTTCCTTGACGATCATTGCTTTACTTGGCCATTCACTGGCCAATCTTCGACGCAAGTCAGCTAACCTCGAACAACAGAAGGTTCTTCCCTCTAGCGAGAGGAGCTACGGCTTCTGGACAACCTTGATTGCTGCGCGAATGCAGGAGGCCGATCTCCTCGCCAGCGGTTATATCCAGCGCCCTGACGATGCGACTGCAGGGGAGCCTGTCCGCCAACTCAATGGTTGGGTGTTTCATCGCTGATGGCTCCGCCGCTCGCTGAGCACCGTTGCCAAAACCTGTTCAGCAGCTCTCGATAAGGTTTGAGAAGTTTGCCCGAGTTCCTGAAGGGCAAACTTCTCCTAACTTCTCCTCCTGGCACTTTCCGGAAGTAGGACGAACGTCCGTATTCGCACGGTGAGCAGATCTTTACACGGTCACGCTCAAAGACCGCCTTTGACCCGTTGCTGACTTTCCGGGCTCTACTTTCCTCAGGCGGCTTTCCATGGCAATAGCAGCCTAGGCCTGCATCGATGCTGCCTGCATCGACCACTCTCGTTTCGCCACGGAGGATGACCGGTATGGAAGCCTTGGACGCTCTCGACCACGTTGCCATCAACGATGTCCTCTGCCGTTTCTTCCTAGCCTTCGATGAGCGCGATTGGGGCGCCATGGAGAACTGTCTCGCACCCGAGGTATTCATCGACTATTCCTCGTCAGGCCGCGAGCAGCCCAGCACCATGAGCGGGACCGAGTTCGTTCAACGCCGGCGGGATGCGGTCGACACCCTGGCCAAGCATCACAGCTTCTCCAACCTGCTGCTGTCGAAGGACGAGGATGGCGTGAGGGGACGCTGTAACTACCTGATCCTGAGGTTCGACCGCGACTTCAATGGGGAGGGCGAGGACTTCTATCACTCGTGCGGGGCCTACGAGTTTCGGTTCGGCAAAGTCCAGGGCGGGTGGAAGATCGCCAGCATCACGCAACGGGCGCTGCGGAGTTGGGGCAATCGCCAACTCCACGGCGGCACGCGCAAGGCTGACGGCTAACACACGAAGGCTTAACGCCAACCTCCCGCATCATTGCCTTTGCGCAAGATCCCGATGTGTTGCAGTAGGCCAGTGGTCTACCGGGTCGCCATGTCGACGAGGGAGCGACTCCAGTCAGCGATGAACCGTCTGCGCCTTTCGTCGTCCTGAACCGCAAGCAGGGCGGGACTGATCGCGATCGGGCGGGCGATCCCTGTCCGAACGATAGAGGCTGCTCCTTCAAGGCCGGTGGGCCCCTCTCCGGCAAAACCGAAAAAGAAGGCCTCGCGCTGTGCCAGCGTTTGGCCGCGGGCCGATAGAAGATAACTTATGAAGCGGGCACCTGCGGTGGCATTGCTCGCCTCGGCAAGGAGCATCGCTCCCCGGCTGAGCACAAGGGTGTAGTCCGCGGGCATGACCAGCCCGAGATTGGCTCCAGCGCGAACGCGGGCATAGGCATACGACGCCAGCATGTTGTAGCCGATGAGGAGACGACCTGCCTCGATCTCATCAAGGATTTCACCTGTGCAGCAGCGCACGACGGCTTGGGCGCGCCCAAGGCTTTCGAGGAGCCGGCCATACGTGGTGGTCGTCTGCTGCGAGTCGTTGAACGCCAGCAGATAGCCGATGCCCGACTGACGAATATCGTAGGTGCCGACGCGGCCCTGATAGGTCTCAGGCTTCAATCGCAGAAGGTCAGCAATCTCAAGGTGTGTTTTCGGGACATCCTCAACAGGAACCTTCTCACGATTGTAGACGAACACGACCGGCTCAAAGGTAAAGCCGAAGACTTCGTCCCGCCAATTGGCCCAGCGTGGCACCGTCTGGGTTTCCGGCGAGTCAACACTGCGTGCGCAGCCGTCGTTGGCAAGTTTCACCAGCTGGTCGACGCCCGAGGACAGAAGGACATCACCTAAGGGGCGGCCGTCCTGACAAGCCTTGTTCGCCGCAGCAAAGAGATCGTTCGTGACGTATTCCACGAACTCAACCCGGGTATTGGGATTCAGGAGTTGGAAATCACGGATCAGCGGCTCCATGGCCGGGCGGTCGGTTGCAGCATGGATTGACAGAACCTCTTGCTCAGTCTGCAGGGCAGGGAACATCGGGGTTGGGCTACCCTGTGTAAAGCCTGCTGAAGGCTGGACTACAGCCCAGAGCAGACAAAGGCACAGCAACGTGGGCCGACACAGCGGGAACTTCAGGCCATTCATGAGTTGGGTCCAGTCTCGCTAGGCAAGCTCATGATGACGGCAAAGCCATTCTCGTCCGCATGGCGGAAGCTCAGGCTTCCACCATGGGCAGCGAGCACGTCCGCGGCAATGGAGAGCCCGAGCCCGGATCCGTCTGGCGAAGGTGTGCCGAACCTTTCGGTCACCTGAGGCCACAGCTCAGGGGGAATGCCCGGGCCATCGTCCTCGACCTCGATTTCCACCGTCTTGAGTTCCTGGCGCACGCGAAGCGTGAGCTGCGTTGGAGCGCCATGGCGGATCGCATTGTCGACCACGTTCTTGACCGCTTCCTTGAGGCTGATGGCATCACCTGCAATCGTCACCGGAACCGGCGGCAACTCCAGGGAGGTCAGGACATCGCGGTCAAGCGCTTCCGGCACCGCCTCGCGGATCGCATGCCGAACAATTTCGACCACATCCACTGGCTCAAGCGGTACGGCTCCCGCACGATGGTTGACCATGGCGTGACTGAGCAACTGGCCTGCGAGGCGGGACAGCTGGTCAACACGCTCCTGCACCCGTGTGAGGTACTGCAGCGCCTGGGGCTCCATGGGCTGTCGCGACAGAAGCTGAAGCTGAGCCTTCAATGCCGTCAGGGGCGTGCGGATCTGGTGTGCGGCATCAGCGATGAACTGCTGCATCAGATCCATTCGGCTCTTCAGGCGGGTGATGAACTCATTCGTCGCGGAAACAAACGGACGTAGCTCGCGGGGTGTGCTGACGGTGATCAGCGTCACGTCATGGGGGTCCCGGTCCCGGAGCACGGCTCCAACGCGTCCGATAGGCCTGAGTGCATACCGGATCGCAAAAACGGCTCCGCCGAGGGCCAGAGCGCTCATGGCTATGACAAGCGCCACCGCACGCAAGGTCAACTCCCGGGCCAAAGCCGTGCGCGCCTCTGTGGTCTGGGCCACGACCACGTCGACACGTCCCTGGACGGAAGGATCAGAGAAGTAGCGGCCGACCTTTGTCATCCGAACATCCACCCCCTTGAACCGGCCGTCCAGGACGGCCGGGCTTGCCATGGCAGGAGCATCGCTCTCAGGCGTCACCAGATCGGCATACCCGGTCAAGGTGCGGCCACCCGGATCGACGACCTTGTAGAAGATCCGGTCACGCTCCGAACTCGCCAGCAACTCGAAAGCCGACACCGGCAGTTCGACCGTCAGAGTTCCGCCCTGCACGTTGAGGGCCTCTGCCATCTGGTACGCTGCGCCAACCAGCAGACGGTCATAGGCGTCATTCGCGGCCTCGCGGGCATAATACCAGGCTGCCGTCGTCAAAGCGGCGGCACCCGCCAGTAGCACCAGCGAGATGAGTACGATCAGGCGGGAGAACAGGGATGGTTCACGACGCGCCATGCGGAACCATCTGATAGCCGAAACCCCGAACCGTCACGATCTGGGCATTCGCTCCCTGCAGTTTCTTGCGCAGACGGCCGATGTAAAGCTCGACTGCGTTGAATGAGGGAGCCTCCTCGTCGAAGCCGAAGACCTGGTCCAGCAAATCCTCCTTGCTGAAGACCCGGCCGGGACGCGAGGCCAAGATTTCGAGCAGGGTCACTTCACGGCGGGTCAGGTGTACTTCGCGCTGGCCCACCCGAACGGCACGAGCCGACCTGTCGATGCAGATGTCGCCGCATTCGAGCAGGTTCGTGGCTTCGCCATGGCGGCGGCGCAGCAGAGCCCGAGCTCGCGCTTCCAGCTCACGAAAGTCGAACGGCTTCACTAGGTAATCGTCGGCACCGATGTCGAGGGCGCTCACCCGGTCCTCCACCTCGGACCGAGCGGTGAGCATCAGGACGGGGGTCGTGCTGCCGGAGGTCCGAAGGCGTTGCAGGATCGAAAACCCGCTCCAGCCCGGCAGCATCACGTCAAGAATGATCAGATCATATAATGTCTCGTCGAGCGTGTTGGCTGCGGCCTCGCCGTCGGTCTCCCAGTCCACGACATGGCCGATCCGGGCGAAGTGCTCGACAATCGCCTCGCCCACGTCCCGCGTGTCCTCAACCAGAAAGATGCGCATGCCTTCCGTCACTCTGGATGACAGGTGAATGACAGGTTCCGACCCTAACGTACCCCGTAAGCTCGGGCCACAACTTATACGCCCCCAGAGCAATAACATTGCGGTTCTTCTCGTGCCGAGGAGAACGTATGTGGGAGACAGGAAATGTCCTTAGACCGTCGTAGCTTCAACAAAGCCCTCCTTGCAGCCGCCACAGCCGGTCTTCTGCCGGCGCTGCCAGCATGGGCGCAACAGCTCAAGAGCCTCAAGATCATTGCTCCCGCCGGTCCCGGGGGAGGATACGATCAGCTCGCCCGCGCGGTGCAGGAGGTCCTGATGAGCGAAAAAATCGCGACCAGCGTGCAGGTCCAGAACGTGCCGGGTGCCGGCGGCACCATCGGGCTGGCCCAGTTCATCAACTCCAAGGATCGAGACCCCTCGCTGATGATCGCCGGTTTCGGTCTCGTGGGTGCGCCCGTCATCAACAAGTCCCCGGTAACGCTGGAACAGACTACGCCCCTCGCGCGGCTCCAGGGCGAGTACCAGCCACTGTTCGTTGCTGCTGAATCGCCCATCAAGACCGTCACGGACCTGGTGAACAAGTTCAAGCAAGATCCGGGGTCAGTCACCTGGGGCGGCTTCGCGCACGGCTCTCCCGACCACGTCCTGTGCGGATTGGTCGTCAAGGCTGCCGGCGGTGATGTGAAGAAGATGAACTACATTCCCGTGGGCACCGGCGGCGAGATGCTGCCGCTGGTGATGAACGGCAAGATCACCGTCGCTACCGGTGGTCTTAACGAGGTTGCCGGTCAGTTCAAGGCGGGCAAGCTCAGGCCGATTGGCATCTCGTCGCCGGAGCGCCTTCCCGGCGTCGACATTCCCACCTTCCGGGAACAGGGCGTCGATGCCACTCTCGTCAACTGGCGCGGATTGATGGCTCCTCCCGGTGTCAGCGCCGAGGACAAGCAGGCACTCGAAGCGGCGGTCGCCAAGCTGGTGCAGAGTGCGTCCTGGAAGAAGCTCCTTCAGGAACGGGAATGGGTCGATCTCTACATGCCGTCTGCCCAGTTCACGACGTTCATCAAGGAGGAGCAGAGCCGCATCTCGTCCATCCTTAAGGAACTGGGTCTCGGCTAAGAAGCCGGCTCATAGCACCGCGGCAGGAGTGCTCTGAGGTGCTCCTGCCCAAACCGGAACGAAAGAGCGTGGTCCGCTTCAGCGCTTAAGAGATGACGTCCGTTGAGTGGCCGGCATGTGAGCGTTTGACCCGGTGCGGACCATCCGGTGAAGTGAACTTGGCCCACTATCCGAAGTGTCATTGGCGAAGGTCCTCTGCGACGAGGGCCTGAAGCCGCCACAGATTGCGATCTCGAATGCCTTCGGCTTCCAAGTGGGCGACAGTGTTGTGGAGGTACTCGGCGCATGAACCAGCCGGCCCACAAGCCCGCGCGAGCATGAAAGCTACCTCAGGCAACGGCAATCGCTTCACTAATCGATCGCCTTTGACATCTGCCCAGAAGGACAGTGCGCGCCGGCTGCCCGCCCGGGTTCTGACCCACAGCCAGCGCACCATATCGACCACCTCTCCGTAATGGATCTCCCGGAGCAAGAGGATCCTAAGGCTTTCCCGTCGATGCTCGTCCGGCAAGCGAAGGTTCACACCGTCGCATCTTCCCCCGGGCTCAAGCGCCATCATCAAGCCTGGCTGCTCACTCGCGGCCCGCCATCTCTCCATCCTGAGGGAGAAGGCCCGGTGCCAACCATACGCTGTGGCGCGCTCTTTCTCGGCGACCTCAAAGCCTGGATTCCAGATCAACGATCCCTACGCGAACACCCATATGGGTTCGGCACCAGCCTCCCGATCGATGCGGTCCGTCAGCGGTTCCAGTTCATCGTCAGGCAGCAGTGTCCAGCCAGGTTCAGGCCCTTCATCGGGCACCTCCCTCACCGTGCAGGCGACAAGCTCTGGGGCGAGAAGCATGGCGCGCCGATTGGTGCTCCTCGCAGCACTATCTCGGATCATCGGGGACTTGGATCTCGCACCGCTTCCTGATGTCGGAAGGAAACTTTGGCAGAACGCCAGATAGGCCCCAACGATCGACGAGGGATGGCGGTGCTGCCGGTAGATCAGATGAACGGGTGACTCGGGAAACGGCCGTTCGGGAAGGACCGGAACCAGCTTTCCACTCCGGATGAATGTGGCGGCGAGAAACGGCGGGAGCTCGGTGATGACATCGCCTGACAGCGCGCGGTCCCGGAGCTGCAGGTAGTCGTTGACGGTGAAGACTGTTTCCAGCGTGGGTCTTACTGCCAAGACGCTGCGGCGCCCGTGGATTCAGGACCGTGACAGTGGAGGCAACATGCAGCATCCATGGAACTTCCGATTGAAGACCGCTATGGCCATCGTTTCTTTGTTGGGGCTTGGAACGCCTACCATCGCCCAAGATGAATGTGTCGGGCGAGAGCAACTCCGTGCCAGTTCAGCCGAGTTCCGCAAGGACGTGATCGAAGTCACTAACGGGGTGTTCGTGGCGGTCGGGTATTCCGCCAGCAACGTGACCCTCATCCAAGGCCGGGACGGATCGATCATCGTGGACACGTCGGCCAATCCGGTCGATGCACGTGCGATCGTCGAAGCGTCCGGGGATCGGATGGCGCGACCCGTTCGCGCGATCATCTATACCCACAACCATCCCGATCATTCAGGTGGCGCCAAGGTGTTCGCCGGCAGCGACCAGCCGGAGATCTACAGCGACCAGACGCTTGTCGATGCCAAACCGGAGTTTGGTCGTGGACCGCGCGGCGGCGATGCCTTCGGTACGAAGCTGCCGGATGAGCATGACGGGTGTTATCCGACGCCCCGTACATCAGGAAGGTCTGGAACTGGCACTCATGAGACCTAAGCCTAATGACAGCAATTCTCGCGTAACCAGACGTTCCTAAGGGTCGGCGAATTTCACTGCCTGACCCTGAACAGACATTCCGGGGGCCGTCGACGACCGTTGGCTGTCGCCGTCAGACCGGAATCTCCCACGAATGCTTGATCGTCTGCATCGGGATGTCCGTCTTGACTGGTGGAATGCCGCCGGCGTCTGGTCTGCCGCTTCGAGCGAGCGCGCCGGCTGATCAGCTTCTGCCCTGTGTCTCTCCGGCAGGAAGGACAGCTTCTGGCACTTCTCGGAAGAAGGCCGAGTGTCTGCTCGTCAGGCCGAAGCAGACATTCCGAAGGGGTAGGGGAACTTCAGAGGCTGACCCAATTCTGACCGTCAGCAAGGCGGCGTCGATTCCGAATAGCTCTCAGAATTGAAAGTCTAGTCGGGCCAGGAGCGCTGGAGGCGTAGTCGCTCCGATACCTGAACCCAAGACAATCCTTCTATGAAGAGGGGCCTCTAGGTTAGACAAAAGAGGCAATGATATGTCGACAATTGGTCTATATAGGACTCCTGTCTCTTCGGAGTGAAGTGAGGTCTTTATCTTGCCGCCCAGTTACACAAATTCGGACGAAGAGATCGAGCAAACTTTGATCGGCCTGATGTACACGGCGCTTCCGTCGATCATTATTGTTGTAACAGGCTATGCGCTTGCCGGATCTATGGCCGCAGTTCGAACGAACGATCTGCTCACGTACGTTATACTTGCTGCAGGTCTCTCAATCGGCCTTTACAGAATAGCTGTTATAGTCGCCTACCATCTTGTGCTGCGCTGCCATGGAACCTTGAACCATAAAGTCTGGGAAGCCCTGTACGGGTTAGGAGGATTCATTTTCTCGATCTGCGTAGGATCTTTGACCTCGCGCACACTGATCGTCGGTGACGTTGAATCCCAGTTGCTGACGGTCACAACGGCAATTGCATACTCAACAGGGATGATCATCAGAGTAGCGGTACGACCAAAAATCGCAGTTGCACAGCTTTCACTGATGCACATTCCAGTGATTTGCATCGGATTCTGGTTCTTCAGCCCGACTTCTGTCGCTTTGTCGTTCCTTCACATTCTTTTCCTTACGGCAGGCGTTCAGCTCATTTACTACATCCACGACACACTCGCGGCTAGGTTGAGGGCTGAGCGCGAACTAGCTGCACTGGCTCGACATGATTATCTGACAGGGTTGCCCAATCGCGCGTTTCTCGAACATCATCTCACTGAGCTGCTTTCAAGATCCTCTTCTCCGGATCCGATCGTTCTCATGACGATCGACCTAGATGGATTCAAACAGGTGAACGACAGAATGGGGCACCTGGCGGGGGATGAAGTGCTCCGCCAAACCGCTTCCACATTGAAGGAAACCGTCGGTCCAGAGCGCTTTGTAGCACGGCTTGGAGGTGACGAGTTCGTTGTCGTAGCGAAAGCCGATGCCGCGCTTGGCGATCCAGAGCACCTAGCAGATCAGATTATCGCAGCCGTCTCAAAGCCGATCAAAATCGACGGCGAGTTTGTGAGTGTCGGGGCCAGCGTTGGTTTGGCGGAGTTCGACCGATCGATGAGCAGCGTGATTGATCTTATAGGAGCTGCTGACTCTGCGCTCTATGCGGCAAAGGCGGCCGGTAAATCCACTACTCGGCGACACATGACGGTTGGTCTTGCTCCGCTTTTGTGTAGAGCGGTTTGACAGCTATCCGGCCAGTCTTTCGAACTGAACCCGACTGACGTAGTCAAGCGTCGCATGACGCTGGACAGAGTTGTAGAAGCCATCGATGTAACGGCCGATTTCGCCACATCGATGAACCGGAACTTCATCGACTTCCCTCCTTGGCGAAAAAAGCGGTGGCCTGTTTCAGGATCTCCCGCTCCTGGCGCAGGATCTCGTTCTCGTTCTCGCGCCGCAGCCGCTTCAGCTCGGCCGCCATGTCCTCCTGCCGCTCCTCGGGCGGATCGTCGATCTCACGTCCGCGGTGGCGATCGATCCAGTGGCGTAGAGTGGATAGGCCGAACCCGAGATCCGCGGAAATCTCGCGCCGGCTGCGGCCGCTGGTCAGGGCAAGCCGCACCGCCTCATCCTGAAACTCTTTCGTAAAGCGTGTGTGGGGCATGGAGATCCTCCTGCTTCATGAGAGGCTCTCCATTTTTCCGAAGCAAGTCCATCGTCGCGCTGTTCGGTTGGAAGGACAGCCCCGTAACCTACGTCGAAACTCCATCAGGCTCCTGTGATCAACTGCGATCGTGAAGCAGATGAGCACTTATCAGTCACTCCTCCAAGAAACCGGGCTCATGAGACTACCCCAAATATTGATGGTAGCGTTTTTGCCGGGAAATAGTCTTCAAGGCTAAACACCGAGTCTTGCAGAGAAAAGTGTCGAGGTGTGAGCCCAGATGGCGACTCTATAACTCAGTGCATAGAATCAAGTGCGTAACGCCAAGTCGCCTGGAACCAGCCTTTTACTTGCGAATTGATTCGGCCTTTTGGGCTAATTGATTCTGCCTAAAGGAGTTTTCCAACGGAGAATCCATCTATTATGAATGGATTCTTGCGCCCCGACTCCACAGCCAACTCAGAATCGGTCATTTCTCGATACGTCACAAGTGCGATGGATGGGATGCCATGGCTGACGCGAAAGGTATCGAACGGGTTCAACGCTTCCGCAAGTCGCGCCGCGAGCGGGGTGATCGGGAGATGAACGTCTGGATACCTGGGCTTCTGGGGGCCGCGATCGACGAGGCTGTCGAGAGCGGCCGCTTCAAGTCGCGTCAGGAAGTCATCACTCACGCCCTTGAGACCATGTTCGCTCAAAAGGATCGAAATGCCGTGATGTAAACCAGGCAAAGCAAAAGGCCCACGAAGCTGGAAACTTCGAGGGCCTTTGGAGTCCACCGAGGGGTGGGCATTTGGAAATGTGACAATCTCCTTATGCCATCCCGACAAGCTGACTGTCAAGAGCATCGGTTTCGGTGAACGCTCCCGCTTTGCCCTCAACATGGAGGGTACGATGCAGCTCGCATCGTCTGGAGGCCGGCGGCTGAGACATGCTGCTTTGGTCGCAGGGAAGCTTGCGCTCGACACCGGGCGCACAGTAACACGTAAGGAATTATCTGCCGCAGCCCGGGACGCCGGCAAGGCGCTCGACCTGAGACCCGCGCAACGGGTAGTCCTCTCCGAGCTCGTGGCCTGCTGGGGCGAGCAGGAATGGGAGCGGCTGCTCGTCTGGCCGTCCAACGATTATCTCATGAACCGGACAGGACTGACCGAGCGGGCGATCCGGCGCATCCTGCGCCAGCTGATCGATCTGCAGTTGATCGTTCCCAGGGACTCGCCCAACGGCAAACGCTTCGCCGTCAAGGACTTGTCCGGGCAGGTGGTCGATGCCTTCGGGTTTGATCTGACCCCTATCTATGCCCGCCGGGGCGATTGGGCTGTCATGCTCATGGAGCAGAAGCAGCTCCGGGAGGTTCAGAAGCGGGCCTTCGATGAGGTCACCATCTGTCGACGCGCCACCGAAGAGGCCCTGAGCGCCCTGGCGGAACACTTCCCGGATCTCGATCGCACTGAGCTGGAATCCCGCCTGAAGGCGCTTCAGGCCCGCACCCCCACCCGCTCCCATGTCACCCTGCCGGCCGACCTCCTAGACGCCTGGCAGCTGTTGAGAACTGAGGCTGAAGAGACCTTCTATGAAGCGGGCAATGCCGGACTCGGAGTCCGCCACTTAGAAACAAACAACGGTTCTCCTAGTGAGACTTGTAACAAAGGCTTTCCGAAGAAAGCTGGGGCGGTTCTTCAAAACGAACAAACCACTGAGCACCTATCACCGGAATTGATCCTTGAGGCCTGCCCCACCCTCAGGGACTACCCAAAGCCGATTGAGGATGTGGCCGACATCGTGGCGGCCGGGCGCTACCTACGGGCGTCGCTGAGCGCCAACGAAAGTGCTTGGAACGAGGCGGTGGCCGAAATCGGCTTGGTCAGGGCCGCGGTTACGGTCATCTATGTGCTCCAGCTCTACGATGCCGATGTCTCCAGCGGCGAAGGCCGGATCAAGAACCCGGGCGGTTACTTCCGCGCCATGGCGCGCCTGGTCAAAGCCGGCAAGGTTGACCTGAGTGTCGAACTTCTCGCCATGCGCAGGCGCCGAATGTCGTAGGGAGAGGGACTATGCACGTCGAGATGACTGACTGGCGGGCTTGCCGGGCCGCAGGGAGCACAGGGTCAGAGCATCAAGGTGCTTCTCACGGGCAAGCCACTGGGAGGCTGAAACTCCACAATGGCAGGGTGCATCACAGTTGTGAATCGTTAGCGCTTGATGGATTCAGGACTTTGATTGGACCGTATAGGCCGGCTTGCGCGACACTGGCGCATGTCCCAAGACACGATCCAATACCTGGTCCTCGACAGGCGCGATCCAAGCTGCAACATGGCTCGCTATTATGTGCTCTCGATCGAGCCCAGCCTGTTTGGTGATGCGACGCTCATACGTGAGTGGGGCCGCATTGGGCGACAGGGGCGGAGGAGAATTGAGATCTACGAAAACCAATCACGCGCCGTAGAAGCCCTTGAGACCTGGCTCCAGCGAAAGCGCCGACGCGGCTATGTGCTGAGGGGCGGGTAGGGTAGGAGCACACAGAAGCCTGGATTGTTCTCAGCACAGGATCTTGAGCAGTTCTTTGACGGCTTCAGCTTCTTCGAGACTGCCTCTCTCGTACCGGCGCAGCACATCCCTGATTTGAGCTCGCTTTGAGCGTGAGCTTCCACCCGTTCATCAATATGAGCCACTTGCAACTGGACTGCTGGCGGCAGTTCGGGCTTGCGGAAGTATGTCTGTACCCTTTGCAGCAATCTCATATTCAGCATTCGTGGCAGACGACTCTGAATGGACGATGTGTGAGCTCTTGAGGCATGTTCATCGCCGGATGTGTCGCAAACGTTTTGGTTCAGAGTTTCAGCTACTGCTTCCCTGGCTTCGGGGAGGAGGGTGGCGCGTTCAAGGGCAGGCATTTTGATCACTCGATAATCCTGCTCCGCGTGCGGTGGTACTTGGCTTATTCTCTCAGCCTCCGGAATTTGGAAGAGATGGTGGCCGAGCGGGGCATCTCGGTCGATCATGCGACCATCCACAGGTGGGCCGTCAGGTACACGCCCGAACTGCTTGAGCAGTTCAATCTTCGCAAACGAAGCGTCAGCCGGAAATGGCACGTGGACGAAACCTGTATCAAGGTCCGTAGGCGCTGGATGTATCTTTACCGCGCCGTTGACAGCAATGGTGACACGGTCGAGTTCTGGTTCAGCGAGCGGCGCAATCTGACTGCTGTCAAGCGCTTTCTAAACAAGGCGCTCAAGCGCCACGGCCGATCCGAGAGGATTGTCATCGACGGCAGCCAGACGAACCGGGAAGCCATCCTGTCCTGCGATGCTGCAGACCGGCTCCAGGAAAGGTCGCGACATGATCTGAAACCTATCCGGATCCGACAAAGTGCCTACTTGAATAATCGCATTGAGCAGGATCATCGCGCCATCAAACGTCGAATTCGACCGATACCCGGGTTCAAGCCGATGGTGTCCGCGCGAGTGATCCTTAGTGGCATCGAGATGGTGCACATGATGCGCAAACAGCAGGCGAAGTATGCCTGTAATCGGCCGCTATCCCCGCCGAACAGTTCGACAGACTGGCCGCGTGAGACCTGCGGGTGGAATAGCCCTCTTTCTGTCGTCATCGAAAATTCGCGACAGAGCCGTGATCCGTGGGTAAAAGCGCAAAACGGCCTCGGCGACGGCGCGAAGGGTCGCGAGCGAGTGGTCGAGACTGGCCAGTACGGCGGCAAGGCTCGTCAGATGCGCTTCGTGCTGGTCTGCTCGCTGTGAGACGACGCGATGCAGGGTGCGGGCTTCCGCCTCGAAGCTGCTGCGGAGGCGGACGAAGTTGACGTGGCGACAAGCGCGACCGCAACGACCGTCAGCGCCACCCGGGCACCAAAGGCTCCTGCGACCCGTCTGCTCATGACCCTTTCCTATGGGGTAATGAACTCAGAAGCGGGTGCGAGTCTCCCATCTGTGTGAGGACGAAGCCGGGCCGTGCGGCACGCAGACCAAAAACGGTGCACAGGGCGGCAATAGCAAGAAAGAACATGGCGGGACCTCCCATGGCATCGCTGAAGCCTCGTAGCATGCTCACCATGAAGGGAGCCAAGGAGGCACCGAGATAGCCAATGCTCTGCGACATACCCGAGAGCATGGCCGCCGCTTCCGGTGAGGGCGAGCGCAGGGAAATGAACAGGAGTGCAAGGCCAAAGAGGCCGCCTTGACCGAGACCAAGCACAAGGGCCCAGATGATGCGTGCTTCCACCGGCGCGTAGAGCAGGCCCAGGAAGCCGGCGATGGTCGCCCCCAGCACCAGGATTACCAGCAGAGCCGGAGAGACACGCCGGGTCGCCAAAGAAGGCACCATCAGGGCAGTGATCGCCTGTGCGAGGATCGAAATGGACGTGACGAGGCCCGCCTCCAGGCCGCCATAGCCGCGGCCCCTGAGGAGGGTCGGGAGCCAACCGAGGACAATAAAGGCAAGTCCTGCCTGAAGGCCCATGAAGGCGGTCACGTTCCAGGCGACCCTATCGCGCAGGAGAGCGGAGAAGTGCGGCAGCCGGGCCATCCGGCTGGCGCGATGCGAGACGAGGGCCAAGCCGCCCCAGGCGAGGGCTGTGGCAAGCGCCGGCAGGGACCAGATCGCGAGGGCGGAGGTCCAGGTACCGGTCGCCCGCTCAAGGATCGGGGTCAGGCTGGCCGCGCTCGCGCCGCCAATGCTCATCGCCATGGTGTAGACGCCGGTCGCAATTCCGGCGCGCTCTGGGAAATCGCGGCGAATGACGACTGGCAGGAGCACTCCGGCCATGCCGATGGCTGCTCCCGATATCAGCGTGCTGGCGACGAGCCCGGCGCTGGAGACCTGGGTGCGCAGGGCAAGGCCCATGAACAAAAACAGGAGCAGCAGGGCAATGGCGCGCTCCAGGCCGAGTCGTCCCGCGAGCCAGGGCGCGGGCAGCCCGAAGATTCCGAAGCACAGGACCGGGGCAGTGGTGATGAAACCGGTCCAGAGACGCCCCACGGCGAGATCCTGCTCGACGTCGGTCAGCACGGTGGCAAGGCTCGTCAGAGCCGGTCGCATGTTGAGGGCTCCGAGGACTAGGCAAAGACCTGTAAACAGCAGCAGTCTCGTCAGGGGAGCATGCCGGGCTTTGGGCGGCGCCTTGGCATAGGGCGCCTGTTCGATCTCGAAGGAGTTCACGGAAGGCAAAACCTCTCCTTTCGCGGCTGCCGGTGCGGTGGCCGCGGTCCATGGTCATTGCGTCGGGAGTTGGGGAAGGGGGAGCCGCCGGCCCGCCTCCCGAGCCGTTAGTGTTCGATCTGGTCCGTCGCCCGCACGTGGTTCCAGAACATCTTGGGAGTCTCCAGCATGAAGCGGAAACCGGTGCGATCCAGCATCGCTTCCGTCTCGCGCTGCGCATCGTCGAGCACCGCGTCCTCATCCACGAAGGTGGCCTTGCGATCCCTCAGTGCGATGCGGCCGTCGACGATCACCGTATCGACATCGTTGCCGTTGGCGAAATAGATGAGACGGAACACGGGCATGTTCAGCGGGTAGAGATGCGGTCGGCGCAGGTCGAGCAACACCACGTCCGCCTTCTTGCCCGCTTCGAGCGATCCGATGTCCTTCTCCATGCCGAGCGCCTTTGCGGCATCGATGGTGCACATTTCCAACACGCGACCAGGCGGGAGCCAGGTCGGGTCCCGAAAGTGTCTGCGGTGGTAGTGCATGCATTGCTGCATGTGGCGGAACATGTCGCCGGAGCGGTCCGGCGCCGTCGCGTCCGATCCGAGGCAGACATTGGCGCCGGCCTCCAGCAGTTCCGGGACGGGGCAACGTCCCAGGATCGAGGCGATGGCACTCGGGTTGTGAGCGATGTGGGTACCCGTGTCGGCAACGATGCGGATCTCCTCGTCCGTCAGATCGGTGGCGTGGGAGAGGAGCGCATTGGGACCGAGGATGCCGAGTTCCTTCGCATAGGCGACACTGCCCTTGTTGTGTCCGTCCTGTGTGAAGACGAGTCCGGCTTCTCGGGCGAGATCCGCCGTCATCCGGGCTTGTCTGCGCGCTTCCTCGAGATTGACGGCCCCAAGCTGTTCACGATGCTCGGGACGCAGGGTCGGCGTGATGAGAGCGATGTTGAGACGGCCATTTTGGCTGCCGTGCCAGGTCTCGATGAGCGTTCGGCAGGTCTCGAACTGTTCCTCGAAGGTGACCGGCCGCTCCACCGCTGTGCCGTCGACGAAGCGGGCATAGATACGCGGATGCGGCGGTCGCGTCGGACCCACCGCGACAACGGAGCGAGTGCCGACCTCGCGCACGCCCTCACAATGGGCATCGCCATAGACTGGCTCGTCCGTGCGCAGGATGGTGTCGCCGCCACCGAGGAGCGAGACGCCCGTGGTGACACCGAAGCGCAGGCGCTCCAGCGCGGCGAGCCGCGCCTCCGCGTGCCAGAACTCTGGCGTCGAGGCGACCGTATAGGCTTTCTCGCAGGCTTCATACCATTGCTGTCCGTCGCCACCGCCCATGGTCTTGATGAAGCCGTGCCCAGCATGAGCATGGCCGTCGATCAGTCCAGGCATGACGATCTTGCGGCTCGCATCGATCTCGGTCGGAGCCCGGTGCTGAGCCAGCACCTCGTCGGTCGTGCCGACGGCAACGATCCTGTCCTTCTCGATGGCGACGGCGCCATCCTCGATGACGCGTCGCTGCGGGTCCATCGTGACGACGATGCCATGGGTAATGATGATGTCAGCCATTGAATGCGATACTCCGGTCGTCAGGCGGCATGCGTTTCGCCGCGGATGCGGTCGAGGGTTGGAACGAGGGAGATGAGCTCCTTCGTATAGGGATGTTGGGGACACGTGAACAACGTCTCGGACGCAGCCTCCTCCACCAGGGCTCCACGTCGCATCACCGCGATGCGGTCGCACATCTGGCGCACCACCGCGAGGTCGTGGCTGATCAGAAGCAGCGTCAGGCCCGTGGCGTCGCGCAGATCCTTGAGCAGGTTAAGGATCTGGGCCTGCACTGAGACGTCAAGCGAGGAGGTCGGCTCGTCGCAGACGATGAGCTTGGGCCGTGCGCCGAGTGCGCGAGCGATTGACAGGCGCTGACGCTGGCCGCCCGAAAAGGCGTGCGGGAAGCGCTGCGCCGCTTCGGCTTCGAGCCCCACGGCCTCGATGAGCTGACCCACGTCCCGCTCCGCTTCCGCTTTCGTCGCGGCGAGACGATAGAAAAGAATGGGCTCCGCCAGAATCGAGCCGATCCGCAGGCGGCTGTTGAGGGAGGAGTAGGGGTCTTGGAAGATCATCTGGATCGCTTGTCGCAAAGGGCCGATCCGGCGCACTGTTCCCTCGCCGGCGATGACCTTGTCGCGATAGATCACGCGGCCGGACGTCGGACGCACGAGACCGGAGACGACATTGGCGATGGTGGTCTTGCCGCATCCGGACTCGCCGACAAGGCCGAAGACCTCGCCGCTGCGCACCGTGAAGTTCACCTTGTCGACCGCCCGGAAGCGGTGTCCCGTCGATCCGGGCAGCCAGCCGCCGGTCATGTAATCGACGCAGAGATCCTCGACGGCGAGGATCGGCGTTCCATCGGTGGTCGCGTCGGTTCGTTCCGCCTTCGCCCGCAAGGCGGCGCGGGCTTCCGCCGCGCGGCCCTTGCCTTCTTCACCGAGGACCGGGAAGCGATCGAGCCGCACGTCGATGCGCGGCACTGCGCCGATCAGAGCCTTCGCGTAAGGAGCCTTCGGGCGACGCAGGACCTCGGCAGTCGGGCCCGTCTCCACCACTTTCCCGCGATGCATGATCGTCACCCGGTCGGCGATCTGCGCCACGACGCCCATGTTGTGCGTCACGAGAAGAATCCCGATGCCGCGCTGGTCGGCGAGATCGCGCAGAAGCGTGAGGATTTGCGCTTGCACTGACACGTCGAGTGCGGTGGTCGGTTCGTCGGCGACGACGAGCTTCGGATCGCAGGACAGGGCGGCGGCGATCACCACGCGCTGGCGCTGACCGCCCGAGAGCTGGTGCGGATAGGCCTTGAGGCGCCGCTCCGGCTCGGGAATGCCCACTGCTTTCAGCAGCTGGAGTGCGCGGGCGCGTGCGGCCGCCTTGTCCAGCTTGAGATGCGTTCGCATCGTTTCGGTGAGCTGGCTCTCGATGGTAAAGAGCGGGTTGAGGCTCGTCATCGGGTCCTGGAACACCGCGCCGATATCCCTGCCGAGCACGACGCCCTCTGCGGAGCCCGCCACAGGATCGAAGGGCTTTCCGCCGATGCGGATCGTGCCTGCGGCGATGCGGCCGGGCTTCTCCAGAAGACCCATCACCGCGTTGCCGATCGTAGTCTTGCCCGCGCCCGATTCACCGACGAGGGCGTGAATCTCGCCGGGCCCGATCGTGATCGAAGCATTCTCGACGGCAGTGAATGTGGTGCCGTTGGCGAGCGGGTACTCGACGCGCAGATTGTCGATGGCGAGAACGGGAGGTTGGAGCGTGCTCATCGTTTCACCCGAAGTTTGGGATTGAAGCGGTCGCGGAGCCAGTCGCCCACGATGTTGACTGCCAGAACCAGGATCACCAGAGTCAGGGCCGGAAAGAGGGCGATCCACCAGATCCCGGAGAAGACGAACTCGTTGCCGATGCGGATCAATGTCCCGAGTGATGGATAGGTGGGGGGCATGCCGACGCCAAGGAAGGAAAGCGTCGCTTCCGTCAACACCGCCGCCGCGAGATTGATGGTGGCGATCACCAGCACCGGGCTCATCACGTTGGGCAGGATGTGACGCAGCATGATCCGTGAGGGCGGAAGGCCGATCACCTTCGCGGCGCGGACATAATCCTTGGCGGTCTCGACCATGGTCGCGGCGCGCACCGTGCGCGCATATTGCACCCATTCGTGAATCGCGATGGCGCAGATCAGGATGACCGGAGCCCATTCGGCTGTTGCCGCACCGGGAAAGAGTGCGCGGGCAATGCCGCTCACAAGAAGCGCGAGCAGAATGGTGGGGAAGCTCAAAATCACATCGGCGATGCGCATGATGACGGCATCGACCTTGCCGCCGAAATAGCCGGCGAGCAGGCCCAGGATCACGCCGAGCGTCGCTGCCACGAGCACCGCTCCGCCGCCGATGGCGATGGAGACGCGCGCGCCATAGAGCATGGCGGAGAGAAGGTCGCGGCCCTGGTTGTCCGTGCCGAGCAGGAAGTGGCTGTCGCCTTCGGCCGTGAAGGCGGGCGGCAGTTCGGCATTGATCAGCTCGAAACTAGCCAGATCCGTCGGATCGTAGGGTGCGATCCATGATGCCATCAGGGCACAGCCGACGATGAGGAGCGCCAGAGCTCCGGCGATCATGACGGAGATCGGCGCGCCGATCCGCGTCATCAGGCTCGGCGACATAGGACGAGGGGAGGAAGCGGCCGTTTTCATGCGGACCTCGCACGCAGGCGCGGATCGACGACGGCATAGAGGATGTCGACCACGGTGTTGATGAGAACGAAAAGCAGGCCGACGAACAGGAGGTAGGCGGCCATGACGGGAATATCGACGAAGCTGACGGCCTGGATGAAGAGCAGGCCCATGCCCGGCCACTGGAACACCGTCTCCGTGACGATAGCGAAGGCGATGAGCGAGCCGATCTGCAGTCCGGTCACGGTGATCACCGGCATCAGCGCATTGCGGAGCGCCAGATGGAAATGGATGTAGCGCCTGGGAAGGCCGCGGGCCCGCGCGAAGCGGATATAATCGCTGGAGAGCACGTCGATCATCTCGGCCCGCACGAGCCGCATGATGAGAGTGAGCTGATAGAGCGCGAGTGTGATGCCGGGCAGGATCAGGGCTTTGAGGCCGCTCAAGGTGAGAAAGCCGGTGCTCCACCAGCCGAGATCCACCACCTGGCCGCGACCGAAGGAGGGCAGCCATCCGAGACTGACGGCGAAGACAAGGATCAGCACAATGCCTGTCACGAAAGTCGGCGTGGAAATGCCGATCAGCGAGAAGGCTTGCACGAGCCGCGCCGCCACTCCGTTGGGTTTCAGGGCGCACAGGACGCCGAGCGGAATGCCGAGCGCGAGGGACAGGATCGTGGCGACGAGGACGAGCTCGAGAGTCGCAGGCAACCGCTCCGCGATGAGCTGCGTCACGGGACGCTGATTGCGATAGCTGATGCCCAGATCACCCGACAGCGTCCGCGCCAGGAAGCGGCCGTACTGCACCACGACCGGCTGGTCGAGCCCGAGCGAGCGGCGCAGCTCCGCCTTTTCCTCGACGCTGGCATTCTCGCGCGACATGGATGAGACAGGATCGCCCACGAAGCGGAACATCACGAAGGATATCGCCGAGACGACCAGCATCACCAGCGCTGCTTGCCCGAGGCGGGAGAGAAGGACTTTCAACATGGCTGCCTCCTGCGGCCCGCTGTGAAACGGGCCGCACAAGCATCGAAGGAAGGTTTACTTCACGGTGGCGAACCAGAGGCGCACGTACTCGTCCGGGAACTGGGGCACCTCGACACCGTCGCGGATGGCCCAGGCCACGGGCTGCTGGTGAACCGGGATATAGGCCACGGTGTCGCGTGCAACCTTCAGGGCCTCCACCAGCATGGCGCGACGCTTCTCCTCATCGAGCTCCACTGCCGCCTTGCGCGTCAGCTCCTCGATCTGCGGATTGCTGTAGGCACCCGAATTCGATCCGCCATAGCCCTCCTTCTGTTCGGTCAGGAGCGAGGACAGGACGCTGAACCCGTCCATGGGCGGCAGGGTCGCCCAGCCGACCATCGAGACGTCGAACTCGTGGCGATCCTGACGGGGAAAATAGGTGGCGCGGGATTCCGTCTGCAATTCCGTCTGGATTCCGACCTTGGTCCACATGGACGCAATGGCGACGCAGATCTGTTCGTCGTTGATGTAACGGTCGTTCGGGCAGTTGAGCTTGGTCTTGAACCCATTTGGATAGCCGGCCTCGGTGAGGAGCTTCTTGGCCTTGTCCAGGTCGTAGCCGAACGGCTTGTCGTTGTCCTTGGAATATCCGGGGACAGGCGGCGCGACGAGGGTGCCCGTATTGCGGGACCTGTCGCGCATGACGCGCTTCTTGATCGCCTCGAAGTCGATGGCATGCCACATGGCCTGGCGCACCTTGAGATCGAGTTGCGGATTTTTCTGCCCCGGCATCGCCTTGAGCTCGGGCCGGAAGCTCAATGACAGCATGATAAGGCGCAGCGACGGCTCCTCGATCACCTTGAAGCCGGAGGATCCGCTGATCCGCTGCAGATCCTGCAGGGGTGCGGGCGCGATCAGATCGAGTTCGCCGGAGAGCAGGGCGGCGACCCGGGTCGCGTCCGATTTGATCGGCTTGAACTCGATGCGATCGAGATTGTGCTGGGTCTTGTCCCACCAATCGGGGTTCACCACGAAGACGGTACCGGCGTCCGGCTTGTAGGATTCGACCTTGAACGGGCCGGTGCCGACAGCCGTGCTGGAGGCGGCGGTGGTGACGCCGGTCGCGATGTTGCCCGGCTTCAGGGCATCGTTCGCCTCCATCCATTCCTTGTCCATGATGTAGACGCCGGCAAGGTCGTTGAGGAGGAGTGGGTAGGGTCCCTTGGTGGTGATGTCGACCGTATAGTCGTCGACCTTCTGCGCACCAGTCACCGTGGAAATGTTGCCTCGCGCCCGAGCGCCGGGGTCGAGAAGCCGGTTGATCGAAGCCACCACGTCATCGGCCGTAAAGGGATTGCCGTTGTGGAACTTCACGTTCCGGCGCAGCTCGAAGCGCCAGGTATCCGGCCTTACGGTCTTCCAGCTCACCGCAAGTGCCGGCTCGAGCTCCAGATTTCGGCTGCGGCGCACGAGTGGATCGAACACGTGGTGCAGCATGCTCGTCGTGAAGCTCTCCGTGTGGGCATATGGGTCGAGCGTGGTGAGATCCGTCGGCGACGACCACCGCAGGGTTTTCGCCTCTGCGGCGAAGCCCATCAGCGCCCCGATCGCGACGGAGAGACATAAGGCGAGACGTGGTTTCATTGTAAGCCTCCGTTTGAACCCTCTGATTTGGACTTATTGTATCCAATAAATAGAAAAAATTGCATACAACAGAAGAGGCGTCAATTCGCTTCGGAGAAAATCGACGGCAGGCATCCACGCGCGAATCTGCCCTTGTCCGGGACGGCCGGGCAGGATCTCAGGAGAAGAGAGAAGGAAGGAGTCCCGGCGCAGGGCCGGTGACACCTCAGCTCGCGTAGCGGTCGAGGATCGAGCGGAGGTCGCGGTGCTTGTCGGAGCTCGACGAGAGAAGGGCGCGATCGGTCACTGCCTGCAGGTGATGGTCCATCGCCTTCATGGCGCGAGCTGCGTCACGGGCGCGCAGAGCCTCAATGATCTGCTGGTGCTCGTTGATTGAGCAATCCGAGGAATGGGGACGGCTGTAAAGAGCCAGGATTAGGGAGCAGCGGGACACCACCTCGTCCACAAATCGGGCGAGCACCCCATTGCCCGACAGTTCCGCCAGGAGGATGTGGAACTCGCCGGCAAGGCGGATTGCGGCCGGGCCGTCATGGGCATTGGCCTTCGTTTCCAGGGCCACATGCTGCTCCAGCATGGCGATTTCCCGATCGGTGATCCGCTCGGCCAAGCGCGCAAGGACCTGTCGCTCAAGGCACATCCGTGCCTCGAACACGTCGTGCGCCTCCGACAGACTCGGTTGGGCGATGGTGGCGCCCTTGTTGGGCTGAAGGTCGACGAGCCCTTCCGCATTAAGCTTGGCCAACGCGGTGCGGACGATCGTCCGGCTGACGCCAAACCGCTCGCCAATTACGTCCTCCGTCAGCTTGTCCCCGGGCATCAGGGCCTGCTCGATGATGGCGCGGCGCAAGCCGGAATAAACGGATTCGCTCCGGGATCCGGCTGTTTTCGAGGAACGATTGGGCATGCTCGACGGGACTGACGGGGCAAGGTGGGCTCGCCACCATTTAGTATCCATTTCGATCTCGCACCAAGAGCCAATTTACAAAAGCAGTTGCATTCATGATTGTATACAATAAGCTCGTTCTGGAAAGCGATTCTTTTAGGCCGGCTGCACCATTCCAGAGAGTGAACGCAGGGCCTTGGTGGAGCAGGTGAGGATAAGCGGCATGACCGGCGATCTGTACATCACCCGGGTTCGGCCCATGGGCGAAGCGGCCACGAGCCTAACCGTGCGCGGCGGGCGCATCGCCGCCTGCGGAGAGGTTGCGTCGCCCGGGGTCGAGGTCATCGATGGTGGCGATGCGATCCTCATTCCCGGCCTCGTCGAGGCCCATACCCATCTCGACAAGACCCTGCTCGGCATGGGCTGGTATCGGAACGAGGTGGGCCCGCGGCTCATCGACAAGATCGAGAACGAGCGCGCCGAAAAGAAGCGCCTCGGGATCGATCCTGCCCGTCAGTCCGCCCGTCAGGCGATCTTATCGGTTTCTCATGGTTCCACGGCGATCCGATCGCACGTAGACGTGGACACCGAGATCGGCCTGTCTGGAATCGAGGGAGTTCTGCGCACGAGTGAGACCTACCGCGACATCGTGGATATCGAGATCGTGGCCTTTCCGCAGAGCGGCATGCTGATCCGGCCCGGCACTGTGGAACTCATGGAGGAAGCGCTCAGGCTCGGCGCTCACGTGGTCGGCGGGCTCGATCCCTCCGCCATCGACCGCGACCCCAAGGGGCACCTCGACGTGATCTTCCGCCTTGCGGAGCGTTTCGGCGTGCCGGTGGACATTCACCTCCACGAGCCGGCGGAGCTGGGCGCTTTCTCCATGGAGCTGATCATCGAGCGCACGCGGGCTCTCAGCATGCAGGGAAAGGTCACTATCAGCCACGCCTTCTGCCTCGGCATGGCTGATCAGGACTATGTCGCGAGCCTCATCGACTCCCTTGCCGAGGCGAGGGTCCATATCCTCACCACAGCCCCGGCCTCGCGGCCGGTCCCGCCCGTGAAACGACTCGTGGAGGCAGGTGTCGTAGTCGCAGCGGGTTCCGACGGGGTGCGCGATACCTGGGGGCCTTATGGCAATGCGGATATGCTGGAGCGCGCAGTGCTGGTGGGCCTGCGCAACAATTTCCGGCGGGACGACGAGGTGGCTCTTGCCCTCGACACGTGCACTATGGGGGGCGCGCGGCTAATGGGTCTGGAGGATTACGGCCTTGCCCCCGGCTGCAAGGCAGACCTTGTCCTGCTCGATGGCGAGACCCTCGCGGAAGCGGTCGTAAACCGTGCACCACGCCGAATTGTCATCAAGGGCGGACGCGTGGTGGCGCGCAACGGTCAGGCTCTCATCGAGGTGGCATAAAGGAAGCATGAGCTTTGGAAAGGGCACTGCTGAGTCCCGTGCTTATCCGGATTTCTGCACGTAGATTGACACTATCGGGCAGGGGAGTAAGCGCCCCGTTAATCCGGAGCAGCAGCCGCGCAGGAAATGATCAGAGGGGAACGTCAGGAACTGGCACTTTCCGGAATTAAGACGAACGTCCGTATTCGCACGGTGAGCGGACCTTTACACGGCCACGCTCAAAGGCCGCCTTTGACCCGATCCGGACCTTCGCGATCTGCCGAAGCGACCTGGAGAAGATCTTACGCTGAGGTTCAGAGAGGTAATCCCGCGTCTTCCAGACCGCGTCACAACTGCTAATATGCCATAGCGTATATGTCCTCGACTGCGAGTTCAAAGCGCTTCTTCTCCGGATGATCGCCGACATTGGTCGGCCTCATTGTGAATCTCTCCTCACGTTCCACGCAGGATCATCACGTATTGCCCTATTTGGCGGCGGGTTGAGCGAATGGATAGGCACGCTTGAACATTCGATCGCGCGGAATGTCATAGCTTCGCGTGTGTGGATTCCATTGCATGTGCCCCTGTTCCAGCAAAGGAATTGCGATAGGCAAGTGGTGAGACGTGGAGTTGGCGCATGAAGGCCCGGCGCATGGTGACCATGTCCCCGAAGCCGGTGCGGGTCGCGATCCGCTGCAACGGCATTGACGGATCCTCCACCAGCCGCCGGGCTGCATCGAGCCGAGCGGTCTCGACAAACTCGGCGGGGGTGACACCGGCATCCTGTCGGAAGACCCGTGCAAAGTGGCGTTCGCTCATGCCGACCCGCTTCGCAAGGGTGGGCACTGACAGATCCGCAGCAAGATTGTCCAGGATATACGCCTGCGCCGCCTGGACCGGGGTCCGGCTGGCCTCCTGTGCGGCAAGATGGGCGCTGAATTGTGCCTGCCCGCCAGGGCGCTTCAGAAATACCACTAACTCCCGTGCGACAGCCATCGCCACCTCACGGCCAAGATCCTCCTCGACAAGAGCCAGAGCCAGATCAATGCCGGCAGTGACACCCGCCGAGGTCCAGACCGGACCATCTGCGGTGAAGATGCGGTTCGCGTCGAGCAAAACGTCGGGATAGCGCCGCGCAAAAGTCCCCGCCTGTGACCAATGGGTTGTGGCACTCCTCCCCTTAAGGAGACCTGCCTCGGCCAGCACGAAAGCTCCGGAGCACACGGATCCGAAGCGGCGCGAGAGCGCGGCGGTTGCCTTGACCCAGGCCTGAACCTCTTCTTCGACCGGGCGCTTATGAATTGTGGGATCCCCTGCAATCAGCAGCGTATCAACGGGAAGAACAGGGTCGTGAATCGAGCGGTCGGGAAGGATTCGAAGGCCGGATGAGCCTTGAAGAGGTCCCGTCCCTGAACTCACCACCTCAATGCGGTAATGGAGTTCTTTGGCCTGCCGGTTCGCTTCTGCGAACACGTCAGTGGGACCTACAACATCAAGGAGTTGTGCTCCGGGGAAAGCCAGAATTGCGACACGCCTCATAATCGCCTCCGTGCAGCAGGCTACACCCGAAGCAGGGTGCCGTTAATGAGGATGACGAGCGTACGGAGGAACAGAATCAGGATCGCGACGGTCAACATGGCAAAGATCACAAAGGCGAGCGTGTGAAGCCCCGTACCCCCAACCTGATCGGCATACTTGAAGGCGGCGGTCGACAGAGCGGCCATCGGGAAGCTGATCGCCCACCAAGTGATCCCGAAGGGAACGTCACGCCGGAACACTTTCGGCGACACGACAACGAACATGAACAGGCCGAAGTAGAACAGCATCGAGGCGATCATGTCGTAGCGCCCTGTCAGGTTCGTGTAAGCGAGAAAGCCAACCGCGAAGGGAGCAACGAGCACCATGAGGGAGGGACGCATGGCAAGGGGGAGAGGCTCCTGGTGACGCAGGCGCCCGAAGATCAGCACAACCAGAACCAGCGCGAGCACCGAGCCCACGGCGAACGCGAACATGTTGACCTCATAGGCCCAGCCAAACGGCATCGACGCACCTGTGACAGCGATGTCGAGGGTGGCAACTCCTGGAATGAGCAACGGCGGCAGCGTGTGCTCGGCGTTCTGCTGCACACTCAGAAAGCGCTGCGCCACCGCGTAGGCGAGAGCCGCTGTGAGCAGGGTTCCCGCAAGCCACACCGCTTGGCCGAGGTGTGTTGAGTAAGGGGACAAGAACGCCGACAGCAACAGCAGGCCGATGGCTATCGTGGCAAAGAAGTTGCTCATCACCGGGTGTGAGTACTCGGCCTGAAACGCCGCCCGATGACGGATGAACTTGGCTGCATAGGCAACGGCCAGGATGACGAAGACCGAAACAGCGATCCAACCCGCCGCTTCGCCCAGGCGGAGGTCAAGGCCGAACGCACGATAGGCCTCTCGCCAAGCGAGGCTGAGGCCGGCCAGTCCCATTACCGAAGCAAACAGGTTGACGGGTAACTGGCTGATTGATTGCCTGGCACCGGGGCGCGGCAGTTCACCAGCAATAGAAGCGGATGTCGTCATGTGGCTCTCCATCAAGGTGGCCGGGCAGCTGATTGGCTCAAATGATCAGCCCTATTAAGCCTCTGATCTGGTTTGGCTGAAATTGAAATCCAGAGACAAAAACGGCCAAAGAGGGAGCGGTTGCTGCCACGCCGAGACGAGGCGGCAGCAGTGGATGGTGGAAGGCTTTGCCATCAACGGAACCCCGATCTGGCCGCAGGCAGGGCGAAAGTGGCGTTTCCTGCTCAGCATCGCACTGGCCGAGGGGCTTCAGGCTGACGCTCCTGGAACCGGCAAGGACCTGCGCGTTGAAGCCTGACAGGACGACCCATGGTTCGGGCCATGAGGGGCGCACATTCCCATGAGGTTGTCCGTGCCATAGGTCCTCAATGCGAAGGGCTGCTAATGGCACTCCTGCGACCTGCGCCCAGGGGCAGCAATCCTCGCGCAACCGGACGTTCCTCAAGGTCGGCGAATTTCACTGCCTGACCCGGTGCGGACATCGGCGAGATGGCGGTGTGTGACCGTACAGCGCATCAAGCCGTCAATTTTGGGCTGCAGGAACGAGGCAGCTTAAGTCATCGCAGGCGAGCCTTCTTTCGCCCGAATTGCGCGTTTGACTGTTTTTCTGTGCTGGAATGATCTTGGTTTTCTGTGCTGGAATGATCTTGGCGCAGGTTGTCTTCAGTTAGGCTTATCAGTCACGCTGGACCTATGGAGAGCGTCATGCGAGCTATATGGAAGCAAGCCTGGAAAGCTACTGTCGTTCCTGCGGTGTTCCTAAGCTCTGCAGCCCTCGGGCAGACAAGGGGAGCTTGGGTTGACCCGCCAGCCGATCTGTCTGCGCTTACAACCCAGCCGGCTGAGCCAAGCTCTTCAGTTGAGGCTCCCTCCCAAGCAAGGACCTCATCGGCGCCGGCAATTACGGCTCCCGCATCAGAGACGGGGCCAAGATCTTCTCTCAGTGCTGTTCATCCGAAATCCAAGGCCCCAACAGAGAGGTTCTCTTCCGAGCATTCGGGGCAGCAGGGGCAATCCGGTCCATTTCAGGCTGTTCCTCGACAGCAAAATGCCCAATCTGCCTCGGAACCCGCAGGCGCGCCAACGAGCACTTCTGACATGGCAACTCGGCCGAGCCTCGTCAGAGGTCGGTCAGGCTCTCAGGAGCAAGCCGCGCAGAGTTTGGCACTCAATTACCTTAATCTCTGGTCCGCCTCAAACCGTCAGGCTCTCCAAACGACGCCAGAGTTCTACGGCTCGAGAGTACTCTTCCACGGAAAGAGGATGAGCTTTGGAGAACTACTTGCCGAGAAGCGCCGCTTCGCTCAACGGTGGCCTGACCGAGACTATCGCTATCGCCCTGACACGCTGAACGTGCGATGCAGTCCTGGCACGAACACATGCACTGTGCGTTCAGCTTTTGACTTTGAGGCTGTCAACTCCAAGCTGGACCAACGCTCGCGCGGGGTTGGGACGCATGAATTGGTTGTGAGCTTCGCAGGAGAGCGGCCGGTGATTATCTTCGAAACCAGTCGTGTGCTGAGCAGGAAAAACCGTCCGTGATCGGGAGTCGGCACAGAAGTTTGCGAGAAGGTTTTCGTGTCTGCAATAATAATCAGTTCAGCTTCAGCCGCAACTAAAACGAATATAGACCTGGTATTAAGGCGATATTCTTGCAAGGATCCTGCCAAAAGTGGCTATATTGACGACGAAGGCAGCTAAGATACGATTAAGTTGTTTGCTCATAAATGGCTTATTGCTAAAGCGCCTTGCGAGAATGATTGTGGCCTTTGCGTTGTAAGCAGTGTGAGAACGAGCACTGCTGTGGCCAGTCGAAGAGATTGTGTGATGCCTATCCAACAGCACCCCAAGTGCTCGCCCTAGCTTACGAGCTGACAGGAGCGCTCCTGATGGAGGTCCGACATGTGCGAACGAAACTTTGCAGAACTCACAAGTCGTTCCGCGAGACTGCATATCGTGCCATTCAGCCGAGCGCTCCGGGATGCTCGTGGCAATTTCGCAAAGACCCTTGCAGCAGTTCTGACAGGATCGCTGCTGAGTGGCCCTGTGATGGCCGAGAACCAAACACTGACAGGGGAGAGCAATCTTGGACTGCGCAGTCGTTCTAACATCCAAGATCTTCGGACAACAGAACGGGACTCCAAGCCGGTAAGTCGGACAGAGACTAGCGGTGTTGGCAATGCCCCTAATGTCCTGCACTTGCTTGTTAACTCACCGGAGCGGCGGCAATTCGCAAAGGATCTCGAGCACCTCCTTCGGGACGGCAAAATAGAAGAAGCTGAAAGCCATCTCAGTAAGGCAATAAACGTTGCTACCTTTGCCATACTCCTCCAAGACCAGCTTAGAACGCCAAGCTTGTTAGCCGAGCTACAAACACTTGGCCTCCGAGACGACAATCAGTCCACCGCGCTTCCGGCTGCCGCAGGGCAGCACGTGGCACCGTCACCAGATAGTTCCGGCGCGACTCACGTAGTGCCAACATCTGATGAGCTTGCAGAATTGAAAGCTGCAAGAGACCGGGAACAGCAACGGGCGGATGCACTTTCCCGTGACCTTGCGACCGTTACGGAGGAGCTGCATGCGCTTCAAGCATTGCGGGCGCAAGAGGCCGCTTCTGCAGCAGTAAACGCTCAACAATGGGCAGAGCTCAAGGCGTCCTTTGAAAAGGAGCGCGAGCGGGCAGACGCTGTTAGGCGTGATCTTGCCGTCATGGCGGAGGAACGTCACGCCCTTCAGCAACTGCGGGGGCAGGATGCGGTCCTTGCCGCAGACAGCCGCAGAGAACTACAGGAGTTGAAAGAGCAGCTTGGGCGAGAACGACAAAGGAACCGGGCCGCGTCTGCCGTGCATCAGAAGGCGGAACAATCTCAGAGCAGCAAGAGCGGTGAGCCGATAGGCATGGCAAGCCTTGCACCGTCTCATGGAGCCAGTTCACTGGGATCATTACCGGTTAGGGCGGCGGCTGTTCAGGCAAACACGTATAGACTTCGTGGCGTTCCGAACGTTGTTGATGCAGCAACACTTTCACTGCAGGGCCGCACCATTCACCTGTTCGGAGTTCAGGCGGATGGTGATGCAGGCAGTGCCAATGAATTGACCAAATATCTGGATGGCCGCGAAGTGGATTGTGAGCCTGCGGGTCCAACAGATGTTTACCGATGCCAAGTCGACAGGATGGACCTGTCCTTGGTCGTGTTGTTCAACGGTGGCGGGCGGGCTGCGCCGGATGCACCCCCGGGACTTACGCTTGCGGCGGACCGAGCGCGCTCGGCTCGCGTAGGGGTCTGGAGCAAATAGCTTATTCGCTCAAGTTGGCGCAAGCACATCAGAGCCGAGGAGGAATGTCTCCTAATGGCACATCTCGGAAGAAAACCGAATGTCTGCCTGAGACAGGAACATCGGACCTTCCTGACGGGAAGGGAATTCCTTGGTGTGATCCTAATCGGTCCTTGATGCTCCACAATGCGGATCCGGTTGTCGCGCAGCACGGGAAGAGAACACTGTTGCTCGGTGGAAGTAAGCCACGGATCAATAGGCCCACCGCTGTGCCTTTGTGACAAGGAAGTCGCGGAATGCCTGAAGGCGTGCGACAGAGCGCATCTCATCCGGATATACCAGATAAGCCTCAAGTGACGGCATCTCGACATCACGGAGGACCTGGGTGACCTCGGGATTACTGTTCATGGCGTAGTCTGGAGCCATGCCGATTCCGGCGCCACTCTCAATGGCACGCCGCAGGGCCAGACTGTCATTGACCGTTAAGTGGCTGGTGCGCGGATCCTTTGGATTGCGTCCCAGGATTGTTAGTCGATGCAGATCAAGAATGAACTCCGGTTGGCCCCCGCCTAAGCTAAGGATGCGGTGATGATCGAGATCCTCCACGCTCACGGGCTCGCCAAAGCGCTCCAGATAGGTGACGGCGGCATAGGCATGATACTGGATCGTAAACAGGCGCCGTTGAATCAGATCAGGTTGTGTGGGACGGCGTAGCCGGATGGCGAGATCCGCCTCTCGCATGGCGAGATCCAACTCGCTATTCGTCAGGATCAGCTCAATCGTCACTTCAGGGTAGAGGTCTAGGAATTCCTTGATGCGTTGGGCGAGCCAAATGCCGCCAATGCCGACGGTGGCTGTGACTTTGAGAGCTCCTGCCGGGCGCTCACTGGTCTCAGTCAGGCGCTGGCGTGTCATCTCCAGACGCAGGCGCATCTCTTGAGCCGCCTTGAAGAGCACGTCTCCGTGCTCCGTCAGGATCAGCCCGCGGGCATGGCGATGAAACAGAGGAACTTTCAACTCCTGCTCAAGGGCACTGATCTGGCGGCTGACTGAGGACTGGTTCACCCCGAGCTTCTCGCCGGCTCGGGTGAAGTTTCCCGCCTCCGCAACCTCATAGAAGAGTCTGATCTTGTCCCAATCCAAAGCGATTCCTCAGGCTCAGGTGTGAAGTTCCTGTCTTGGCGTATCGCAGCCGGAAGGTTCCGTCACCTTTCAGTCATGCTTCTTCACGGAGCAGTCTTCGCTCCGCAAACTAACGGGCCCAGAGTGATAGCCAAGCCAGCGATGGAGGAAATTCAAGGGCTATCTTTAGCCAGCGGTCGATAATGCAAAGGATGCGGTCGACGTTCGCGGTGCGGTAGCCAAAATAGCCGGTAACGAGAGAACGACAGCTTCTGGCAGGGGGCGAACCTTACCCGAGGTTCCGCGTTCGCGCGCAAAGTGGACGTTCAGTTGATCCGTTCCACGTGGGAATGAGCATGCTTCGAAGCGAGGCTTCAAAGGGCCAAGGCTATGGTCTACATCGGACCGGCTCTCGCGGTGCCGTCAGATGAGATTGCGGGCTGCGAGTTCGTTCTTCAGGTAGGCATAGTAGATCGGAGCCGCAACAAGGCCAGAGATCCCGAAGATGGCTTCCATGACCAACATGGCCACCAACAGCTCCCACGCGCGGGCGTGGATCTGGCCACCCATCACGCGGGCATTCACAAAATACTCCAGCTTGTGAATGACAACGAGGAACAGCAGCGAGCTGGCAGCCAAGACGGGGGATACGCTCAGGCTCACGACAACGATCACGGTGTTGGAAATTAGGTTGCCGATCACCGGCAACAGCCCGGCTATGAAGGTCACGGCGATCATCGTCTTCATCAGGGGAAGCTGGGCACCCGTCAACGGCACTACACCTAGCAGATACACACCGGTCAGGACCGTGTTCAGCGCAGAGATCCTCACCTGAGCAAAAACCACGCTGCGAAACGCAGCACCGAGCAGGAGGGCTCGCTTCCGCAGCGCCTGTGCCAAAGGACCACTCTCGGCATCACCGGCCTCATGGCTGATGGCGATCAGGGCCCCGATGACGAGGCCAACGACAAGATGCACCACGGTGCGCCATACGTCCTCGCCCACCAGCCGCAGCTGACTCGCATTCTCGCGCAGCCACGCAGAAGCTGCCGCCTTCAGCTCCTCCGGATCGGCTGGGATATAGCTGCTGGCCCACGCAGGAAGGTGAGGCCGCGCGCTCTCGATCACCTCGGCCATGCGCCGGAGCAGAATGGCAAGGCTGTCGGGCCCGCCGGACAAGAGGGACATCAACCCGAGGATCCCGGCCCCGATCACCACCACGATGACGGTCGCAAGAAGCGACACGACAATGATCTTGCCGGTGCGGTGGGGCACGCGGATGCTTGACCTCGGGGCCAGTACATGGACAAGCTCGTAGACCAGCAGCCCAGCCAGCAGCGAGGCGAGCAGGCCAATCTCAAGGGCGCCGAGCAGAGCAATGGCCGCAAGGATCTGGGTTGTGGCTTCGAGCCGAGAGACTGGACTCGCCACACCCCCGGAAGGAAGGGGCTCTTTCGATGATAGGTCGCGCCCTAAAGGGTCGAGCATCGGCTCAGCTCAGCTCTAGCCATCCCAGGAGCTTTCATTTTCCGTCGGACGAGAGGTGATGTCGACTATATTCCAACTCCAGCCACCCCGGCATACCCGGCACCGGGGAGTGTCAACGGATCCTCACACGCCTTTTTTCACCCTGATACGGAAACAGCAACGCTCTTGGAGCTAAAGACTATTCTTGCGGAACACCGTTATGGAAAGCTGCAGCGAGCGCATCGGGATCTTTGACTAAGACAGGTGTGTTCCGGGAGACGCGCCCTTAAAGCAGCGGCACAGGAGTTTCTCGCACACAACCTCATCTTCAATCAGAACTTGAGAAGCCCTTTGCTCAGCGCAGCTCGCCTCAACCATCTCCCACACCAGAATCTCGGCTAAGGACCGGGCCGGGAAGGCTCCAACAAACTCATCGTCGCGAAAAATCAGCCAAACACTTTTGCGGCCAACGATTTTGCGATTGATGCCGACGATTTTGTAAGTTGTGTGAGAGTGAGGCAAAGATGGCACCTATTCAAAGTCTTGCTGTTTGCTACCGAGAACAGAGGTATGACCTTCCGATAGGAAAAATAACGTTAATTGAGCGCTCGGCTATGCCGAGACTAGGAAACTGTGGTTGATGGCCCGAAGGGACAGCGAACCCGGTACTATCGCCAATTCGCGGAAACTCCGGTAAGTGGCCCGCCATGACGTAGAAATGTTCATCGGCACAATGCTGTGACAATGCATATAGCGCCCACACTGGACGGCTGCTTGGCGTTGCCGTTGCCTCCCTGCACCATGTTCACCATGCCTTTAACGACCAGATCCCCGAGAACATCCTGGCACACATCTTTGGTGAGTTGGCCGCCGCTGCCTCGGGTAGCATAGCCTTGTTTGCTGCCGTTTCAGCCATATGCAACTTCCTCACTCGAACCAACAATTCGGATAACCCCTTTTATGGAACTCATATCTTTTCGCGTATCCTGAGGTGCTGGCTTGGAGGAATACATGACGAGCACACTTCCCCCCTATCATGCCGCCTTCCTCGATAAAGCCCGCGGCATCCTCTCAACTGACCTTCGCATCCATACTTTGCTTGCCGGCGGCTCCATGATCCATGGTGGCATGGATGAGCTCTCTGATCTCGACCTCGTTGTCGTCGTCGAGGAGGACTCCTACACCGAGGTGCTGGCTTCCAGAATGGAAATGGCGCGCCGCCTCGGACCGTTGCTGAGTGCATTCACGGGGGAGCACGTTGGCGAGCCCCGCCTCCTGATCTGCCTCTATGGGCCTGAGCTTCTCCATATCGACTTGAAGTTCGTCACGATGTCGGACCTGGATCGGCTCGTCGAGCGTCCGATCGTTCTCTGGTCACGGGACAAAGTGGCCGTCGAGGCAAGATTGGACCGGGCGGAAATTTCCTGGCCGAACCTGGATCCGGATTGGTTTGAGGCCCGGGCATGGATCTGGCTCCACTACGGAGCAGCCAGAGCCCTGCGAGGAGAGCTCTTCGAGGCCATCAGCATGCTCGCTTTCTTCCGTGATCAGGTTCTGGGGCCTATGCTCCACCGCCGTGCGGGGCGCCCGCAGCGTGGTGTGAGACGAGTTGAGGCGTATAGGCTTGATGAAACCGGGCAACTGGCTGCTACGGTCGCACGCCATGATTTCGGATCAGTGAAGGCAAGTCTCGTTGCTGCCATCGAACTTTACCTCAAGCTCCGTGCAGACGAGCCACCGCGCTCAGAGATGAAAGGCATGCCTCAAGCCCTCTTCGATTTCTTGAGGCACGAGGTTGACAATACAGCACGGTTGTAAGTTGGCCGCCGGGGCTACCTGAAGGCGGATTATGCGCAATTGCCTTTATGGAATGCGGTCGCGATTATACAGTAAATCCGGTTCCAAGGGATGCCTCGATGAGTCCGCGGATTCTTTGCTATACTTCGTGCGGCTCCCATAGTGGCAGGTGGTTTGTGAGAGCAGGAGAAAGCATGAACAAGCCAAGGCGCTCAGCCTGCCCAACTAGGGTCGGCTTTCAATAATCTCGGCACTGATCTTCCAGTCGCCTGTCTGCTGTTTGGTGACAAGGATCGCCCACGGGGTCGTAGAGTCCTCTATGCGGGAATAGCGACGGGCGGTTATCATGATGCCGGTATCGCTGGGCTTGACCGACACATCCTGGAAGTTGTTCCGCTCGTCAAGCTGCTGCGCCAGCGGGATTGCTTGGGGGATCAAGGCTTTCCATTGCCTGCCTGTGAACGTGAAGGTCTGCATTCGCCCGTCGGGCCCAAGGCGCTTTGCCTTAATGACCGCGTCATCCGCATACAAGTCAGCAATCGCCACGTCGAAGCGATCCGAGCGGGCCACGTACTCTTTGAAGACAGTGAGGGCATCTGCTGTATCGTCAGCAAGAGCAGGGCGCGCAAAACTCAGAGCAATTAGCGTCACTGCAGCTGAAAACTTAATGCGGTCCATCGTCCCTCTCCGAATGTCAGATGGATTACAAGATGGCTGGAGCTTGGAAGCAAGAAGAAAGCGGGGCTGCCATTACATCCGTGGACAGCCCCGCCTTACAAACGCAATTGATGGCAGAAACGTGCCCTGGTTATTACTCGTCAGCACCGGTCTGACGCCTCACGTCATCCAACACGCCGAGAATGGCAGTAGAGCCCGCGTAATGACGACGAAGCTGCATCTCATCGACCTTGAGCCGTTCACATTGGAGGCGCTCCATCGCGCCAGTGATTTGGCCCGCTCGCTCGGCGTCATATGGTTCCTCGCCTGCCCAGTGATTGCACTCGAGGCGGCGCTCGGCGAACGCGCGCACGTCAGCCGGGATGGCCTCTTGGGCGGCCGCATGGCCAATAATGACGGCGGGAGCGATATAGAGGAGGTGCTTGGCGCGCATCCGACCCTTACTCCTGAAGGACGCCTCTCCGTCCATGTATCCGACGCGCTGGTTGGCCGTGGCAAGCGGCGGGGTAGCGATGAAGCACAGAAAGAACACCGCAAGTCTAAGCACTTTCAGGGCCATTCAACCAACTGGGACGAGGCAGGAACGCGGCAACCTGTGCCTTTTTCCGATGGAGTGGTGTGGGGCCGTCGGTGCACCCGCAGTCAGCCCGGCCAATGGCGCGAGGAAAGGCACCCGCGCCAATACGTTTAGCGACCTAGCGGCGCTTGATTTCGGTTGATTGTATTCAGGGCAGGGCCGCGCACCTCCGCTGAGACGCGCCCTGGAGAGGGACCCGACCGGGTGGGGCAGAGGGCTTGAGCTTGCGGTGACAGGAGCGGTCCAGAGCCTGCAGGCTGCCTGAGACGCTCACGCAGCCCGCCTGAACGTTCAGAAGAACGCCGCAAAGGGATTAGGCTCCGGCTCCTTGGCCTGCGGTGCCCGGATCTTCGACCGCTCGGCCAGGCCAAACCCGAGTTTGTTCGGCACGGTGACGAGGACGGCCACACGGCGCGTGTTGGCGGCATCCGAGCGGAACTCCGCCATCAGGTTGGCCGCAATCTCCACCAGCAGAGCATCGGCGCTCGTGAGCCAGGTGCCATGAGCCGCCATCTCCAGCCAGACGGTCTTGGCTCCATCCGATAGAGTTGCGGGTGGAAGCCCGAGTGCCCCGTCACGACTGGCTTACCTTCACGCTCCTTCAGCCGTGACGGATTGCGCTGGAACGCGCCCTTGAGTGCCAGTTCGGCTGTTGTCTTACGTGGTCTGCTCACGCTTTACCCCCGTTGCCTTATTTTGTGGCTGAGAGAATCTGCGTGCTTGGCCGGTCGCGGGCGCAAAAGCCCTAGAGATTTGACCTGCCCTCTCCCTCTCCCATGAGGACAGCGCATCTGCAGCTTGGCCGGTCGCAGATTGCGCCAAGCCGTTGTGTTGTAGGGCCAATGCACCGTGGCTCAGGCGTCCTCTTGGAAAGGGAGATAGCCGCCGAGCGGAACGGCCCGATAGTTGTTTACCGTCCGCCGCTCTCTATCGATGAACTCAATGGTCAGGTCATAGCCGTTTTGTTCAGCGACCTCGCCCTCGCCATGCTCTTCATCAATCACCCAGTAGCCAACCGGAATAGGGAGGAGCCGCTCGAACGCGGAGAAATGGCCAAGGACCGTTGTGCCATCGCGCCAGACAACGCGCAGATTGTTGCCCTCCACCTCCTGAATGTACCCGATACCACGCCAAGCATTGCGGACAAGATCACCGTCCAAGAACAATTCCCATGCTTGGATAGAGGTGCGCTTCCATTCATGCCATTGCACTTGAGCAACGTTGTAATTCTCAAATGCTGGACCGCAGAGCCGTCGCTTTTCCATGGTCCGAGCTAGCCTCAGAACAGCTTGCCGCTCCTCTTCAAGCCGTCTCTCTTCGATAAGCCTAGCCTCTTCAGCCTTGCGCCGTTCCTCGACCTTGCGCTCCATCTCGGCGAGTTCGCGACTGGTCACTCGCTGGCCCGGTCTCTTATGAACCGTGCAACGCCGGCTTGGCATGAACCTGTCTGACGAGGCCGATGCCTTGAAGACGAATGGCTCGCCACACTGAGCACAGCCGGACTCCCACACGGCGAGCTCGCTCGTTCCAGTGTCGCGCCGACTGTGCGGCTCGAGGGCGATACATTCGTAACGCTGGCCATTGAACTCCTTCACGGTGCCTATCATGAGCTGACCTCCAAGCGCGCGCGTGGCGGCCGACCGAGAAGGGAGGCACCGCGCTCGGTTTGGGCGGTCGATGCCAAGTTGCGCGGCTACCTCACTGGGGGTCGGTGCACCTGAATCAGCAGGCGCACCACCGATCATTCACGTTCGGTACTCCGGCATAGCATACCGTTGCGATTGACAGGTGAGCTGTCAGAGGATCACCATCGCTGGGTGGGGGCATGCCACAAGGATGGCTGCCATGGACACTTTCGATCACATCCTGAATTGGAAGCTGAAGCGAGGCTCACACGCATTCCCCGGCAAGGACGGCGGAACCTGCATCAACGAGGCGGCGATTGTTGCGGCTGGCTTTCCCTATCAGCCGGTCCGGGCCGTCGAGACCATGCCGGCGTGTTTCTCGCGCCCGATCTGCCGCTTGGCGATGCTCCTGAACGATGAAGCCAGTGATGAGGAGCGGCAGCAACTTCTACCGTTCGTCACCCGTTTGGCCTGCGCCGATACGGCGAAGGTGGAGTGGGAGCGGGAGGTCTATATCGCCCAGCACCTGAGATATCGCATGAGCTTCCAGGATCGCCTCGAGATCCTGGAGGACGCATTAGCCATTGGGCGGCAGGCTGAGGTGCTTGCGCCGGCGGAGGTGAGGTCCAGGCTGGACGCGGTTCAACAGAATGCCAAGGCTGCCACATCGGTGGCCGACCATCTGAAGTTCAGCAAGATCAAGGAGTGGCTTGCCCCTACTCTGTGAGAGCAGGGCCGCTGCCGCTTCCGGTGAGGCCAATCACGAAACGGCCCCGGGTCTCCAGGGCCTGCCGTCGCTCGTCCAGGAAGTCGTGGCGCTGATAGACGGCCACAATGCCGCCGAAGGTGCCCGAGGTGTGGTTGAGGCTCGTCTCCACGACGTGCAGCGGCACACCCAACCGGGCACAGCCGGCGGCAAACGTCCGCCGCAGATCGTGCAGCCGCCACGGCGCAAGCCTGCCATCCCCGCTCAGGTGCCGGCCGGCCAGAGCCGAGGGGCGCTCCACTGCCTTCGACACGCCCGAGAAGGACGTGCTGCCGGTGGTGGTGAACAGGAGCTTCGAGGACGCTCCGATCTTCGGAAGGCTGCGGATCAACTCAAGGGATCAACTCAAGGCGACGGCTGGGATCTGGCTCTGGACTTCTCAGACCCTGCCCAGTGAAGGGGAGGGGCACTGTCCTTCGCGGTGGTCGTGCAATCGTGCAACGCCTCTTAGGTCTGAGGCCGAGCTGCCCAAGCATGGCGAAGGCTCGCCATGAGCCGCGATCTTGTGCGCTTCTCCAGGAAACAGTGCAAGCAGGCGGGCTTCTCGACACCGTCGTAGCTTGACCGTAACATCATACCGGTTTCAGCCACAGTCTTCGTGTTTGTTGAAGGCCTTGGCGCCGAATCGGTCGGCGCGTCATAGGGCCTCAAATGACCCGCGCTCTGGCTTTCGCCACTGCTCTTCTGCTCACCAGTCTCTCCACCGCACAAGCCGCAGACTCGGTGCACTTCTGGGATCTCCAGCCTCGGTCTCTCCGGCTTCTCGTCTCATCCCCACAGGTGATGGTCACCCGCACCAGGACCGGATGGGATGCCTACTGCCGTTGCCCCGTGGTTCTCGCACCGTCAGAGATCCCCGAAGTGATGAAAAAGGCTATCGTGGCCGTCGAGGACAAGCGCTACTTCGACCACGGCGGGGTTGATGTGGTCTCGCTGCTCTCCGTACTCAAAGGCGGCCTGGCCCGAGGCGGCAGCACGATCCCGATGCAGCTCCTCAAGAACCTGGTGTTCCACGATCTGCGTGGGAGCGATGTGCTTACGCGTCTTGAGCGCAAGGGAGCCGAGGTCTGGTACGCCGGGCTCTTTGATGAAGCAGTGGGCAAAGAGGAGCTTCTAGCCGCCTACCTCAACCAGATCGAGTTTGGTGGACGCGACATCGTCGGGCTGTACCGGGCCAGCCGCCACTACTTTCGCAAAGAACCGAAGGATCTGACGCTTTATGAAGCCGCTCTGCTGGCCGGCATGGTCAAAGCGCCTGCCCGGCTCAATCCGGTCCGCGAAAAGACGCGGGAGCGGGCGCATGAACGGGCGCTTCTCGTCCTTAAGCTGATGGCCGAGCAGGGCAGGATCACCAACAACGAGCGCCGTCAGGCCGAAAAGGCCGGAACTCGCCCTGGCATGCTGCCGGAGTTCAGGATTCAGCCGCAGGCCTTTACCGAATGGGTGGTGGAGACGTGGGCGGACAAGTATGTGCAGCCGGGAGAGACGGTCCGGTTCTTTGTCACCTTGAACCCGCGGATCCAGCATCTCGCGGAGCAACATCTCAACAGGATGGTCAAGGAACGAACCGTTCCACCCGAGTATGATGCTGGCGCAGTGATGATGGCGCCGAATGGACGCGTGCAGGCGATGGTGGGCTCCGTGAACTGGTCTCAGCGGCAGTTCAACAACGCCGTCAAAGCCAGCGTGCAGGCCGGCTCAACAGCCAAGCTGCCGCTGCTGATTGCCGCCTGCGAGGCCGGCAAGTCTCCGGAGAGCCGAGTCATGGACCAGCCGGTCAGAGGGGCTTGGCCGGCGAATGGCGAGTTGGGCTATCGCGGTCAGACGACCTTGAAGGAGGCGATTGCCTCATCGCGCAATGCGGCTGCCGTGCGGCTCGCGCAGGAGATCGGGACTGAGACCGTCGCCGAGGTCAGCCGGCGCATCGGTATCGATCCTGGACCCGCCAGTGATGCGAGCTTCGTCCTCGGCTCCTACTCGAGCGATGTCATGGCCATGACAGCAGCCTATGCGGCGGTGGCCAATGGCGGCTACCGCGTCCGCCCATCGGGCGTGCTGGCCGTAGTCGATGGTCGAGGCCAGGTCCGAGCCGACTTTCTCACCCCCATGCGGAGGAGGGTCATCCCCGAGAAATGCATCGAGCCGACCCACGCGGTTCTGCGGGAGGTGGTTCAGAATGGGACCGGACGCGCGGCGCGGTTGAAGCGGTGGGAAGCTTACGGGAAGACCGGGACCTCGACCGGCAATGCCGACGCCTGGTTCATTGGCTGGAGCGAGCAGCGGGTGTTTGGAGTCTGGATGGGCCGTCGTCGTGGCGAGACAGGACAAGCCGTTGCTGGGGCGGGGGCACCGGCTGCTTACTTCGGGCGTGTTTCCAACGCGGTGAACGAATGGGCCGAGCGCCGGCAGAGGTTTGAGGAGCAGCGGCTCGCGGGTGCACGCCCCAAGAGAGGTCTTGAGCCGAGAGGTCTTGAGCCGGGCAAGATTGTCGATTGGCTCTCTTCTCTTCCGCAGGCCATGACGAGGCCTGGAACTCCATCAGCTCAGGAGATGCCTCTCAGGGATAAAAGGACTTGAAACCATCCGAGCCCTGACCGGGTGTATTCCCGTCACGGTTCCCCCGATCTAGGGTGCTCATGATGCTCATCCGTTCTGTATGCCGCGTGTTTGCAGTCCTGATTGCCGTAGGTTCCTGCGCTCTTGTGGCGGCGGAGCACTCGCCTGCGCAGGCGCAGAGATCAGACACGCGACAGCTGGTTGAGGATCAGTTTCGCGGCTGGCTGGCGGACACCGTCTGGCCTGATGCGAAAAAGCAGGGGATTTCCCGCGAGACGTTCGACCGCGCCCTCATGACCCTCACGCTCGATTGGAGCCTTCCGGAACTGCAGCCCCCCGGCCAAGAACCCCCGCGGGATGATCAGCGGCAAGCCGAGTTCCAGAGCCCCGGTCGCTACTTCTCGGAAGGGCAGCTCACCTCGCTCTCGACAGCCGGTCGAATCCTTCTGGACGAGTGGGCCGCCGTTCTCGACGAGCTGGAGCAGCGCTATGGCGTGCCGCGGGAGATCCTTGTCGCGATCTGGGGCCGCGAGTCGCATTTCGGTCGTGTCAGGCCCAAGCACCACGCCTTGAGGGTGTTGGCCACGCAGGCCTTCATGGGCCGGCGGCGCATCCTCTATTATCCGGAGCTCCTGGCGGTGCTGCTGATCCTGGAGCAGGGTCACTGGCCGGAGGAGACCTTGCTCTCTTCCTGGGCTGGAGCCATGGGACAGCCGCAGCTGCTGCCCTCGAAGTTCCTGCGCTATGCCGTCGATGCGGATGGGGACGGACGGCGCGACATCTGGGGCTCTGTGCCGGACAGCCTCGGCTCGATTGCGAACTATCTGCGCGAGCACGGCTGGAAGCCAGAGCGGGGCTGGATAGAGGTGGACCTTCCGACAACGGTCTCCTGCACCCTGGAAGGGCCGCGGCAGGGCAAGCCGCTGCGGGAGTGGGCACAGCTCGGCCTCACTCGCGCCGGTCATACGTCCCTGCCAAGCGAGAACAGC
>NZ_LCYG01000051.1:0-140 GCF_001017175.1 Microvirga vignae | reverse complement strand
GACTCGCGGAGACCTGCTTTCCTGATGCCACCTTGATCCCGATGATCCGCTAGACCGCTTTTCTTTGACGCCCTGAGTGTTCGCATGGCAGAGCCTCTCATCCCTCACCTGGAGAGTGAGCCTGGTCTCACACCCGACGA
>NZ_LCYG01000050.1 GCF_001017175.1 Microvirga vignae | reverse complement strand
CGGCGCTCACCGCCTACTCTACTGTCGTTGAAAGAGACGGCGATCTCGGTGCGGCAGAATGGCAAACGGATCTGGCGCGGCAAATGCCCGTCTGATCCGACATTGCTGGCGGATGTGCTCCGCAAGCGCGCGCCCACGGCAAAGCGAGTGGTGTTCGAGACTGGTCCCTTGTCGGTCTGGTTCTATCATGTCCTGACGGCGGAAGGCTTGCCGGCAATCTGCATCGATGCTCGCCATGCCAAAGCAGCGCTCGATATGGCACCGAGCAAGACTGATGCGAACGATGCCGACGGCTTGGCGCAGCTCGCAGAGGCGGGCTTCTACCGTGAGGTGCGAGTCAAGCAGTATGACAGCATGCTGACCCGCACGCTGGTGGCCGCGCGCTGTCAACGGCTCAAATCCATGACCGAGCTGGCCAATCAGATCCGCGGGCTCATGAAGATCTTCGGGCTGGTCGTTCCCAAGGGGGCCGGTCGCGTGTTTGAAACCAATGTCCGCCGTCTGCTTGCCGGTAACAGCGGGCTGGAGCGGATCGTTTTGCCTCTGCTTGAGGCCTGGCGCAGCCTGCGTGTCCGGGCAGCCGAGCTCGACCGACAGCTTGTCGCCACCGCGCGGGAGAGCGCATCGTGCCAGCTCTTGATGTCGATTCCCGGGATTGGCGCGGTCACCTCAGCGTCCTTCACCGCTGCGATCGAAGACCCGGAGAACTTCAGGACATCGCGTTCAGTGGGCGCGTGGCTCGGCCTCACAACCCGACGGTATCAGTCAGGCGAAGTCGATTACGATGGCCACATCTCGCGACGCGGAGACAAGCATCTGCGCGGCCTCCTCTACGAGGCGGCAACGGTGATCCTGACCCGGAGCCGTGCCGACAGTGCGCTCCGATCCTGGGGGCTGAAGCTGAGGGAGAAGATCGGCTTCAAGCGAGCCGCCGTTGCCGTAGCACGCAAGCTCGCGGTGATCATGCACACGATGCTGAAAACCGGCACGCTCTTTGATCGAGCCGCCCGCACGACCGCCTGAAAGCGCACTGCGGCATGGGGAGACGAGCCGGGACGTGAAGCTGAACCATAACCAGATTGCGTCCACTCGTCGGACGCGCCGAGACGTCCCTGCCGGGACGTAGGTCAGGCCATTCCGTTAATGGGATTGCAGGTGCGCGTCATCGGCCCGCAGACTGCGTCGAATACATTGGAAGGCCCCCCTGCGAAGACCATCATGCGGCGACCAGGTGTCGACCGCGAAGACAACCCTGCTCCCGGCGGCCGGCTCAATGATGCCAAACGAATAAGCAGCACGGCCGCAACATCGGCCTCCCGTCATTGCCGGTCACAAGGCCGGCAATGACATCGTTGAGCAATTACGAGAAAGGACTTGATCAATGAGCTGCGATTAGACAACCCATCTGACGGATGTATTTGACAAGGCGTTTTCGACATCGGTGGGAGCATTCTTCTTATCGTCTGTTGGTCTGAGGCAGGCGCTGTCCACGTATTGACCGGCAGAAACTGGGTTTGAGCGCGGCATCGTGTGACGAGAGGCTCGCCGGTCTACCTGGGCGACGAGAGTGCGTACGGTACTCGCCCCTACCGGCGAGTGGATCGGCAGGGCTGGTTCTGCTATATTGAACGGGCTCGGGTGACCCCGGAGCGAAGAGCAGGGCGTGAGGTTGCAACCCTGCCGCGCAGCTTAGGATCGTCGCACCTCATTGGCGGCACCCGAGCACCCTTTCGGTGATCGCTGCTTCCAGCTGGCCACAAACCGCCGGTACGCTTCTTCGGCCTCACCGACCATCTCTCGCTCCGCCGCACGCACCGCCTTCTTGCTGTACGCGGCAGCGGATCCTTTTTGCCTGCCACCCCGGTGCGACGCATGACCCGCCGCCAGTTCGAGATGGCGCAATTTCCACTGCAGCAGCGCCGGCCGTCTCCAGGTGTAGTCCTCGTCCTTGCTCAGCATATGCCAGACGATCACCGCCAGCTTGCGTGCCGTTGCCACGGCAGCCACTGACTTGCCGCGTTTGTTCCTGATGCGCACGAAGAAGGCCCGCAGAGGGCCTGGTACGCCGGAGATCACCCAGGCCGCCTCGACCAGCATCGAACGGGCATGAGCACGCCCCTGTTTGCTGATGCGTCCATGATAGGCGGGCTTATCGCCCGACTGCCGCACCTTCGGATTGAGACCGAAGTAGCTCACGAGCTTTTGCGGTGAGGAGAAGCGTTTGATGTCGCCGATCGCGGCCAGGACACTCATCGCGACAGTTGCATTCACCCCTGTGATCGTCATCAACCGCCGGACCTGCGGATCGTCGAGCGCCTTCTGGGCGAGGCTCTTGTCGAGCTCAGCGAGTTCGGCCCCAAGCCGATCCAGTTCACCGGCATGACGCAGGATCACCCGACGCCGATCCTCGGCGAGCGGGAGGGCCTCCAACCAGGCCCTCCCGCGTTTCGAGAACAGGCTGCCGTGGTAGGGTGGGATCAGGTGGGCGTGCAGAACCGAGTGGATCCGGTTCTTGAGCCGGGTCATCTGCGCGACCAGCTGGGTGCGTTCCGCCGTGATACGCCGGCGGGCCTCGGTCTCCTCGTCCGGCATCCAGACCTCGGGCAGGAACCCGCTCGCATAGAGCTTCGCCAGCACGCGGGCATCGATCTTGTCGGTTTTGACCTTGGCCCAGGCGATCGCCCGCACCAGGTTGGGATTGGCAATCACCACGCGCGCCACGAGGGGCGACAGCAGGCGCACGATGGCGCTGGTGTTGCCAGTTGCCTCCAGAACGACCTCATCGTCAGGCCTCAGGGACTGGGCAAACCGCAGCAAGCGGTTGCGTTCGAGATCGACCTTTCCGGCGTCTCGGATAACTCCCTTGTCCAGCACCGCCATTTGGGCAAAGGACTGATGAACATCGAGAGCAATGATCCTCATCTCCGGCTCCTGTTGGGTTGCATAACCTCGGGAGCTGGTGGGCCACACGACACCTTCGGATCCGCGCTCGCAGCGCACCCGGGCCAGTCGCAGGGGCGGCCAGATAACAACACGAGCTCTCAGCTCATCAGATACGACGGCCTGCCCACCTTCCGTGCTCCCGACACCCCTATCCCGGTGCGCCGAGGATACCTGATCTGTCAGCCTTCAGAAACCTGAATGGGGTGTCGCGCCTATTCATGCCCGATAATAACCGCATTGAACAGGATCATCGTGTTATCAAACGGCGGATCCGGCCGATGCTCGGTTTCCAGTCCGTTGTCTCTTCCCGAGTGATCCTGGGAGGCATCGAGTTGATCTACATGATGCGCAAACAACAGGCAAAGTATGCCTGCAATCGGCAGCTATCGCTCGCTGAGCAGTTCGCCCTGCTCACTGCTTGACCTCTCCGCAAACACGTCGATTCTTCTCGTCCCTGCTCCGGATTTGCGACGGAGCCCTTCAGCGTCGCGACTGACGTTGACGTCTACTTCTGCGATCCCCAGAGCCCGTGGCAGCGGGGAAGCAACGAGAACACCAATGGCTTGCTGCGGCAGTACTTCCCGAAGAGCTCAGACCTGTCCGTGCATAGCCAGAGCGACTTGGGTGCGGTCGCGCTCAGGCTTAATACCCGGCCGAGAAAAAACCCTTGGCTTTCAAACGCCAGGAGCTACGCTGGCCAAAGCGCTTGCGCTCATCACTTGAACCCACCCAGCAACCTTCAAGGTTTCGGCACCACGATTATTCGCGCTTGCCCAACCCACACACGCCAAGGCACGTTCCTGGAAACAAAGAGTGGGTATCCTGCGACCCACGATGGGAACAATGCGTCCTATCCTCAGCTCGCAG
>NZ_LCYG01000005.1:47172-100065 GCF_001017175.1 Microvirga vignae | reverse complement strand
CCGGATGGCTCGGAACCTCCTCCATCGCCTCTCACGTCACCCCGGCCTTGGGCCGGAGATCCACGTCTTTTCGTGCGGTGGTTCCTAAGACATGGATGGCCGGGACTGATCCCCGGACCAAGTCCGGGGACGGCCATAACAAGAGGAGTGGAGCAGAGGCTATTGAATCCCTCCCGCGTCCCGAGGCCTCACGGCTGGAACCTGCATCGCCTCCTCCCGGTACTCATGCCAGGCCTGACGCAGGATCTGCACCGAGGATGAGAGGAAGAGGCCCGCCATCAAGGCGGCGACGGCGAGATCCGGCCATGCGGTCGCGGTGCCCCACACACCCAGAGCCGCCAGCACCACTACGACATTGCCGATGGCATCGTTGCGTGAGCACAGCCAGACGGAGCGCACATTGGCGTCGCCGTCCTTGTAGCGCATCAGCAGGAGCACCGAGCTTAAGTTGACCATGAAGGCAAGCACGCCGACGCCGCCCATCAGCTCCGCCTTCGGAAGACCAAGAATGAGAACCTGATAGATCGTCGATCCGAGCACCCACAGGGCCATCAGGCTCAGGGAGAGCCCCTTGAAGAGCGCCGCTGTCGCCCGTGTGCGCAGGCTGGCGCCGATGACGGCAAGGCTTAAGCCATAGGTCACTGTATCGCCGAGGAAATCAAGCGCGTCCGCCTGCAGGGCCTGTGACCGAGCGAGGTGGCCCGCGACCATCTCGGTAGCGAACATCGCCGCATTGAGCGCGATCACTGTCCAGAGGACGCGCTTGTAGCGCGGGTCCACTCCGTCAAAGACCGGGACACCTCCATGGCAGCCGCAAGCATCGCCCGTTCCGCAGCTCGTCGCCGGGCCTGCCTTCAGTGTCTCGGGCAAGGGAGCCTGGACCGGCTTGGAGTCACAGCAGGCATCGTTTGAGCAGCAGGTATCGGCCATGCGAATCGTCCTTTTCCTAAAGCGAAAGAGACTCTACGATCTCTAGTGACTAGAGGTTCAAGACCACAATGCTGTCGATTGGAGAATTATCCCGCCGCACGGCCGTGAAGGTACCGACGATCCGCTATTACGAGCAGGTCGGCCTTATGCCTGCGCCGCCGCGCACCGAAGGCAAGCAGCGCCGCTATGGGCCTGCCGAGGTGTCCCGCCTCAATTTCATCCGCCATGCCCGCGAACTCGGGTTCGAGGTAGAGGCCATTCGGGAATTGCTGGCGCTCAACGAGAACCCGGACCAGTCCTGTGCCGAGGCCGACCGAATTGCCCGCAGGCACATGATCGAGGTGGAAAGGCGAATCGAGCAGCTGACAGCCCTGCGAACCGAGTTGCAGCGCATGATCAACGAGTGCAGCCACGGCCGTGTGGGCGAGTGCCGGGTCATTCAGGCCCTTGCCGATCATGATCAATGTGCGCACGAGTGCCATTGACCGCGCTTGGTATGTGGCGGCGGGGCGAGGACATTCGCGCCGCCAACGCGGCAATTCAGATCGTCAAGGGAAAGTGAATTCCGGCGCGCGTATCCAGGACGCCTTCAGGCTGTTCTTGCCCGTGTGAAGGGAAACGAGCCAATCAGGATCTGCGCCATGCCTAAGAGCCTTGTCGCCGCTGCGCTTGTGCTGCTCTCGCTCAGCGCCGCCGCCTGCCAGACCATCGACTATCCTCTCCAGAACACCGACCGCCCCGATGATTGAAGGTCGGCCCCGGCCCGTCCGACCGCGCCCGGTCCCGGGTGGGACCGAGAGGGAGATAGCCGCCGCAGGAGTCGTACCGCAGAAATCGGGTGTCGCCGCCTCCTCAGACCGCCTAGAGTGCGATCAAGAGGAAACACGCCATGCTCGATACCTTGCGCGACATCACCATCGAACCCGGCCATTTCACGATGCCGGAGGAGCCTCAAACCGATTACGAGCGGGTGCGCCGGATCATTGCGTTCATCTCCGAGCGCTGGCGGGACCAGCCTTCGCTGGAGGCGATTGCGGATCATGTGGGGCTCTCCACCACTCATGTGCATCATCTCTTCCGGCGCTGGGCGGGCTTGAGCCCCAAAGCCTTTCTCCAGGCAATCACCCTCGACAACGCCAAGGCGCTTCTGGCCTCCTCCGCCAGCGTGCTCGACGCCACCTACGAGGTCGGCCTCTCGGGGCCTGCCCGTCTGCACGATCTCTTCGTGACCCACGAGGCCATGACGCCGGGCGACTTCAAGGCCGGCGGAGCGGGCCTCACGATGCGCTATGGATTTCACCCCTCTCCCTTCGGCGAGGCGGTTCTGGTGGCGACTGAGCGGGGACTCGCGGGCCTCGGCTTCGTGGACAATGGAGACCGGGAAGCGGCCCTTGCCGACATGACCCGCCGCTGGCCCAAAGCGAGCTATGTCAAGGACGAGGCCGCCACTGAGCCGCTCGCCCAGCGCATCTTCAACCCGACCCAGTGGCAGGCGGAGCAGCCCCTGCGGGTCGTCCTGATCGGCACGGATTTCGAGGTGCGGGTCTGGCAGACGCTGCTGCGCATCCCCCGCGACAAAGCCACCACCTATTCCGACATCGCCCGCCATATCGGAAAACCCGCCGCCTGCCGGGCCGTCGGGGCGGCGGTGGGCAAGAACCCCATCTCCTTCGTCGTCCCCTGCCACCGAGTGCTCGGCCGCTCCGGCGCGCTGACCGGCTATCATTGGGGCCTCACCCGCAAGCAGGCGATCCTGGGATGGGAGGCGGGGCGGAGCATGGGCGAGGGGTGAGGCCTGAGAACGCCTGATAAGTCCTCTTCCTGTCATGGCCGTCCACGGACTCGATCGGGGGATCAGTCCGGGCCATCTCGACCTTATTGAGCGCTGCGCCTTTCCCATCGTCGGATCACCGGCACAAGGCCGGTGGTGACGAGGCGGGTGTCATTCCCGACGAGCGAAGCGAGGGAGGGGAATCCATCACGCTGCGCATGATCGTGGATCCCCTTCCCGGTCCCAAAGGACCGCCGGGGATGACCCGCACGACGTCCCTCCCCCTTTGAGAGGGTTCGGGCGCCCTGGTCTTTCTATCCGTAATCCAAGCTATCCGTAATCCAAGCCGTTCCAGCCACTTACCCCCTATTGCAGTCCTGCAACAGGGGTCTTCTCTCATGCAATGAAGCCAACTAGCCTTCAGGATCGTCTTGCAGCGTTTGAGACGCCTTCTTATATCAGCGCCAGCAAGGCGCTTCGGGCGAAGCGCCCTTGTTTAAGTCATTCAACATGTAAGCCATGGGCCGAGCTGCTTTTAGGGCTCGGCGGTCTGCTTGAAAGTGAGGGATCCCGCCATGGGTAAGGTCATTGGTATCGACCTCGGCACCACCAATTCCTGCGTCGCTGTCATGGAAGGCACGACGCCCAAAGTTATCGAAAACGCGGAAGGCACCCGGACGACCCCGTCCATCGTCGCCTTCACCGACGAAGGCGAGCGCCTCGTCGGCCAGCCGGCCAAGCGCCAGGCGGTCACGAATCCGTCGCGCACCTTCTTTGCCATCAAGCGCCTGATCGGACGCACCTTTGAAGACCCCATGACCAAGAAGGACATGGGCCTCGTTCCGTATCACATCATCAAGGGTCCGAACGGCGACGCGTGGGTCGAAGCCGACGGCAAGCAATATTCGCCGTCGCAGATCTCCGCCTTCACCCTGCAGAAGATGAAGGAAACCGCGGAAGCCTATCTCGGCCAGCCGGTGACGCAGGCCGTCATCACGGTTCCCGCCTACTTCAACGACGCTCAGCGTCAGGCCACCAAGGACGCGGGCAAGATCGCCGGCCTTGAGGTCCTGCGCATCATCAACGAGCCGACCGCTGCGGCGCTGGCCTACGGCCTCGACAAGAAGCAGTCCGGCATGATCGCGGTCTACGACCTCGGCGGCGGTACCTTCGACGTGTCGATCCTCGAGATCGGCGACGGCGTGTTCGAGGTGAAGTCCACCAACGGCGACACGTTCCTCGGCGGTGAAGACTTCGACATGCGCCTCGTCGAGTACCTCGCGTCCGAGTTCAAGAAGGAGCAGGGCATCGACCTCACGAAGGACAAGCTCGCCCTTCAGCGCCTGAAGGAAGCCGCCGAAAAGGCGAAGATCGAGCTGTCCTCGGCCGCTCAGACCGAAATCAACCTGCCCTACATCACGGCGGATGCGTCCGGTCCGAAGCACCTCGCTCTCAAGCTCTCGCGCGCGAAGTTCGAGCAGCTCGTGGACGACCTCGTGCAGAAGACCATCGAGCCCTGCCGCAAGGCCCTCAAGGACGCCGGCATCTCCGCCGGCGACATCGACGAGGTGGTCCTGGTCGGCGGCATGACCCGCATGCCGAAGATCCAGGAAGTGGTGAAGAACTTCTTCGGCAAGGAGCCCCACAAGGGCGTGAACCCGGATGAGGTCGTGGCCATCGGCGCTGCGATCCAGGCGGGCGTGCTCCAGGGCGACGTGAAGGACGTTCTGCTCCTCGATGTGACCCCGCTCTCGCTCGGCATCGAGACGCTCGGCGGCGTGTTCACCCGCCTGATCGAGCGCAACACCACGATCCCGACGAAGAAGAGCCAGGTCTTCTCGACCGCGGAAGACAACCAGAATGCGGTGACCATCCGGGTCTTCCAGGGCGAACGCGAAATGGCGGCGGACAACAAGCTGCTCGGCCAGTTCGACCTCATGGGCATTCCGCCGGCACCGCGCGGCGTGCCGCAGATCGAGGTGACCTTCGACATCGACGCGAACGGCATCGTGAACGTCACGGCGAAGGACAAGGCCACCGGCAAGGAGCACCAGATCCGCATCCAGGCTTCCGGCGGTCTGTCGGATGCCGACATCGAGAAGATGGTGAAGGACGCCGAGGCTCACGCCGAGGAGGACAAGAAGCGCCGCGAAGTCGTCGAGGCGAAGAACCAGGGTGAAAGCCTGGTCCACGCCACCGAGAAGTCGCTTGCCGAGTACGGAGACAAGGTTGGAGAGTCCGACAAGCAGGGCATCCAGACCGCCATCGACGCGCTCAAGCAGGCTCTCGCCGGTGAGGACGCCGAGGTCATCAAGGCCCGCACCACGGACCTGATGCAGGCTTCCATGAAGCTGGGCGAAGCCATGTACGCGGCTCAAGCCAACGCCGGCGAAGGCGGCGAGCAGGCATCGAGCGGCGAAGAGGCCAAGAAGGACGACGTCATCGACGCCGACTTCCAGGAAGTCGACGAGGGTGACAAGAAGAAGCGCGCTTAAAAACGATGCGCACGTCTTGAGAGAATTCGGCACCCGGTTTCATGGCCGGGTGCCGTTTTCGTGAAATGGCTTGAAACAACAATGACCGATCAATCGACCAATCATCACGATGCTGGAGCATCGGACCCAAAAGTGGGTTCCACTTTTGGGATCAATCCGATGCTCCCTTTCTTAAGCAGCTTCGAGCGTCAGGGTCTGATCGGCGGGATGACGGAGCGCTTGTGCGCTCCCAGGGGCGCCTGACATGTCCAAGCGCGATTACTACGACGTTCTCGGCGTTGCGAGGACCGCGACAGAAGCGGAGATGAAATCCGCCTTTCGCAAGCTCGCGATGCAGTATCACCCGGACCGCAATCCGGGCGACCATGAGGCCGAGGTCAAGTTCAAGGAAATCAACGAGGCCTATCAGACCCTCTCCGATGGGCAGAAGCGCGCGGCCTACGACCGCTACGGCCATGCGGCCTTCGCCAATGGTGGCGGCGCGGGTCCTGGCTTCGGCGGCGATTTCTCCGACTTCATGTCGGACATTTTCGAAAACTTCTTCGGCGATGCCGGCGGCGGGCGCAGCCGAGGCCGCGGAGCGGGCGGCCGCGAGCGCGGCGCGGATATGCGCTATAACCTCGAGATCACCCTCGACGAAGCGTTCCACGGCAAGACCGCCGAGCTGAAGATTCCCACCTCCATTACCTGTGAGGCCTGCTCAGGCTCCGGCGCGAAGCCGGGCTCGAAGCCGAAGACCTGTCCCACCTGCGGCGGCGCGGGCCGCGTACGGGCGACACAAGGCTTCTTCTCCATCGAACGCACCTGCCCGAACTGCCATGGGCGCGGCGAGGTGATCGACGATCCGTGCGGAGCTTGCGGCGGCGCCGGCCGTGTCACGCGCGAGCGCACGCTCTCCGTCAATATCCCGGCCGGCGTGGAAGACGGAACGCGCATTCGCCTGGCTGGCGAAGGCGAGGCTGGCCTGCGTGGCGGACCTCCGGGCGATCTTTACATTTTCCTCTCCATCAAGCCTCATCCGTTCTTCCAGCGCGATGGCGCGGACCTGTTCTGCCGCGTGCCGATCTCCATGGTGACGGCAGCGCTCGGCGGCGAGTTCAGCGTGCCGACCTTGGGCGGCTCCGAGGCCCTCGTGAAGGTTCCCGAAGGCACTCAGACCGGCAAGCAGTTCCGCCTGAAGGGCAAGGGCATGCCGGTGCTGCGCTCGCGCGATGTGGGCGACCTCTACATCCAGGTTGTTGTGGAAACTCCGCAGAAGCTCTCCAGGCGCCAGCGCGAGCTTCTCGAGGAATTCGACAAGGAATGCTCGAAGGAAAATCACCCCGAGAGCTCAGGCTTCTTCTCGCGCTTCCGCGAGTTTCTCGATGGGCTTGGCGGATCAAGTTAACTTGACGGTCGTTTCCTTTGAGTTCTAAACAACCCATGTGATCCGCCCGCTTGAGGGGTCTGCCCAGTGCTTCAGTCGTCCCAACGGCCTACGACCCGGAAACTGCCCTTCAAGAAAGACCGCTTTCAGGACGAAGCCCGCTTTCTCCGCTCCTGGTTGGAACGCCCCCTGGTCGTGGGCGCAGTGACTCCTTCAGGCAAAGTTCTGGCGCGGACCATGGCCTCTTACGTCGATCGCCGCATTCCGGGGCCTGTCGTCGAGCTGGGCCCCGGCACGGGCCCGGTGACGGACGCTCTGATCCGGCGTGGCGTGGAGCAGGAACGGCTGATCCTCGTCGAGTTCAACCCCGAATTCTGCCAGCTCCTGAAGCGCCGTTTTCCAAAAGCGACCATCATCCAGGGCGATGCGTACGATTTGAAGGAAACGCTGTCCGGCATTCTGAAGGAGCCCGCCGCCGCCACCGTGTCGAGCCTTCCGCTCTTCACCAAGCCCATGGACCAGCGCCTGGATCTGCTCGAGATCGCGCAGGAGCTGATGCATCCGAACGCGCCCTTCATCCAGTTCACCTATGCCGTCGTGCCGCCGATCCCGGCACGCTCGCAATCGTACAAAGCCCGAGCCTCGAACCGCATCTGGCGCAACCTGCCCCCGGCCCGCGTCTGGGTCTACAACAAGGTCAACCATCCATGAGCAACGGTGTGTCTCCTTCCACGAATCCCGTTTCAGGGGGAGACATTCGCGACAGCCTCATCATTGGTCTCGATGTTCCAAGCGTCGAGGAAGCACGGACCATCGTGACGCGCATCGGCGATGCGGGCACCTTCTACAAGATCGGCTATCAGCTCGCTTATGCCGGCGGTTTTGAATTCGCGCGCGAGCTGATCGGCCAGGGCAAGAAGATCTTTCTCGATCTCAAGCTCCATGACATCGGCAACACGGTAGAAGAAGGCGTGCGCTCCATCGCGCGCATGGGCGTCACGTTCCTCACCGTTCATGCCTATCCGCAGACCATGCGGGCCGCCGTTACCGGAAAAGCAGGATCGAATCTGAAGATCCTCGCCGTCACGGTGCTCACCTCCTACGACGATAACGACCTCGTTGAGGCCGGCTATGCGCCCGTGTCGGCTGCGGAACTCGTTGCTCGTCGCGCAGGTCAGGCCCGCGAGATCGGCATTGACGGCATCGTGTGCGCCGCCACCGAGGCCGAGCGCGTGCGCGCCATCGTGGGACCCGACAGCTTCATCGTGACGCCTGGCATTCGCCCTTCCGGATCAGAGGCAGGCGACCAGAAGCGCATCGTCACGCCGGGTGATGCCATCCGCAACGGCGCCACGCATCTCGTCGTCGCGCGCCCCATCGTGAAGGCCGCCGATCCGCGCGCGGCTGCCGAGGCCATCGTCAAGGAAATGGGCGACGCAACGGCTTGACGCATCGCGCCTCCTGGCGTTCGCTGCACACCCCATACAGAGGAGTCCTCCATGCCTAAAGGCTATGTCATCGCCCGCGTCACCGTCACCAACCCGGAGGCCTATGCCGAATATGCCAAGGGCGCGACGGAGGCGATCAAGAAGTATGGCGGACGCCCGCTGGTGCGCGGCGGCGCCTACGAGGCCCTTGAAGGCGAGGCCCGGCCCCGCAACGTGGTGATCGAGTTCGATTCCGTCGAGCAGGCCCGCACCTATTACAACTCTCCCGATTATCAGGCGGCGAAGGCCAAGCGCGAGGGTGCGTGCGTCGCCGAGTTCGTGCTGGTCGAAGGAGCCTGAAGCGATGCCGAAGGGTTATTGGATCGGCCGGGTCGATGTGTCGAACCCGGAGGCTTACCAGAATTACGTGAAGGCCAATGCGGTCCCCTTCGCCAAGTTCGGAGCCCGCTTCCTGGTCCGCGGCGGCGGCTACCGCGTGGCGGAAGGCGACGCGCGCGCCCGCAACGTGGTGATCGAGTTCCCGACCTACGAGGCGGCTCTGGCCTGCTGGGACTCGCCCGAGTACCAGGCGGCAAAAGCCGAGCGGGACGGCCATGCGGTGGCCGACATCATCATCATCGAGGGTTATGAGGGCCCGCAGCCGGGTTGAAGTTTGTCCCGTCCCCTTCCCGTCATCCCGGACTTGTTCCGGGGATGACCGGAAGGGCATTCTCGAAGGTGGCTTAAGCCGCTATATGCCTTGCGCAGGCAAATAGGAGAACGAGCATGAGCGAAATGCGACTTGTCGTGGTCGGAGCGGCCGGGCGTATGGGGCGCATGCTCATCAAGACCGTGGCCGAGACGGAAGGCTGCCGCCTCGTAGGTGCCATCGAGCGCGAGGGCTCCCATGCGCTGGGCCAGGATGCGGGGGTGCTTGCGGGCCTCTCCCCGCTCGGCGTCAGCGTGACGGCCGATCCCCTCCCGGTCTTCGCCAAGGCCGACGGCGTTCTCGACTTCACGTCGCCTGCCGCCAGCGTGTCCTTTGCCGGCCTCGCCGCCCAAGCCCGCATCGTCCATGTGATCGGCACCACCGGCCTGCAGGACGACGATTTCACCAGGCTCGAAGCCGCCGCCCGGCATGCGCGCATCATCCAGTCCGGCAACATGTCGATGGGTGTGAACCTGCTCGCAGGCCTCGTGCGGAAGGTCGCTGCGACGCTGGGCGAAGATTTCGACATCGAGATTCTCGAAATGCATCACCGCATGAAGGTGGATGCCCCCTCCGGCACTGCGCTTCTCCTCGGCGAGGCGGCTGCGGAAGGCCGCAAGATTTCCCTGAAAGAGCACTCGGTGCGCAGCCGCGACGGGCATACCGGCGCGCGCAATGCCGGCGATATCGGCTTTGCAACCCTGCGCGGCGGCTCGGTGGTTGGCGATCATTCAGTGATCTTCGCAGGCACTGGCGAGCGCCTGGAGCTGTCGCATCGGGCCGAGGACCGCAGCATTTTCGCGCGCGGCGCGGTGAAGGCTGCGCTCTGGGGCTTCGACAAGAAGCCTGGGCTTTACACCATGGCTGATGTGCTCGGCCTTAACGACCTCTAGCGCATCGTGCGGACCCGAAGGGCCACGTCAGTGAAAAGTGGACCCGGTTTTCCGCATCAACGATGCGTTGCTTAAGAAAGGGAGCATCGGATGGATCCCAAAAGTGGATTCCACTTTTCTCGTCCGATGCTCTAGACACCCATCACGAGATTACGGAGACGCTGAGAAATGGATCGCCTTCTTGTGCTTGCCCGCCACGGCCAGAGCGAATGGAACCTCAAGAATCTGTTCACCGGCTGGAAGGATCCGGGGCTGACCGATCTCGGCATCGAGGAGGCGCGCACCGCCGGCCATCGACTGAAGGAGATGGGCGTGCAGTTCGACGTGGCCTTCACCTCCGTGTTAGGCCGCGCCCAGCACACCTGCAAGCTGATCCTGGAAGAGATCGGCCAACCGGATCTGAAGACCTTTACCGACCAGGCGCTCAACGAGCGCGATTACGGCGACCTCTCCGGCCTCAACAAGGACGATGCCCGCGCCCGCTGGGGCGAGGAGCAGGTCCATCTCTGGCGCCGCTCCTACGACGTGCCCCCTCCTGGCGGCGAGAGCCTGAAGGACACGGTGGCCCGCGTGCTGCCCTACTACATCCGCGAGATCCTGCCCCGCGTGATGCGCGGCGAACGCGTCCTCGTGGCAGCCCACGGCAATTCGCTGCGCGCCCTCGTGATGGTGCTCGACGGCCTGACGCCTAAGACAATCCCGAGCCTCGAGCTCGCGACCGGCATTCCGCTGGTCTATAGGCTCAACGCCGACACCACTGTCGCCGACAAGAAGGTGCTGGAGGGGTAATCGCCCTTCACATGTAAGACTCCCCTGTCATGGCCGGGCTCGTCCCGGCCATCTCATTTTGGAAGGGTGCTGTGCTTATTTGCATCGGGATCACCGGCACAAGGCTGGTGATGACAGGCGGAGACGGAACGTGCCAGATAGGGTCATGCCCTGCATCACCCTCAGCCCCGGCCTCGTCTACTACCCGGATTACTTGGATCGCCCTGCGCAGGAGCACCTTCTCCAAGCCTTGCGTGAGATCACGAGGATCGCTCCCCTCTTCACGCCGCGCATGCCGCGCACGGGCAAGCCCTTCTCGGTCCGCATGACCAATTGCGGGCGGCTCGGCTGGGTCTCCGACCCTGAGGGCTATCGCTACCAGCCGACCCATCCCGAGACGGGCCAGCCCTGGCCCGCCATGCCCGACCAGGCGCTCGAGGCCTGGGACGAGTTGAGCGGGTATCCACATCCGCCCGACGCCTGCCTTATCAACTATTATGACCTTCAGGCCCGCATGGGGATGCACCAGGACAAGGACGAGGAGGAGTTCGACGCGCCCGTCGTCTCGCTCTCCTTGGGCGATACGGCCCTGTTCCGCTATGGCGGGCTGGAGCGCAAGGATCCGACCCGCTCGATCCGGCTGAAATCCGGCGACGCGATCGTGTTCGGTGGGCCGGCGCGCCTGATCCATCACGGCATCGACCGGCTGATCCCCCACTCCTCGGACCTGCTGTCGCATGCGGGACGCCTTAATCTCACCTTGCGCAAAGTGGAAAAGCCCTGATAATGTAATTTCGTTCGGGGCAAGACTGATGCGTCTCCTTCTTCTCACGCTTCTATTCCTTTCGAGCCTCGATACTGCTTTTGCAGCGCCTACATTCCCACCTGGATCGAGGATCGGCCTCGTGCCCGCAGACGGGATGACGTTTTCCCGAGCCTCTGGAATTTTCGAGAACGCGTCAAAGCACGCCTCTGTCCGCTTCCGGGAGATGAAGCCAGAGGAATATGCGCTGCTAGAGCGGACCATCACGGATCCCAATCCGAAAGGCATGAAGGTGGTCTTTCAGGAGCGAACCACGATCGGGGGATATCCGGCCGTCCTGGTGACATTGAACCAGAAGTCCCAACATGGCTTCTTGCTGCGCAAATGGCTGCTTGCCGTGCGCGAGCCCACGCTCACGATGTTCATCGTGGTGCAGTCTATCGAAACCCCAGAGGGATATACCGATGCAGCCATTCGCCGGATGCTGAACTCCCTGGTCGCCCGGCCGACCGTTCCCATCGAAGCCGAAATGACTGAACTTCCCTTCGAAATCGGTGATAGGGCAGGTTTCAGGCCCGTGAGAATGGATACACTCCAAATCGCCATGACGGAGGGCCCGAGCGACGACCTTTACCGGCTCGACCAGCCCGTCGTCACAGTCGCCTTCACTCCGTTCAAAACGCCCGGTTCTTCAGTGGCACAAGGCTTTGCCGAGAGACTCCTGAAGGCTGACCCTGATCTTAAGGAGGTGAGTATCGAGCTATCCCAGTCTTTTCAGCATCGTGGCCGTCTCCGTCAGGAGATCGTGGGTCAGGCCAAGGACGCGGCTTCCGGCAAGAAGCTTGTCGTTTTGCAGACCCTGGAGTTCGGTCGACAAGGCATCTTGCGGATTAAGAGCGTGACACGTCCCGGGGAGAGGGACGCGCATTTTCGTCGCTTCCGCTCCTTTGCCGACGGGATTGAAATGAAGCGCTGAATTGACTTACCAATCCAGTATTGGATTGGGAGTATCCATATGAAGCGTGTTGCCCTTGCCGCACTCGGTCTGATTCTGTCCGCCCAGGCGGCTTTCGCTGCCGAGCCTGTCTTTCCGCCCGCCTCGCGGATCGGCCTCGTTCCGCCGCAGGACATGGCCTTGTCCAGGCGCTTCAGCGGCTTCGAGAACGAGGAGCGGGCTGCCGTGATCACCTTCGCGGAAATGCCGGCCCAGGCCTTCGATCAGCTCGCCTCCGGACTCACCAAGGAGGTTCTGAGGAAGCAGGGCCTCGACATGAAGTCCCGCGAGAACGTGAAGCTCGGCTCCAAGAATGCCATTCTCGTCAGCGGCACCATGACGAGGCCCGAGATGGGCCGCAAATGGCTCCTCGTGGTCAAGGATGAGGCCATGACCGGCCTCGTGGTGGCCCAGGTCCATGGCGGTCGGGACGGCTACAGCGATGTGCAGATTCGCGACGCCCTCAAAAGCGTCGCCCTGCGCCGTGACGTGTCGCTCGACGAGCAGGTCTCCGCCCTGCCCTTCCGTCTCGGCGAGAAGGCCGGTTTCAGGCCCGTGCGGGTGATGGCCGGCAACTCCGTGCTGTTCACCGACGGTCCGAAGGACACGATCAAGTCCGTGGAGCAGCCGATCATGATCCTGGCGGCATCCCTTCAGCCCTCGCCCCCTCCCGGCGAGCAGCGCAAGCAATTCGCCCAGGCCGCCCTCTATTCGAACAGGGTTCTGAAAGACATCCGCATCGAACGCTCGGAATCTTTCCGCCTGAGGGGTCAGGACTGGCACGAGATCGTCGCCAGGGCTACGGAAGCGGAATCGGGCCAGCCCATTGTCGTGATGCAGTCGATCCGCTTCGACGGCGACCGTTACGTGCGCATGGTTGGCCTCTCGCGCGAAGAGCAGCGGGATCAGAACCTGCCGCGCTTCCGTGCCATCGCCGATGGAGTCGAGACGAATTTTTAAGAAAACTACTCCCGGCTCGGGAAGGTCGGGAGAGACCACCCGCGCAGGATGGCGAGCGCCCGCAATCCGAAGGCAGCGGCAAAACCTGCTGCCGCACTCAAGGAGAGCGGAAGGCCGATGACCTGCAGGGTGAGGTGACGGCAACGGCGGCGCCCAGGGCCGCCGCCGTGACATAGATTTCCTGCCGTAGGACGAGCGGCGTGATGCCTGCGAAGATATCGCGGATGATGCCGCCGAAGGTGGCCGTAATCGTACCGAGCGCGATGGCCGACAAGGCGGGGACGCCAACCGCCAGAGCCTTGGCTGTGCCGGTGATGGCAAAGAGTGCAAGTCCCAAGGCATCCGCCCAAAGGACCACACGGCCGCGCCGCCCGCCTTCGAGAGCCGCCACCTTCTTCGGGCCGAGGGCAAAGACGATTTCGGCAACGATCAGGTAAACGAGCACATCGGTGGGATCGCCCACCCAGAAGACCGGCCTCGTGCCGATGAGGAGATCGCGCACCGTTCCGCCACCCACGCCTGTGAGGGTAGCAAGCAGGCAAAGCCGAACGGATCCATGCCATTGCAGGCCGCCATCAGCGCGCCCGTGAGCGCGAAGACGGCGACGCCGATGGCTTCAAAAGGAATGTGCTGGAGAAGATCCACTTAGAGCCTCGGACCCAAAAGTGGACTTGCACCTTTGGGATTGATCCGATGCTCATTCTTGAGAGGAGCGCATCGTTGGGAGCGGACCTCCGGTTCCGCACGATGCGCTAGGAAGCGGAGGAAGGATTGTCGGCGGCCTCGGAGCCTGCGCCGTTTGACGGAGCCTTGGGGCCGCCCTTGGCCACGCCAACCAGGGCCGGACGCAGCACGCGATCGCCGATCACATAACCGGACTGGACCACCTGCACGACCGTGCCGCTCGGCACGTCGGGGTTGGGCACCTCGAACATGGCCTGGTGGACGTTCGGATCGAACTTCTGGCCCTGCGGGTCGAGCTTCTTCACGCCGTGGCGCTCCAGGGTCTTGAGAAGGTCGCGCTCGGTCAGGTCGATGCCCTCGATGAGGCCCTTGAAGGCGCCTTCGGCGGAGGCTTTCGCATCCTCCGGAACGCTCTCGATGGCGCGGCGGACGTTATCGGCCACGTTCAGCATGTCGCGGGCGAAATTGGCTACCGCATAGGTGCGGGCATCGGCCATCTCGCGCTCGGTGCGGCGGCGCAGGTTCTCCATGTCCGCCATGAGGCGCAGGAGCTTGTCCTTCAGATCGGCCTTTTCAGCCTCGAGAACGGCCACCGGGTCAACCTGGGGCGCAGCGGCAGCCTCGGTCTCGGCGCCATTGGCGAGCTCGGCCTGGGGGTTCATGTTCTGGTTTTCCGTGTCGTTCGGATTCATGGTCGATCAACTGGGGTAGGGAAAGGGTCAGGGCACATATCAGGTCGAAGCGCTCACAAATCAAGCGCTCCGCTTCTGGGGATGCTCCGCTTCCTCGTTCTTGAACACATCGAGCAGGGTCCGGCGAATCGTGGCCTGGCGGCCGGCATGGGTCACCTTCGTGCCTGTCAGGTCCGTCACATAGAACACGTCCACCGCCTTCTCGCCGAAGGTCACGATATGGGCGGAGGCGATGTTGAGGTTGAGCTTCCCGAGCGCCGTCGTGAGATCATAGAGCAGGCCCGGCCTGTCGAGCCCGGAGATCTCGATGACCGTCTGGCGGCTCGACAGAGAGTTATCGAGGATGACTTCGGGCGGCACGTTGAAGGCCCGTGACGATGGCTTGGACGGCCGCTTGCTCTCCACGAGATCGGCAATCTTCACCTCTCCCTTCAGTGCCCGTTCGATGGCCTTGGCGACGCGCTCCGCGCGGCGCAGCTCGTCCTCGTCCCGGTCGAAGGCGCGCGAGAGCACGATGGTGTCGAGTGCCATTCCGTCCGTGGTCGTGAAGATCTGCGCATCCACGATGTTGCCGCCCGCCGCCGCGCAGGCGCCCGTGACGATGGCGAGCAGGCGCGGGTGATCAGGCGAGAGGACCGTCAGTTCGGTGACGCCGCGGAAGTGATCGGTTTCGTAACAGGTGGTGACCGTGCGTCCATCCTTGTCGGCGGCGCGCACGAAATGCGCCTGCTTCACGCGCCGCTCATCATCGGTCTTCAGCCAATACGCCGGCGTGTGGCGCGCCGCATATTGTTCAAACTCCTCGTCCGACCACTCGGGAAGAGCTTTGCGCAACTGCTCCTGCGCAAGACGCACACGATCAGAGCGCGCGACATCCGCCGCGCCACCGCCGAGCAGCACTTCGGTTTCATAGTAGAGCGTGCGCAGCAGCTGGCCCTTCCAGCCCGTCCATGTGCCAGGACCCACCGCCTTGATGTCCGCGATGGTGAGCACGAGAAGAAGCTTCAGCCGCTCCATGGTCTGCACCACATCGGCGAAGCTCTTGATGGTGGAGGGATCCGACAGATCGCGGCTCTGCGCCGTGTTCGACATGAGCAGGTGATGCTCGACAAGCCACGCCACAGTGTCCGTTTCCGCATCCGTCAACCCGAAACGCGGGCCGAGCTTGCGCGCAATCGCAGCACCTGCGATCGAGTGATCCTCCGGGCGTCCCTTGGCGATGTCGTGCAGGAACACGGCGACATAAAGTGCGCGGCGGTTCTGGATCGTAGTGAAAATCTGGTTGGCGAGCGGGTGCTCGTTGCCGAGCTGACCCGTCTCGATTTCCGTGAGCACACCGATGGTGCGGATGAGATGCTCGTCCACCGTATAGTGATGATACATGTTGAACTGCATCATCGCGACGATGCGGCCGAAATCGGGAATGAAGCGGCCGAGCACGCCCGCCTCGTTCATGTGCCTTAAAACCACCTCCGGGGCGTTCCTGGAGGTGATGATGTCGAGGAAGAGCTTGTTAGCCTCGGGATCGCGGCGGAGGTTCTGCCCGATGAGCTTCAAGGAACGTGTGGCAAGCCGCGTGGCGTCGGGATGAATTGCCAGATTATGCTTGTCCGCCAGCCAGAACAGGCGGATCAGGTTGACGGGATCGCGTCCGAACACATCCTCGTTCTTCACGTTGATGCGGTTGTTGTCGATGATGAAGTCGTTACCTGCGAGCGCCCCGCCGCGACGGCGGCGGAAGCGGCCGAACACCCGATCGAGCATCGGTCGCTTCTTCGTCTGGCGCGCTTCGAGTTCGGCGCAGACGATGGCAGTGAGATCGCCCACGTCTTTCGCGATGAGGAAGTATGTCTTCATGAAGCGCTCGACCGTCGACAGGCCACCGCGCGGCGCGACGCCGATGCGCTCGGCGATGACACGTTGCAGGTCGAAGGTGAGGCGCTCCTCGGCGCGACCGGTTGCGAAATGCATATGGCAGCGCACGCGCCACAGAAACTCCTCGCAGCGTTGGAAGAGCTTGAACTCCTCGGGCGTGAAGAGCCCCGCCTTCACGAGCTCCTTCGGCTTCTTCACCTGATAGACGTATTTGCCGATCCAGAAGAGCGTGTTGAGATCGCGAAGACCACCCTTGCCGTCCTTCACGTTGGGCTCGACGAGATAACGCGACGCACCGGCCTTCGCCACGCGCGCATCGCGCTCCTTCAATTTCGCGTCCACGAATTCCGCGGCGGATGTCGCAACGACCTCCTTGTCGAAGCGCTGCACGAGATCGTCGAACAGCGCGCGGTCGCCAAAGAGGAAGCGAGATTCGAGAAGCGCCGTGCGGATCGTCATGTCGGCCCTGGCCTCTCGAATGCAGTCCTCCACCGAGCGTGTCGCATGACCGACCTTGAGTTTCAGATCCCAAAGGACATAGAGCATTCCCTCGACGACACTCTCACTCCAGGCGGTCTGCTTGTAGGGCAGAAGAAACAGCAGATCGACATCCGAGCCCGGCGCCAGCGTGCCGCGCCCGTAGCCGCCTGTCGCCACCACGGCGATGCGTTCGCCCGATGACGGGTTCTCGGCAGGATAGAGGTGCCGCACCACCGCGTCGTGCACGAGCTGGACGAGATCGTCCATATGCGTCGAGAGATACTTGGCGCAGACAAGGCCGTCCTCGGTATCCAGAAGCTGCTGCTCCCCCCTCGCCCTTCCCTCCTCAAGGTAGAGCTTGAGCTTGGGCACGAGCTTGGCCCGCAACTCCCCCGCATCGCGGAGCGGCTCGTCGCCGAGAGCCTTCAGGATACCATCGGAGGTCTGGAGCGGCATGGAACAACCATCGTCGAAACTCGTTCTGGCTTACCATCCCCGAGGCCTCCCCCCAAGGGTAGACTGGACATATCCGGTAAGACGGATAGAGTGTTCTTTATAAGAAATTTCGTTTGACTTAGAAAACGGTCAGTTCCATAAAAAGAACACGCGCCGATTTGAGCATGCAGCTTGCGGGCGCGAAACAAGTACAGCTAAAGCGCCGGGCGCCTCAAGAACCACAGGTTCGAGCTCCCATGCGCCAAACATGGGACTAAAGACATGAGCCTGACCCGCCGTCTCCTCCTCGCCGCCTCCCTCGCGACCGGCCTGACCTCCTTCGCCACCGGCGCCTTCGCGCAGGTGAAGGAGATCAAGATCGATTTCGCCACCTACAACCCGGTGAGCCTCGTCCTGAAGGACAAGGGCTTCCTGGAAAAGGAACTGGAGAAGGATGGGATCACCGTCCGCTGGGTGCAGTCGCTCGGCTCCAACAAGGCGCTTGAGTTCCTCAACGCCGGCTCCATCGATTTCGGCTCCACCGCCGGCGCCGCCGCCCTGATCGCCAAGATCAACGGCAACCCGATCAAGTCGATCTACGTCTATTCCCGTCCTGAATGGACCGCCCTCGTCACCCGCAAGGATACGGGCATCGCCAAGGTCGAGGACCTGAAGGGCAAGCGCGTCGCGGTCACCCGCGGCACCGATCCGCACATCTTCCTCGTGCGCGCCCTTCAGGAAGCCAAGCTTACCGAGAAGGACGTGAAGCTCGTTCTGCTTCAGCATCCCGATGGCCGCACGGCTCTCGAGCGCGGCGACGTGGATGCCTGGGCCGGTCTCGACCCGATGATGGCGGCTGCCGAAGAGGAAAGCGGCGCGCAGCTCTTCTATCGCAACGCGGGTGCCAACACCTGGGGCGTGCTGAACGTGTCGGAGGCTTTCGCGAAGGACAATCCGGCTCTCGTGGGCCGCGTGCTGAAGGCCTACGAGGAAGCCCGCAAATATGCTCTCGCCAACCCGCAAGAGCTGAAGAAGACCCTCGCGACCTATACCAAGCTGCCGGAAGCCGTGATCGAGCGTCAGCTGCAGCGAACGGAACTCACGCACTCCGCCATCGGCCAGCCGCAGGCTGACACGATCCTCGCCGCAGGCCTTGCCCTGCAGCAGGCCGGTGTGGTGCCCGCCGACACGAATGTGCAGGCGACCGTCGATGCTCTCATCGACCGCCGCTTCGCCACCGCGTCGCGCTAATGACTTCATCGCGGGAGAGCGCCGTGACAGGCAACGCCACAAGCCATGCCTGGTCCTCCCAACAGGGTGCCGCCGCTCTCGCGGCCCCTTCCCTTGCCGAGAAGCGGCGCGCCTTCGACTGGCGCATCCTTCTCGGCTTTTTATTGCCGATAGCCGTGGCGCTTCTCTGGGAAGCCGCCGTGCGCTTCGGCCTCGCGCAAGGCCGCCTTGTTCCGCCGCCGAGCCGCATCTTCGCCGCGCTATGGTCGCTTGCCGAGACAGGCGAACTCTGGACGCATGTCTGGACCACGCTCTGGCGCGTCCTCACCGGCTTCATCATCGGTGCGGTCACCGGCATTGTCTTCGGTGCGTTGTCCGGCTCGGGTGAAACAGTTCGCCGCCTGCTCGATCCAACGCTGCAGGCCTTGCGCGCCATTCCGTCGATTGCCTGGGTGCCGCTGTTCATTCTCTGGCTCGGCATTTTCGAGGCCTCGAAAGTGGCGCTGATCGCGGTCGGCGTGTTCTTCCCGGTCTATCTCGGCATCGCCGGCGCGATCCTGTCCGTCGATCGCAAGCTCGTGGAAGTGGGCCACGTGTTCCGCCTTTCACGCTTCAAGCTCGCCAAGCGCATCCTGCTTCCGGCCGTTCTGCCCGAGGCGGTGATCGCGCTGCGCTCAGGGCTGGGCCTCGGCTTCATGTTCGTGGTTGCCGCCGAATTCATGGGCGCATCCGAAGGCCTCGGCTATCTGCTCGTCGATGGGCAGCAGATGGGCAAGCCCGATCAGATCCTGGCCGCCATCATCGCCTTCGCGCTTCTCGGCAAGCTCGCGGACAGCCTGCTCGTTCTTCTCACCAAGCCGCTCGTGCGCTGGCAGGACACCGTTCGGGAGAGATTGTGATGGCTGGATTCACACCGCCGTCATGCCCGTCCCCGGACTTGATCCGGGGATTGACCCGGGCATCCACGCCTTGGACAGACTGCGTTTCCGAAGACCTGGATGGCCGCAACAAGTGCGGCCATGACGAGAGGAGCGATCATTAATGCTCGAACTCGAACACCTCTCCAAAACCTATGCCGACGGCACACGCGCGCTGTCCGACATCAATCTCTCCGTACGCCAGGCTGAGATCGTCTCTCTGATCGGCGGATCGGGCTGCGGCAAGACGACGTTGCTGCGGCTCATCGCCGGTCTCGACCGCTCGAGCGCCGGCGCGATCCGGCTCGATGGCGAACTGCTCTCTGGTCCGCATCCTTCCGTCGGCATCGTGTTCCAGGAACCGCGCCTGCTGCCGTGGCTGTCGGTTTTCGAGAACATTGCCTTCGGCCTTGAGCACCTCGGCGCGAACGAGCGCAAAGCGCGCGTCGAGCATGCGCTCGACAAGATCGGCCTGTCCGAGCATGCCAAGCGCTGGCCGCGCGATCTCTCCGGTGGTCAGCAGCAGCGCGTGGCGATTGCGCGAGCGTTCGTGACCAACCCGACAGTGCTTCTCCTCGACGAACCCTTCTCCGCGCTCGACGCGTTCACCCGCGCGAGCCTGCACGAGCACCTGCTCGGATTGTGGGAGGAGACGCGGCCCACCGTCGTGCTCGTGACGCACGACGTGCAGGAGGCCGTGACGCTCGCGGACCGCGCTGTCGTCATGCAGCCGAAACCCGGTCGCATCTTCGATGAATTATCGCTCACGCTGTCACGCCCGCGCGACAAGACGGGCTTAGCCTTCGAGAATTCGGTGCGCCGCGTCTTGACGGCGCTCGATCATTCCCTCAACCCGTCTCAACAGCAGCCCCAGCGGGAACGCGATCGGCAGGCTGCCGCGTTGTGGTGGTAAGATCATTCAAGGACAAGCAACATGGACTCGACCGAATTGCGCGCGCTCCAGGCGCCGCTGAAAGACCAATATCGAAACGATCCAAACTCAGCTGTCATCACGCTGAAAGCGCAGGGCGCGCTGGATGATCAGCACATCGCCTGCAAGGTCGAGACCGGCCGTGCGCTTGCCGTCGCGGGTCTTCACCCGGCGACCGGCGGCTCCGGCGCGGAGCTGTGCTCCGGTGACATGCTTCTCGAAGCGCTCGTCGCCTGCGCGGGCGTGACTCTCAAGGCTGTTGCCACCGCGCTTGAGATCGATCTGCGCCACGGCGCCGTGAAGGCCGAAGGCGACCTCGATTTCCGTGGCACGCTCGGCGTTGATAAGACTGCACCCGTCGGCTTCAGGGACATCCGCCTCTCCTTCGAGGTGGACACGGATGCGCCGCAGGAGAAGATCGATCAGCTCCTCAAGCTGACCGAGCGCTATTGCGTGGTGTTCCAGACCCTCAACAACAAACCGAATTTGAGCGCGGTGCTGACGCGCAAGTAAGGCCTTGCGTTCAGTTGTTTGCCACCAAGGTACGCGGCGCGGCGTTGATCACGACAGCCGTGCCGCTCCGGATTTCCTGAACGGTCAGGGCGCGGTCATTGGTGCCGTTGGGGTTGAAGCGGAACACGCCGTCGGCACCGGCGAAGCCCGCACCGTTCGTGAGCACGCTGTCGTTGAAGGCCTGCGGCCCCTGCATGCGGGCGAGCGCAGCGGCAAGCGTCACCGCATCGTACGAGAGCGTCGCGAGGCGAACCGGATCGCTGTTGAAGCGCGCACGATAGCGCGTGGCAAAATCCATGAAGCCCCGTTTGTCCGGCGCGGCAAACCAGCCGCCCTGAAGCGTCGGCAATCCGAACACACGCGCCTCGTCCCACACGCCGGAGCCGAGCGGTTTTACCTGCTGGGCGTTGAAGCGAACCATCTGAAGCGCCTGCGCGACAGCGGGCAGTCCATCGCCGTTCTCAGGAATGAAAAGCGCGTTGGCCTGCGGCGCAGGCCCGCCGATCACCCGCGCCAGGCGTTGAACGGCTCCTTGCGGTTGCCCGGCAGGATAGCGCTCGACGGCAACGAGGCGGATGCCGTTTTCCGCCGCAGCCTCTCGCAGCTGCGCCTCCGCCACGCGACCATAAGCCGTCTCCGGGATCAGAGCGGCAATGGAGCGGCGGTTCTGGGTCGCAGCGAAAGCAATGATGCGGTCCACCTCCGCCTGCACCATGAAGCTCAGGAGATAGACGCCCTGCGCGGCCGCAGCGCGGTCGGAGGAGAAGCCGATGAGCGGCCTGCTCGCTTGGCGCGTCACTTGCCCGGCCGCCTGGACGGAGCCGGCAAAGAGCGGCCCGAGGATGAGTTGTGCGCCTTCCACGACGGCTTGGTTTGCAGCTTCCCGCGCACCTTCCGGCGTGCCGCGATCGTCCTTAATGAGGATGGTGAGATCGGAGCCTTGGAAGTCGCTGAGGGCGAGATCCGCGGCATTGCGCATGCTCTGCGCCACCAGAGAGCCCTGGCCGGGAGCGGAAAGCGGCAGGATCAACGCGACCTTCACGGGACCGTTGCCGAGAGTCATGCCACGCATCTGAACCGGCGCAGGGCCCGCAGGGACAGCCTGCATTTGAGCGGCCTGGACCTGGTGAATGGCCTGGACTTGGCCGACAGAAGTGCCCTCCGGAGGAAGATCGGCGTTGTAAACGGGCTGAGAGGGCGCGGATTGCGGGGCGGGTCGGCTCGCCTTCCGCGTTTGCCGCGCAGGGCCCGCTCCGATGCATCCGGACAGCGCGAGAGCGCCTGTCACCACAACCGCCAAGACCGCCCGGCTTTTCCAGCCCTGCTCCATTGCCCCAAAGAGAGACGCCATCTCCACCCCCTTTTGGAAACAGCTCGTCGGACATGCGGCCAACCTTGGCACCAAAAGGTAAACATTGTTTCCAAGTTCGGCGGGACGGGAAGCCAAGGCTTCTTCCGCCGGCTGGGGCATTCATGCGAGAATGACAGGTGATGACACAGAGAATCGACAACCGGACCCGGCGGCGCGAGCCGGGCGAGCGGACCGCCACCTTCACCGCCTTCGGCCTTGCGGCCGAGGCCAAGCCCCTGACGCCCGGCCTCTATGTGGTCGCGACTCCCATTGGCAACCTGCAGGACGTATCCTTCCGGGCCCTGAACGTGCTGGCAGCGGCGGACGCGATTCTCGCCGAGGACACACGGGTGACGAAGACGCTTCTCGCCCATTACGGCATCACGACGCCGCTGGTGGCCTACCACGAGCATTCCAACGACGCGGTGCGCGAGCGCATGGTGCACCGCATCCGTGAAGGCCAAGCCCTCGCGCTCGTGTCTGATGCGGGCACGCCGCTTGTCTCGGACCCCGGCTTCAAGCTCGTGCAGGCCGCCATCGAGGAAGGATTGCCGGTGACGCCAATTCCCGGCCCCTCCGCCGTACTCACGGCTCTTGTCGCCTCGGGTCTGCCCACCGACCGCTTTTTCTTCGAAGGTTTCCTGCCGCCGAAGAGCGCGGCGCGCCGTGCACGTCTCGCCGAGATCGCCTCGATCCCCGGCACGCTGATGCTGTTCGAAGGCCCGCATCGCCTGCCCGAAATGCTGGCCGACGCGGCCGCCATTCTCGGTGAACGGCAGGCCGTGGTGGCGCGCGAACTCACCAAGATGTTCGAGACGATCCGGCGCGGCACCTTGCCGGAACTCGCAGCGCAATTTGCGGAAGAAGGCCCGCCGAAGGGCGAGATCGTGGTGCTGATCGGCGAAGCGACGAAAGAGATGCATGCAGCGGAAGCCGATGCAGCCCTCGACGGCAGGCTCGAAACAGCTTTGAAAAGCCATTCGATCAAGGATGCAGCGGCTCTCGTCGCCGCAGAGCTCGGCCTGCCGAAGCGCGAGGTCTATACCCGTGCTCTTGAACTCGCGAAACGGGATGCATGAAGACGGCTCCAGAGCATTTTTCGGCGAAGTGGATCCGGTTCGCCGTACAAAAATGCGGCCGAGCAAAGAGAAGAGCGGATTCCGCGCGTGTGGAATCTGCTCTGGCGCGTCGACGAGTGACCTTCCTGCGTGGCCATTATGCGGAGTGGGTTGCGTTGCTGTTCCTGCTTGCGAAAGGCTATCGGCCGCTTGCACGCCGCTATGCCGCTGCGGGCGGCGAAATCGATCTCATCATGATGCGCGGCGATATCATTGTGTTTGTCGAGGTGAAGGCGCGCGGGCTCATGGACAATGCCTTGTCCGCCATCACTGCCACCAAGCGCCAGCGCTTTTCACGTGCCGTGCGCGCATGGCTGGCGCGCCATCCTCACGCGCAAGGAAAGACATGGCGGGCGGATGCGGTGTTCATCGCACCGAAGCGATGGCCGCAGCACATCGTATCGGCATTCGAGCTGGAAATGTTCTGAGACAGATTGCTCATCGTCGTGGCCGCACCTGGTTTAGGCCATCCACGCTTTTGAACCATTGCGCCCGAAGACGTGGATGCCCGGGACAAGCCCGGGCATGACGATTGGAACCAGCGCCTACGCGGCAATCTTTCGCGGATCTCTCACGGCATCGCGGATCATGCGCGCCATTTCCTGCACGATGTGATTGCCGCCGCCCTTCGGCAGGTAGAGGTTGACCATGAAGGGCGGAAGCAGCGGCAGGCCCGTGTCGGGGCCGAGGACCTCTAGGTTGCCCGGCACGGTGGAAGCCATCCCGGCCATCACGGCGGTATCGGCCGCAACGGTCGCCACTTGCGCCGATGTGTTGGTGGAATCGAACACCGAGCGCCATTCGATCCCGGCCTTCTGCAAGGCTTCGCGGATCGGCGCGCGGAAAGCGCAATCGGAGCAGCCGATGGAGACAGGCAGCGGCCGCTTCCAGGCCGCCTCACCTCCCCGCGCGCCGACCCACACGAGACGATCCATCACGAGGTTCTCGCCATCGGGATCGCAGGTGAGCTCGGTCGCCATCACCACATCGATTTTGCCGGCCGCGAGCTTCCCGCGAAGCTCGGCACTTGAGCCGCTGTTGAGCGAGATCTGCACGCGCGGATAGCTCCGCGCAAAACTCTTCAGGAAGGTGGGCAGATACGTGGTGATGATATCGCTGGGGATGCCAAGGCGGATTTCGCCCTCGAATTCCGGCGTCGTCATTTCGGTCCAGATCTCGTCGTTCATGGCGAGCAGGCGCTTCGCGCGTCCGAACAGCCGCTCGCCCGCGCTCGTCAGGGTCACCCCTCGCCTGTCGCGGGTGATGAGCTCCTCGCCCAAGGTCTCCTCAAGCCGCTTGATCTGCTGGCTCACCGCCGCCTGGGTGAGATTGAGGACACCGGAGGCTGCCGTCATGCCGCCCGTGTCCACCACGGCGACGAACGCTCTCAGAAGGCTGACATCAAGGTTGTGGGGCATGGCCGGATCCATAAATGTTCATTATTTTTGATATAATGAACATTCGTTTCCATTATGCAAGGGGCTGCCTCATACTCTCCTCATCAACCCAAGGAGAGCGCCATGTCAGCCCTTTCGAACACCTGCCCGGAGACTTATGAAACCGCCGCAACCCGTCCTTCCGGCCTGAAGGATCTCTTCTCGGCCGTGATGCGTGAGATCCGCCTCCGCCGCGCCATGCGGGAGATGGCCGCTTTGGACGACGCCATGCTGCAGGATATCGGCCTCGGGCCCGGGGGCATCGAGGATGCCGTCCGGTGCGGACGCCGTTAAGGCGCGAATACCGTTACGGCACAAGGTTTGATGGAGAAGTGCGCAGGCGTCTGGGTCACGATCTCGCCATCCGCATTGATGGGCCTCGACCGTCTTGTGCGGATGTCGAATTCCTTCGCGCGGATCGCCCGCACCTCGCTCCAGGCGCCGTGTTCTCCATAACGAAACGAGCGCGCCATGAAGGCGAGTTTCCAGGCGCGCTCGAGTTCCAGGCTGTAGAGATCGAGGTGCTGGTCGTCGATGGCCGCGTCCTTCTCCACCGCATTGCCGCCACCATAGAAGCGCCCGTTGCCGACGGCGATCTGCAAGGTCCGCACGCGCACGGATTCGGTCTCGCTCGTGATTATCGCGCGGAAGGGCTGGGCCTGCGCCAGCACCTTCATGGCGACCAGCGCATAGCCGAGCCGCCCGAAACGACGCTTGATATCATGGGTCAGCTGCTGCGCGAGTTCCGCCGAGAGGCCAAGGCTCGCCACGTTGAAGAAAGGCTGGCCGTTGACGACCCCCAGATCGATCCTGCGGGTATGCCCGTCGGCAATGACCTGTGCGGCACCATCGAGGTCGAAGGGAATCCCCAAGGTTCGAGCCAGGTCGTTCGCTGTTCCAAACGGCAGGATGCCGAGCGGCAGGCCGGTCTCGATCACGCCGAAAGCTGCGGCATTCAGCGTTCCATCGCCGCCGCCGACAATGGCGCAATCCACCCCTTCGCGATGCTTCACGATGAGAGGCGACAGATCCTCCCGCCGGCCGCATTCCACATGAACGGGCTCGATCCCATGAGCCTCAAGGACCTCGATGGCTGCTTTTGCCTGGGATTCGCCGCTTCGGCTCTTGGCGTTGATGATGAGAAGGGCGCGGCGTGACATGACTATCAGATGTGAAAACTTGGACTTATCCGCAAGGGTTCGGGGAAAGCCTGAAGCGGGGCTATTCAATAACACCCTTCCCGCTTTTTCGTTCATTCCCGCACCACGAGAGTTGCCTTCCTCAGGAAACAGTCCAATAAACCCGCTTCACCGGAGCCGTTTTCCCGCACCTGGAATCGGCTCCGTTTCTTGCCGTGCCGCATTTTTGATGGCGAACCGGGACCACTTCGCTAAAAAATGCCCTAGGAGGCCTAAATCATGACCCTCACCGTTGCGATCCAGATGGATCACATCAACAGCATCAAGATCGCAGGCGATACCGGCTTTGCGCTGCTGCTCGAGGCGCAACGGCGAGGCCATCAGATCCTGCACTACACCCCCGATCGCCTGTCCCTGCACGATGGCAAGGTGGTCGCGCTTGTGGATCCCATCGAGGTGCGGGATGAGGAGGGCAACCACTTCACGCTTGGTAAACCGGAGCGTGTCGACCTCTCGACCGTCGACGCGGTGCTCATGCGCCAGGATCCGCCTTTCGACCTCGCTTACATCACCGCCACGCATTTCCTGGAACGTATTCACCCGAAGACTCTCGTGGTGAACGATCCCATGCATGTGCGCAACGCGCCGGAAAAGATCTTCGTCACGCAGTTCCCGCATCTCATGCCGCCAACGCTGATCTCTCGCGACAAGGCGGAGATCGAGGAGTTTCGCCGCGAGCATGGCGATGTGGTGATGAAGCCGCTCTACGGGCACGGCGGTGCGAGCGTGTTCAAGGTAGGGCGCGAGGATCCGAATTTCGGCTCGCTCTACGATCTCTTCTCGAATCTCTTCCGCGAACCCTGGGTAACCCAGCGCTTCCTGCCGAAGATCACGGAAGGCGACAAGCGCATCATCCTCATCGACGGCGAAGCGGCTGGCGCAATCAACCGCGTGCCGGCCGCCAACGATATCCGCTCCAACATGGTGCGCGGCGGAGCTGCGAAGCCCACGGATCTGACGCCGCGCGAGCGCGAGATCTGCGAGACCATCGGCCCGGATCTCAAGCGGATGGGCCTCATCCTCGTCGGCATCGACGTGATCGACGGCAACCTCACCGAGATCAACGTGACGGCGCCCACCGGCATCCGCGCCATCAAGCGCCTCGGCGGGCCTGATCTCGCCGTAACGGTGTGGGAGGCAATCGAGAGCAAGGTGAAGCGGGTTTGAGCCTGCGTCATCCCGGGCGGAGCAGAGCGAAGATCCGGGATCGCGTGATGAACACTCTCCGTCGTCATGGCCGTCCCCGGACGTGATCCGGGGATCAGTCCCGGCCATCCACGTCTCAAGACAAGATGAAGACGTGGATCACCGGCACAAGGCCGTGATGACGTGGTGGCAGGCATTCAAGCCGCCAATTCCGCAATCACCGCATTCAGCACCGGAAAGCCCTTCTCCGTCACGGCAAGACGTGAGCCATCGACGCGGATGAGGCCTTCCTCTTCCATGATGCGCAGGCCGCGTTGATTCAGCGACTTTCCCGTGAACGCCTCATAGCGGCGCGGATCGATGCCCTCTTTCAGGCGAAGGCCCATGAGGAGGAACTCGTCGCCTTCCGCCTCGGAAGTGAGCACCTCCTCCTCGATCACGCCGTGTCCCTCACGCTCGACATGTTCGAGCCATGTCTCGGGATGTTTTTCGGTCGAGGTCGCAAGCCGTGCATTGCCGGTGACGAGGCGCCCATGCGCACCGGGACCGATGCCCGCATATTCGCCGTAGCGCCAGTAGAGCAGGTTGTGCCGTGATTCCGCACCGGGCTTGGCGTGGTTGGAAATCTCGTAAGCTGGAAGCCCATGCTTCTCGCAGGTTTCCTGCGTGATATCGTAGAGCGCGCGGCCCGTCTCCTCGTCCGGCACGGCGATCTTGCCGGCATTATAGAGACGCTCGAACCAGGTGCCGGGCTCGATGGTGAGCTGATAGAGCGAGAGATGCTCCACCGCGTAGCTGATTGCCTGTTCAAGCTCTGCTGCCCAGGCTTCCGGCGTGTGGCCTGGACGCGCGTAGATGAGGTCGAAGGAATAGCGGTCGAAGATCGACGCTGCGATCTTTACCGCAGCCAAGGCTTCTTCAACCGAATGCATGCGGCCCAGGCGGCGCAGGTCCGGATCGTTGAGCGCCTGCACTCCCAGCGACACACGGTTGATGCCGGCGTGACGATAGCCGCGAAAGCGCTCGGCCTCGACGCTGGTCGGATTTGCCTCGAGCGTGACCTCGGCGTTCGGATCGATAGTCCAAGCGCCGCCGACGGCATCGAGGATTGCGCCGACCGTCTCCGGCTTCATGAGCGAGGGCGTGCCGCCGCCGAAGAAGATGCTGGTGACATTGCGCCCTGGAATGCGCGCTGCCGTATGGGCGATCTCGCGTTTGAAGGCCGTGAGATACCGCTCCTGATCCACCGGCTGGTGGCGGACATGGCTGTTGAAGTCGCAATAGGGGCATTTGGAGGCGCAGAAGGGCCAATGGACATAGACGCCAAAGCCCGCATCGCGCGTCGGATGATCGATCATGGGCCGTATATGGCAGTTCTGAAGCCTGACGTCACGGTCAGCCCTTGCCGCATCGGATCATTTTCTGCTGAACCTCTTTTCCAAGCAGTTGTTCACCCTTCATGGGCCCTCCGCCCTAGCCTCTCCGGGAGCGGGGACTTAAGATTGGCTCATGGAGTGTTCAAAGGAGCCATCATGCGGCATTGGCGCGGCCCGTTCGACCGGCAGGGCTATCACCACGGCAATCTGAAAGAGGCGCTGATCGAGGCAGCGCAGCGTTTCATTGCCGAGCGTGGCCTTGGCGGGTTCACCCTGGCCGATGCCGCCAAGCTCGTGGGCGTCACGCCCGCAGCCCTCTACCGTCACTTCCGTGGCCGTGAGGCTCTGGTCGCCGAAGTGGCCTTCCGCGGGTTCGACGAACTCGCCAAGCGGCTCGGGAAGGCTCTCCAAAGCGAGGGAACGCCGCGGGAGCGCTTCACCCGCATGGGCGAGGCCTATCTTGCCTTTGCCGAGCAGGAACCGGGCTTCTACACGGCCATGTTCTCGGCGAAGCCCCTGGAGGGTGAAGCCTGTGGCCCGTGGGGCAAGGGCGCCTCGGACAGCTCTCAAGCTCCAGCCACGGCATTCGATTATCTGGTCCAGGCGCTCACGAAAACCTATCCCGAGGGTTTCCAGGGCGTGGATGTCCGCTTCATTGCTCTTGAGGTCTGGGCCCTCTCCCACGGCATCGCGACCCTCGATGCCGCGGGCCAGCTTCCGAAGGGTCCCGGCTTGCCGGACAAGTACGAACTGCTTCGCGCAGGCGTCCTTGCCCTGGTCCACGGTGCTCTGAAGGACAAGTCCGGGATGGCCAGCCGCTGACGGCTGCTGGCCTAGCTTCCCTTCCCCATGCCTGCTCCACGGACCGCTCCCGGTCCCCTCCGCCAAAATCGAACGGACCTCCCTTGAAAGCGCCAAAATCGATCCGCATGTTAATGTTGTTAGCATTAACATAGCGAGACTCACGATGTCTGACTCTGCTTCAACCGCCTGGAATCAGGGCCCTCATGCGGGACCTTGGAATGCCGGCGCTCACCGTCGCTGCGGGCGCTCACCCCGACGCGGTCTGGAGATCGTCGCCATCATCCTGGGCTTCATTTGGTTCTGGCCGCTCGCGCTGGCCTATCTGGTGTGGAAAATGTGTGGATATCCGAAATACGACGAGGCGAGAGCCTTCTTCCGCGACACTTTCGGCCGCACGGCTGAGGATCTGTTCGGATCGCGCCGCTCCACCGGCGGCTTCGGCTACACGACTTCGGGCAATGCGGCCTTCGACGAGTACCGCCGCAGCGAGCTGGAGCGTCTCGAGGAAGAGCGCCGCAAGCTCGACGAGGAAGCCCGCGCCTTCCGTGATTTCGTGGAGGAACTGAAGCGCGCCAAGGACCGCGAGGAGTTCGATGCCTTCATGGCCAAGCGCCGCGGCAACGGTCCGACGAACGTTTAACCTTCAAGACAAGCGAAGCGCCCTACGGGGCGCTTCTTCTTTGAAGCCTCTGCGTCACCCCGGGCTTGTCCCGGGGATCCACGCCTTTAAGCCTCGATGCTTCCAAAGACGTGGATGGCCGGGACTGTCCCCGGATCACGTCCGGGGACGGCCATGACGAAAACGGGAATATTACGCCCTGTTTAGGCACCCCGCTGCGAGCTTCACGAAAGCGCGCGCCCGGTGGGAGAGCCCTTCCGGCTCGGGCTTCGACCAGTCGATGCCGTGCTTTTCTTCCGACGACAGCTCGCCGAAGGTCTGGGTGAAACCGTCCGGCTGGAACATGGGGTCATAACCAAAACCCTTGTCGCCCCGCGGTGGCCAGACAACCTCGCCGAACACGCGACCCTCGAACAGTTCCTCATGCCCATCAGGCCAGGCAATGACGAGAGCTGAGACGAAGTGAGCGCGCTTGTCAGTCGCTTCACGTTTTTCCATCTCGCGACGCACTCGTTCCATGGCAGCGTAGAAATCCTTCTTTGGACCGGCCCAATCCGCCGTGAACAATCCCGGTGCCCCGTCGAGCGCATGGACGCACAAACCGGAATCATCGGAGAGCGCAGGAAGGCCTGTGGCCTTGGCCGCAGCATGAGCTTTGATGGCGGCGTTCTCGGCGAACATGTGACCCGTCTCGTCGGGCACGGGCAGGCCGAGTTCCCCGGCCGACGCGGCCTCCACGCCGAAGGGAGCGAACAGCTCCTGCATCTCGCGCAGCTTGCCTGCGTTGTGGGTGGCAATGACGACCTTGCCGGTGAGAGGACGGTGCTGCATCACGCCACCGCCTTCTTCTGCAGCTCCACGAGCTGCGCCACGCCAGCTTTGGCAAGGCGAAGGAGGCTCAGGAATTCCTCTTCCGAGAAGGGCTTTCCTTCCGCCGTGCCCTGCACCTCGACGATGCCGCCCGAACCCGTGATGACGAAGTTGGCGTCCGTCTCGGCGGCGGAATCCTCCGCATAATCGAGGTCGAGCACCGGCTGGCCCTGGTAGATGCCGCAGGAGATGGCGGCGACGGGCTCGCGCAGCGGGTTGATGGAAATGATCGAGCGGTTCTGCATCCAGGTGAAGCACTCGTGCAGGGCCACCCAGGCGCCGGTGATCGAGGCGGTGCGGGTGCCGCCATCGGCCTGGATCACGTCGCAATCCAGCACGATCTGCCGCTCGCCGATGGCCGGCAGGTTCACGACGGCGCGGAGCGAGCGGCCGATGAGGCGCTGGATCTCCTGCGTGCGGCCGGAGGGCTTGCCTGAATTGACCTCGCGCTTGGTGCGCTCATGCGTGGCGCGAGGCAGCATGGAATATTCTGCCGTCACCCAGCCCCTGCCGGTGCCGCGCAGCCACGGCGGACCTTTTTCCTCGAGCGAAGCGGTGCAGAGCACCTTGGTGTTGCCGAAGGTCACGAGGCAGGAGCCTTCCGCATAACGCGCGACGCTTCGCTCCAGGGTAACGGGACGCAATTCGTCGGGGGCGCGGTTGGAAGGACGCATGATCGTTATCTCCATGAGGCTTGTCTGAGAGCCTCTTTGGGCCCAGGAGGCGCTTTAGGCAAGCACAAGCCTTGCCTAAAGCACCGTTCGTCCGCACATAATGACCACTTGCAGGGTGGAATTGTGAAAGCGTAGAACCCATCGCATGCACGCCAACGGCCCCTTCTCGAACCTGTCGGACACCCGCGCCATCGCGGAATTGAACGACCGTTCCCGCGAGATTTTCCGCCAGATCGTCGAGAGCTATCTCGTGACCGGTGAACCCGTCGGCTCGCGCCATCTCTCGCGCATCCTGCCGATGACGCTCTCCCCCGCCTCGATCCGCAACGTGATGGCGGATCTGGAGGCGGCGGGCCTGATCTTCGCGCCGCATACCAGTGCCGGACGCCTGCCGACGGAAATCGGCCTGCGCTTCTTCGTGGACGCCATGATGGAAATCGGCGACGTGACCGCCGAAGAGCGGGCGCGGATCGAGGCGCAGATGCGGGCTGCCGCTTCCGGCCACACCATGGAAACAGCGCTCGCCGAGGCCTCGGCACTGCTGTCCGGCGTTTCGCGCGGCGCAGGCGTGGTGCTGACATCGAAGTCAAACGCCAGCCTCAAGCATATCGAGTTCGTGCGGCTCGACCCGACCCGCGCCCTCGTGGTGCTGGTGTCGGAGGATGGCTCCGTCGAGAACCGCCTCCTCGATCTGCCCGCGGGCCTGCCTGCCGGTGCATTGGTGGAGGCCGGGAACTTTCTCAACGCCCGCATCCGGGGCAAGACGCTGGGTGATCTCAAGCGCGAGATCGAAACCCGCCGCGAGGAGATGGAGCGCGAGCTCGACGCGCTCACCGCCAAGCTCGTGGAGGCAGGTCTTGCCACCACCGTGGGCCCGGCGGAATCGCGCCAGCTCATCGTGCGCGGCCAGGCGAACCTGCTCGACGACCTGAAGGCTGTGGAAGACCTGGAGCGCATCCGTCTGCTCTTCTCCGATCTCGAAACCCAGACTGACGTGATCGACCTTTTGAGCCGCGCCGAGGGCGGCGAGGGCGTGCGCATCTTCATCGGCTCGGAGAACAAGCTGTTCTCGCTCTCCGGCTCCTCGATGATCGCAGCTCCCTTCCGGGACGGCGGCCAGAAGATCGTGGGCGTTCTCGGCGTCATTGGCCCGACACGGCTCAATTACGCCCGTATCGTGCCGATGGTGGATTACACGGCCAAGGTGATCTCACGCATTCTGGAGCAGGGGCGATAGGGATTGCCTCTCACACACGTTGCCGTGAGAGAGGAAACTAACCTTATCGCAAGCGTTAAACCTCCGTCCCAAGGGGGCAAGGCCCCATCAGAGGAGGTTATCTTGAAGAGATTCACATTCATCGCCAGCGCCGGTCTCGTCATGCTTGGCACGATCGGCCTCGCGCAGGCACAGACCAGCGGCACGCCTGGTTCTCCCTTCCCGGACGCCGCTCCGCACGAGATCCAGATCATCAACGGCGTGCCCTGCCGCACCGTTCTCGACCATTCGAGCGACCGGCGCATTCCGGTGCAGTGCGCAGGCCCGGCCGGCATGATCGGCATGGATCCGGTGACAACAGGCAGCATCGTCGCCGCCCCGCCTCCCGGCGCTCCTGTCGCCGGTCCTCCCTATGGTGCCTTCCCCAACGCCGCACCGCATGAGATTCGCGTCATCAACGGCGTCCCCTGCCGCACCGTCCTTATTCCCGGCACCGATCAGCGCGTCCCCGTGGAATGCGCCCGCTGATCTTCCGTCCTCGAGGACAAGCGCAGGCTCGGACGCCTGCGCTTGTTGTCGCATCAGGACAGATGCATCCGAACATCAAGCCACTTGCCGCTCAGCTTTCGGCCGGAGCAACGCATAGAGTAAGAAGATCCCGGCGAGCAGCGCACCGGCGATTGCCGGCGCGCGCCAGTCACCTGTAACGACGCGCACGATCACGAGGCCCGCGCAGACGAGGCTGCCGAGGATCGGCAGAACCAGCGGGATCTCGAAGCGCCCGCGTGGCTCGCCCTCGCGGTTCTTCAGGACCACGAGCGCACCATTCAAAAGCGCGAAGACCGTCAGGAGCAAGAGCACGGTCGCAGCGGCAAGCTGGCCGATGGTGCCGATGACGGCAAGCGGTGCGACCACCGCAAATAAAGCCAGGATTGCAAGATGCGGCGTGCGCCGCGTGGCATGAACCCGGCCAAGCCAGGCCGGCAGCAATCCCTGATGCGCCATGCCATAGGCGAGCCGAGAGGCGGTGACGTAATTGACGAGCGCCGTGTTGGCGACGGCAAACAGCGTGATCGCCGTGTAGACGATCGGCGGAAGCCAGGGAGCGGCCTTATCCATCACTGCCGTCAGCGGCCCCGGTGCTGCAGCAAGCTCCCGCCACGGCATCACCGACACGGCGGTGATCGCGACCGCCATGTAGATCACCGCCGCAATCGCCATGGCGCCGATCAGGCCGATCGGAATCGTGCTCTGAGGATCGCGGCATTCCTCCGCGACGTTGAGGCTGTCCTCGAAACCGAGGAAAGCGAAGAAGGTAAGCACCGCGCCTTGCAGCACGACCAGGATGATCACATCGCTCGCGCCGCCTTCCCCTGGCGGCGGCGTCTCCAGAAGGTCGACAGACCCCCAATAGCTGATGCCTACCGCTACCACGAGCAGCAGGCCGCCCGCTTCGATGCATGTGCATAGCACGTTGACCCACATGGATTCACGGATGCCGCGCAGCACGAGCCCCATGAGCAGCAGGAGGAAGCCCAGCGCCAGCAATGTGATGGCTCCCTCTCCGCTTCCGGTGAAGGTCGCGAGATTGGCCGCAAAGACCCGGGATTGGGTGGCGACCGAGGTGAGCGCCGAACAGGCCACGGCCAGCCCCACCACGAATCCGACAAGGGGCGAGCGATAGGCGCGCTCCGCGATATAGGCCGCTCCGCCGGCGCGAGGATAGCGCGAGCCGAGAGAAGCGTAGGTCAAGGCCGTCAGCAGAGCCGCCACAAGGGCTACCAGGAAGGCCAGCCAGACGGCATTGCCCACTTGTCCCGCTGCCTGCCCGATCAGACCGTAAACCCCGGAGCCCAGCATGCTGCCGAGCCCGTAGAGCGTCATCTGGAATGGCCCGATGGTGCGATGAAGGGCGGGGCGGCCAAGATCGTCCACCACATCTGTCAGAATGGGAGTGTTCGCCATGCCCGCCTTCCAGTCTCCCCTTCCGTTCAGGTAGGGCGATAGCCAGGGAAGGCGAAACTCGGTTGGTGATCAGGGCCCCGGGAGGGGCGCGGCACCAGCCTCCCTTGGCTTTGGTGGCTGCCCCTGCTATTGCGGCCTGAACATTCTTATATTTGCAGAATTATGACCGCACGCACCTTCGACACCATCCGCAACTTCTCCATCGTGGCCCATATCGACCACGGCAAGTCGACCTTGGCCGACCGTCTGATCCAGACCACGGGGGCGCTCTCCGCCCGTGAGATGACGGAGCAGGTGCTCGACAACATGGATATCGAGCGTGAGCGCGGCATCACCATCAAGGCACAGACCGTGCGCCTGGAATACAAGGCTCAGGACGGCAAGACCTACATCCTGAACCTCATGGATACCCCCGGCCACGTGGACTTCGCCTACGAAGTCTCCCGTTCGCTCGCCGCCTGCGAAGGTTCGCTGCTGGTCGTCGATGCCTCCCAGGGCGTGGAAGCCCAGACGCTCGCCAATGTCTACCAGGCCATCGATGCCAATCACGAGATCGTGCCGGTCCTGAACAAGATCGACCTGCCTGCCGCCGATCCGGACCGGATCAAGGAGCAGATCGAGGAGGTGATCGGCATCGACGCCTCGGACGCGGTTCCGATCTCGGCCAAGACCGGCCTCAACATCGAGGGTGTGCTGGAGGCCATCGTTAAGAAGCTGCCGCCGCCCAAGGGCGACAGGGAAGCGCCGTTGAAGGCGATGCTCGTCGATTCCTGGTACGACGCCTATCTCGGCGTGGTCGTGCTCGTGCGCATCATCGACGGCACGTTGAAGAAGGGCCAGACCATCAAGATGATGGGAACCGGCGCGACCTATGGTGTCGACAAGGTTGGCGTGTTCCGGCCCAAGATGACCGATGTGGATGTGCTCGGCCCCGGCGAGGTCGGATTCCTCACCGCATCGATCAAGGAAGTGGCCGACACCCGCGTCGGCGACACCATCACCGATGATCGCAAGCCCACCGCCGAGGCGCTTCCCGGCTTCAAGCCGGTCCAGCCGGTGGTGTTCTGCGGTCTCTTCCCCGTGGATGCCGCAGACTTCGAAAACCTGCGTGCTGCCATGGGTAAGCTTCGCCTCAACGACGCGAGCTTCACCTACGAGATGGAAACGTCGGCGGCACTGGGCTTCGGCTTCCGCTGCGGCTTCCTCGGCCTCCTGCACCTCGAAATCATCCAGGAGCGCCTGGAGCGCGAGTTCAATCTCGACCTCATCTCCACCGCGCCCTCCGTGGTCTATCACCTGCGCATGAGCGATGGCACGGCGAAGGAGCTGCACAACCCGGCCGACATGCCGGACGTGATGAAGATCGACGCCATCGAGGAGCCGTGGATCCGCGCCACGATCCTCACGCCGGACGATTATCTCGGCGCCGTGCTCAAGCTCTGCCAGGACCGCCGCGGCGTGCAGATCGATCTCAACTATGTCGGCAAGCGCGCCATGGTGGTCTACGACCTGCCGCTCAACGAGGTGGTGTTCGACTTCTACGACCGCCTGAAGTCGGTCTCGAAGGGCTATGCCTCGTTCGACTATCACATCTCCGACTATCGCGAAGGCGACCTCGTGAAGATGTCGGTGCTGGTGAACGGCGAACCGGTGGATGCGCTCTCCATGCTCGTGCACCGCACCCGCGCCGAAGGCCGTGGCCGCGCCATGTGCGAGAAGCTCAAGGAGCTCATCCCGCCGCACATGTTCCAGATCCCGGTGCAGGCGGCCATCGGCGGCAAGATCATTGCCCGCGAAACCATCCGCGCGCTCCGCAAAGACGTGACCGCCAAGTGCTACGGCGGCGACGCCACCCGCAAGCGCAAGCTGCTCGACAAGCAGAAGGAAGGCAAGAAGCGGATGCGCCAGTACGGCAAGGTCGACATCCCGCAGGAGGCCTTCATCGCCGCGCTGAAGATGGACACTTGAAAACAGCACGGTCCTTCACTGATTGCAGACAGCCTGGCTTGGAAACGAGCCAGGCTTTTTCGTTCCGCCCAATGGAACCTTGGAACCCGACCTGACGGTCGGAGTTCAACCCACGCACAGGGCCTGAACCCCACCGACATCCTCTCAAGCACGGAGTTTCTCAAGCGCCGGGCTTTGATCTGTCATGGATGCGTGGTTGCGGACCAGGCTCTCACGATACAGACCAAAGATCTCGCCTTCAGGAGAGCCCGTGCCCACCTCCATGCGCTCCGTTCTGCCGACCCTGGTTGCACTTCTTCTCGGCTATGCCCTCATGCAGATCGGCAATACTCTGCAGGGCACTCTCCTCAGCGTGCGCGGCAGCATCGAGCAGTTCTCACCCACAGTCATCGGCGCTGTAGGCGCAGCCTTCTGGGCGGGCATCGTCGTGGGCTCTCTCTGGGCTGGACGCGTCATCCAGCAGGTGGGACACACGCGCACCTTCGCGGCATTGGCTGCCATCGCGGCAAGCGTTGCACTTCTTCATCTTCTCGTGATCAGCCCAATGGTCTGGATCGCCGCCCGTGCGGTGACAGGCTTCTGCTTCGCCGGCCTCTTCATCGTCGTCGAGAGCTGGCTCAATGCCTCCGTCACGGCCCAGACGCGCGGGCAGGTCCTCAGCATTTATGGGATGACGGGGCTCATCGCAGGCATTGGCGGCCAGATGCTTCTTCCGACCGGCGACCCGCATGGCTACAGGCTGTTCTGCTTCGTCGCCATTCTCATCTGCCTCGCGCTCGTGCCGACCGCGCTCTCACGCGCCGTCGCGCCGGCGCATGCGGTGAGCGACACAAAAATCGACCTGATGCAGCTTTATCGGCAGTCGCCCTTCGGTGTGGTGGCCGCGGTTCTCTGCGGCATCACCACCAGTTCGTTCTTCGCACTCGGCCCCATCTGGGCGCAGGATCGCGGATTGGACACGGCAGAGATCGCGATCTTCATGGCGTGCGGAACGCTCGGAGGCTTCGTCACCACATGGCCGCTCGGCTGGTTGTCGGACCGGATGGATCGGCGCCACGTCATCATCGCCGCAGCGGCCATGGCAGCGGCCATCCTGATGGCACTGATCCATTTCGTGCCGCCGACAGTGCCGACATGGCTGATCTTCATCTATGTGGCGATTTTCGGCGGCAGCGTGATTCCCACCTACAGCATCGTCACCGCGCATGTGAACGACATGGTCAAGCCCGGCGAGTTCGTGGCGGCAGCCGGAGGCCTTCTGATCCTGCAGGGTGCGGGCTCCGTCATCGGGCCTGTCGTTTCGGGCCTCGCGATGACCGAGTTCGGACGCCTGGGCCTGCTCTATATTGTCATCGTGGCTCAGGCTCTCATGGCGATTTGGGGAGCCTATCGCAGCCTCATGCGGGCATCTCCACCCCAAGCCGAGAAGGAACACTTCGTTCCGGAACCGACTGTTCCCGTTGGGACGCAGCTTGAAGCCTCTTGAGGCTCAAGCCGTCCCGGCGCGACGACCTGATGCGTCCACGACGATTTCACCATCTTCTTTCCGGAACTCACCCGATTGCGGCGGCAGGATATCGATCACCGTCTCAGAAGGACGGCAGAGACGTACACCGAGTGGGGTAACGACGATGGGGCGGTTGATGAGAATGGGGTGTGCCATCATGGCATCGAGCAGCTGATCGTCACTCAACGACGGATCATCGAGCCCGAGTTCGCGATACGGTGTCCCCTTTTCGCGGATCACTTCGCGCACACTCAAGCCCATGCGCGCGATGAGCTGGCGCAGGAGCAATCGGGTGGGTGGCGTCTTCAGATATTCGATGATGTGCGGCTCAATCCCGGCATTGCGGATCAGCCCCAGCGTATTGCGCGAGGTCCCGCATTGCGGATTGTGGTAGATGATCACGTCCATGATCCGTATCCTCAAGAGGAGGTCAGGGGAACCTTGATCCGGTACGCGGTGAGCACCAAACCGGCGTTGTGCAAGGAGAGCGACTATGAAGGTTCTACATAGAACAAGGGCTCACAAGATGAAATGAGCCTTTGCGGGAAGACCCACCTATTCCTTATTCCGAGTCACAGAGGAGAGTTATCATGCGGATGTCGCAGCATCCCTGGTTCAGAAGGCCATTTGGCTGCCGCAGCCCGGCCCATGATGCACCTTCAGGCCTGCCAGAAGACTGCGCACCAGAGAATCGTATTCCTCCTTCACCGGGACATTTGAGAAGGAAAGCTCAAGAACCCAATCGTCGGACAGGGGAACGATGAAAGCCTCAACCGTCAGCGGGCCGGAGGGGAGATGAGCATCGACCCACGTTGCCGACCACCGCGTTGTCTCCGGGGAAAGAGACACCAAGGAAACGGACTGGGCAGGACGGCCAAGAAGGCTTTCATAATCCTGCTGAAGGAGGGCGGCATCCCGGCTCGCCAGATCAGCTTGCGGCAATCCCCGAAGTTCATGGGCAGGGCGAAGGCCGACTTCGAGCTCCGCATCAGAAAGCACCGACTTCAGGCGCGTTTCCATGCCGCCTGTCGTGGAGCGCCATTCCTGTTGAAGCGCGAGTGAGAAGCACAGGTGAGAGGCGACGCGACCTGCGACTCGAGTCTGACGGAGCTGCGGATCGAACTGCACTCGCACAAGATCATCAAAGCCGGAGGCACCCTGCAACGGAATCTTTGCGGCTTGAGCTTCCGGGAATCCGCACAGAATAGCCGTAACCAATCCCATGCACGACAGGCCTGCAAGATAGTGTCTCATCACTCCGATAACCTTCAGATCGGCCTCTCTTCATAGCAACGCCTCAAAGCTCGGCAGGTTGCTTGAAGCGCAGCGGCCTTGAGTTGCCTGACAATGACCCTACCTCGCTCAAGAGCTGAACAATTCCAGGAGAGAACTCATGCAGGCTTTGCTGCGCGCCTCGGTCATTGCAACTCTTCTTCTTGCGGCGGGACAGGCCACGGCCGCCACCTGCCGGGATCCCGCCGGATTCGAGAAATGGCTTGGGGATATCGAGCAGGAAGCCATCGCGCAGGGCATTTCGCCCGAGGCGGTGAGCCGAGGCCTGTCGGGCGTGACATTCGATCAGAGCATCATCCGGAAAGATCGTGGCCAGGGTGTGTTCAAGCAGAGCTTTGAACAATTTGCCGGACGCATGGTGTCGCCTGCGCGTCTGAAAGGTGGAGCGAACATGCTTAAAAAGCATGCCGCGACCCTCGCACGGATCGAACAGCGCTACGGCGTGCCGGGTCCCGTGCTCGTGGCAATCTGGGGCCTCGAGACCGATTTCGGCGCGGTGAAGGGCAACCTCCCCGTCATCCGCTCGGTCGCAACGCTCGCCTATGATTGCCGTCGCTCGGAATTCTTCCAGGCTCATCTCTTCGATGCCTTGCGTATCGTCGATCGCGGCGATCTCTCGCCTGCCGAGATGCGCGGTGCATGGGCCGGCGAGATGGGGCAGACACAATTCATGCCATCAAACTACGTGAAATATGCCGTCGACTTCGATGGGGATGGACGCGCGGATCTGCTCCACAGTCCGGCTGACGTTCTGGCGTCGACGGCCAATTATCTCAAAAGTCACGGCTGGGTCAGAGGCGGCGGTTGGGAACCCGGCTCGCAGAATTTCGAAGCGATCCGCGCCTGGAACAAGTCGCAGGTCTATTCGCAAACCATTGCTTATTACGCCACCAGGCTCGCGGGGGGAGACACCTCGACCTTCCCGAGCCAATGAGGCCTAGAGCATCGGACCCAAAAGTGGAATGCACTTTTGGGTCCGATGCTCCCTTCTTAACTGGCGCATCGTTTGGGGCGGAAAACCGGGTCCACTTTTCGCTGACGCGGCCCTTCGGGTCCGCACGATGCGCTAACGGAAAAGGGCGGGCCTCATGCCCGCCCTACCTCTTTAATGAAGTCCGTCCGATCAGCCGCGAGCGCGGGCGCGGACCATGAAGGTGTCGTAGGCGTACTCGGCCACTTGGAACCAGAGATATTCCTCGCCACGGAACACCTTGTAGCTGTCGTAGATCTTCTTGAAGTCCGCATTCTTGGCCGAGATATCGTCGTAGATCTCGTTGGCGGCCTTGTAGGCGGCGTCCATGATCTCCTGCGAGAAGGGACGCAGCTGCGCGCCGTTGCCGATCAGGTTGCGCAGGCCCGCCGGATTGCGCGCATCGTACTTGGCCTGCGTATCCACGTTCACGTAGCCTGCCGCAGCCTGGATGGCCGCCTGATAGGTTTTCGGCAGCTCGTTCCACTTCTGCAGGTTGATGAAGAAATGGATCGCCGGACCACCCTCCCAGAAGCCCGGATAATAGTAATAGGGCGCGACCTTGTTCAGACCGAGCTTCTCGTCGTCGTACGGAGCCACCCATTCGGCGGCATCGATGGTGCCGCGCTCGAGCGACGGATAGAGATCGCCGCCTGCGATCTGTTGCGGCACCACGCCGAGCTTCTGCATGATCTGGCCCGCGAGACCCGCGATGCGCATCTTCAGGCCCTGCAGATCCTGAACGGTCTTGATCTCTTTGCGGAACCAGCCACCCATCTGCGCGCCCGTGTTGCCGGCAGGCAGGGCGAAGAGGTTGTGCTTGGCGTAGAACTCGTTGAGCAGTGCGTTGCCGCCGCCGTGATAGAGCCAAGCATTGGTCTGGCGCGAGTTCAGGCCGAACGGCAGGTTGGTGCCGATCGCGAAGGTCGGATCCTTGCCGACATAGTAGTAGGAGCAGGTGTGCCCCATCTCGACGGTGCCGCCGGCAATAGCATCGGCCGCCTGCGGCGCGCCGACGATCTCGCCCGGCGCGAAGGCTTGGATCTGGAACTTGCCGTCGGTGGCCTCCGACACGAGCTTCGCAAAGGTCTCGCCGCCGCCGAAGAGCGTATCAAGGGATTTCGGGAAGGCGGAGGTCATGCGCCAGCGAATCTCAGGTTGCGACTGGGCGACGGCCGGTTTGGCGATCGCTCCTGCCACTGCACCGACTGAAGCGGCTGTGAGGAATGTACGGCGTTTCATGGCGTCTCTTTCTTGTATGAAGGTTTCAATGCGTCGCCGAGACATAAAGTTTCAACGTGGCATCTTGAAACGCAAAAAGAAGACACCTCTCATAAGGATCTCTGCAACGAGAGGCAAAGCTTCATAAGCAGAGACTGCATGCACTGAGTGCATGCTTAGGCTTCATAGGAGGAACAGTCGCCAGACATCTTGAAGGCTTGAGGATTAGAAGATCAGCTCGCCCGCGCCCCAGGCGAGAAGGATGAGAAGGATGAAGCCCAAGAGGAACAGGGCAAACAGGATCTTGGCGATCGTCTTGGCGCCTGAAGCGACGCCGGTGAATCCCAAGGCTCCCGCGATCAGCGACACCACGAGAAAGATCAGGGCCCATTTCAGCATCGTGCAAGCCTCGTCGGGAACGGTTCAGCTTGACGTATAAGTGCGGGAGCTCGGCCCTGGTTCCTTTGACGAGTCCGGCAGATCTTTCTGCCGGAGCCTCACATGACGACGGTCACCTTGTCGGCGGCGCGGGTCAGGCCGGTATAGAGCCAGCGGCTGCGGTGCTCGCGGAAGGCGTAGGATTCGTCGAAGAGCACGAGGTCGTCCCATTGCGAGCCTTGGGCTTTGTGCACGGTCAGCGCATAACCATAGGTGAATTCGTCGGACTCGCGACGCAGGGCGAACGGCACCTCTTCCTCCGTGCCCTCGAAGAAGGCCTTATGGACTGCGACCTCTACGGACTTCCGGCGCACATCGTCGTCGGGAATGACATCCATGCGGATGAAGTCGTTGCGAATGCCGCGCAGAGCCTGGATGCTCCAGGTGCCGCCGTTGAGCAGACCTTTGGTCTTGTCGTTGCGCAGGCACACGAGCTTCTCGCCGGCAGCCGGCATCGGATCGCGATAGCCGTTCAGTTCGCGCAGGCGCGTGTTGTAGAGGCGGCGCGTTTTGTTGAGGCCCACCAGCACCTGATCGGCCGCCATGACGGTGGCGGCGTCGATCTCGCGGCGACGGATGATGCGGCTCTCGCCGTAAGAGCCGGGCTCGAGCCTGCCGCCCTCACGCACCTGCATGGACAGATGAACGATCGGGTTGTCCTTGGCCTGTCGGTGAACCTCGGTGAGCATCACATCGGGCTCGGCCTCGGTGAAGAATCCTCCACCCTTCACCGGCGGCAATTGCGCCGGGTCGCCGAGGACGAGAACCGGCGTGCCGAAGGACAGAAGATCGCGCCCCAATTCCTCGTCCACCATCGAGCATTCATCGATCACGATAAGGTCGGACTTGGCGGCCTGGCTCTGCCGGTTGAGGACGAATTGCGGGCCGTTCTCATCTCCCTCCCGCGAGCGATAGATCATGGAATGGATGGTGGACGCATCCGTGCAGCCCTTCGTTCGCAACACGAGGGCCGCCTTTCCCGTATAGGCTCCGAAGGCCACCTCGCCGTCGACACCCTCGGCGATATGCTTGGCGAGCGTCGTCTTGCCGGTGCCTGCATATCCAAAGAGGCGGAAGACGGGACGGTCGCCACGCCGGAGCCAATCGGCCACGGCCTTCAAAGCGGCGTCTTGCTGCGGCGACCAGGTCATAGCGATTTCGCCTCGCGGTTCAGGCTGTAGAGAAGGCCGACGACGATGCAGCCGCTGCCGAGAAACACATAAGGATCGAGCGGCTCACCATAGAGCTGCCAGCCGACAAAGGCGATCAGCGGAATGCGCATGAAGTCGAGGGGCACGACCATGGTGGCATCGCCTCGACGATAGGCATTGGTCAGACAATAGTGCGAAAGCAGGCCGCCCGCGCAGATGCCGACGAGCGGCAGAATATGCGCCGGCTGGATCGCGAGCCAGAAGGCCCGGCTGACGCCCGCGAGGTTCATGGGCAGTTGCAGCAGGTTCATGAAGAACAGGATCGAGAAGGTGCTCTCCGTTCGTGTCAGGCGCTTCGTCATGATGGCCACAAGGGCGAACGAGAAGGCCACACCCAGCATCAGGAGGCTTGCTGGCTGCAGCGTTTCGACGCCTGGGCGAAGGATGATGAGAACGCCCGCAAATCCCAGCACGACAGCCACGAAACGGCCCCAGATCATGCGCTCCTGAAGCAGCGGGATCGCCAGCAACGCAACCCATGCAGGCGTGGTGAATTCAAGCGCGAAGACGGTGGCGAGAGGCAGAAGCGTGAGGCTGAAAGCCCAGCCGTCGGTGCCCGCGAAATGCAGCACGTTGCGGGCGAGATGAAGCGAGAAGCGCCGGGGCTTCAAACCGGCTCTGAGCCCCGGCTTGAAGCCGGCGAGGGCAAGCAGGACCGCGACGCCCGCGGCGTTGCGCATGGCCAGCATTTCAAAAACCGAGAAGGCCGGGGCAAGCGCGCGGACCGCGATGGCGGTTGCGGAGAAGGCGAGGAGCGCGCCGCTCATCCAGGTGACGACGGCGAGGAGATTGCGATGAGGCAAGATGGACCACAAAGAGATGATTGATGTTCTTCGATACCTTGCCTCGTGCACCAGGTGAAGGGTCGAGCGGGAGGCAGGTTGCCGCGTGTCACCTCACGATGAATCGAAGGTGCGTTTCAGAGTCATTCTTGTCCCTACGTCAGGATGCTCGTGAGGTGATTCTTGAGTCACTCGAAGCATCAAACCGCGTTTCGACGACCTTCAAGGCGCATTTTTTCGAGTGGACCGCGAAAAATTTTTCACCTCTCGAAAAGCACTTCAAGAACACCTCCTCCACTTGCCCGATCCCTCTCGGGCAGAACAGATTTTTGACGTGCTCGACAAGAAGCCCGAAGCAAAGGCGGAGATCGGTGTGCCACAGCTAACTGATTGAAAACAAAGGCCTTTCAAGTAGGGCTCAAAACTAATCTGATAGATCAATAGTGATGCTGAAGAGTCCGAAGAAGAGACCCTGCGAGTCGCATCTTGCGCCTTCTATCGCACTCTGAAAGCACAAGTTCAGGCTGCTCATCTCGGCAAAGTATCCACAGAAAAAGTGCAAGTTCTACTTTCTACACTTTCCGTTAATCGGAACCCGCTTGGTATAACGACGTTGCCTTGCAAGCGTGACGGTTGCACGCGAAGGCCCTTGAAGGAGGCGGCTATGCCGACAGACAACAAGAACCCGCTGACAGCATTGTTCACGGGTGACACCGGTGCGACCAGCACCAAGAAAAGCGGAGCCAAGAGGGGCTCCAAGACCAGCGCCAAGAAGGCCGGCACTTCCTCGGCTCGCAAGAGCACGAAGGCCGGCACGAAGACCGCTGCCAAGAAGACTGCTGCTAAGAAGACCACGGCCAAGAAGGCTGTGAAGTCCTCGGCGAAGTCCTCTGCCAGGAAGACCACGGCGAAGAAGACTGCCGCCAAGAAGACTTCGGCCAGGTCGGCCGCTAAGTCCTCGGCGAAGTCCTCTGCCCGGAAGACTGCTGCCAAGAAGACCACTGCGAGGAAGACCTCCGCCAAGTCGGCTGCGAAGTCCTCTGCTCGCAAGTCTTCCGCTCGTTCGACGGCTCGCAAGTCCGCGGCCCGCAGCTCCAGCCGCACTGCGGTGAAGGCTTCGGCCCGTAAGACGGCGGCCAAGAGGACGACGAAGCGCGCTGCTGCTGCGTCCAGCCGCACTTCCGCTACGAAGAAGTCCGGCAAGGTCGCCAAGCGTTCGTCGGGCGCTCGCAAGAGCCCCTCGAAGTCGAAGCGCTAAGCCAAGCATGCGTCATGCGCCAGGAGAGAGCCTAGCTCTGTCGGCTGGCGCATGGGCATAAAAAATCGCCCGGTGAAAGCCGGGCGATTTTCTTTTTGATAGGCTGTTATCGGCTCTAGCGCCTCGTGCGGAACCGGCGGTCCGCGTCAGTGACCCGAAGGGCCATGTCAGCCAAAAGGGGACCCGGTTCTCCGCAACAAACGATGCGCCGCTTGAAAAGGGAGCATCGGTTGGAACCCAAAAGCGGCCTCCACTTTTCTCGTCCAATGCTCTAGCGGCCAGTGCTCATCGGGTCGCTCTCGCCCCAATAGGGCGTGGCATTGTAGTAGCGGTGGACGTGCTCTTCCCATTCGCGGTCGTAAGAGGCGTCATGCCCCTCGGCCGTGCGACGGGGCGCCCCGCGCAGCTGGTCTTCCGAAAGATTCAGTTCGTAGGCGTCGAGTTCGGTGTTGTACTTCAGGACGCTCCAGGGAAGTGTGTAGTATTCCTCACCCAGCCCCATGAAGCCGCCGAAGCTCATGACCGCATAGGCGACCTTGCCGGACCGCTTCTCGATCATGACACGCTCGATCGTTCCAATCTTCTCACCATCCGAGCGGCGAACCGGAGTCCCTTCTACTTTGTCACTGGCAATCAGGCTGTGGGTTTCACGGACATCGCTGCTTTGTACCGTCGTCTCCATCATCTCACTCCCTTCATCTGCAAGGTCTAAGGCAACGCTCGGGTCAAGAAGCCGTTCCGGTTGCCGAGCCCTTACTTCCCAAGCATTCCAAGGTTTTGCGACCCCTGTCGCAGCAAGCGCTGCCATAGGAACCCCGCGATTACCCTCACGTTGACCCTCGATTTTCCCAGGACAACGAAGGAGATTGCCATGCCCGTTCGCCAGAAGACGGTCGAGGAGCAAGTGGTCGTCATCACGGGCGCTTCCAGCGGCATCGGCCTCGCGACAGCGCATCTGTTCGCTTCGCGCGGAGCCAAGGGCCTTGTTCTGGCTGCCCGGAATGAAGAGGCTCTGCGCAAGGTCGCGGAAGAACTCGGCCGGGGTGGCACCCGCGCCATCGCAGTGCCGGCGGACGTGAGCAAGCGCGAGGATCTGGAGCGGATCGCCCGAACCGCCATCGACACTTTCGGCGGCTTCGACACCTGGGTGAACGATGCTGCGGTTGCTCTCTACGGAACGCTCGACAAGATCCCGATCGAAGATCAACGGCAGCTCTTCGAGGTGAATTACTGGGGCGTGGTCAACGGCTCGATGATCGCGGCCGAACATCTGCGCAATCGCGGCGGCACCATCATCAATGTCGGCAGCGTTCTGTCCGAACGCGCCATGATGCTTCAGACCCAGTACTCGGCCTCGAAGCATGCGGTGAAGGCCTTCACCGACGGACTGCGCATGGAGCTGGAAACTCAAGGAGCGCCGATCGCCGTGACGCTCATCAAGCCATCGGCCATCGACACGCCCTATGTCGAACACGCCCGCAACTACCTCGACAAGGAAGCGGCCGTTCCGCCTCCAACCTATGATCCGCATCTCGTCGCCAAAGCCATTGTCTTCGCCGCCGAGCATCAACGGCGCGAGCTCACCATCGGCTTCGGTGGGTGGGTCATCGGTGCCATGGGCAAGATCGCTCCTCGCCTGACGGACAAGGCGATGGAGCTGACCGGGTACAGCTCCCAGACGACGAACCAGCCGGAGCGCCCACAGATGCGCGACAATCTCTATCGCGCCCGCGAGGATGGCGACATGTATTCGTCGCTGCCAGGCGAACCGCGCAAGACGAGCCTGCTGCTCGAGGCCCAACTCCATCCCTTCGCGACGGCGGCCGTTCTCGCCGGCATCGGCGCCGCGGTCGCAAGCCTGCTCTTTGCACCCTTCACCACCAGCGGACGCCGACCGAGCCACGCGAAGCGTCCGATGCCGCGCTACCAGCCCACCATGCGCCGCACCGGCAATGGCCACGACAAGCGCGTCATGGGCCCTGGCCACATCAGCCAGCGTGGAGCGAGCGAAGGCCGGCCGCAGCCACGGCATTGATCAGCATGAGAGGGCCGGACCTCGTGAGGTCCGGCCCCATCTTCAAGCGACACAATGACAGCATGCGGGGCGTTTCGGACTTTGCGCGTACACGCTAGCCTTGCCTCATGAATCCGATTCGCTCCCTCGCCTTCATCGCTGCGCTCGTCATCGGCGGCTCCGCTGCTGCCCAGGACAAGGGCACGCTCGATCCGCAGCCGCTGCCGCCCTTGGCCAATCCCAACGATCCCTCGCTTGCCGCGAAGGAACTGTTCGGCCGCCGCACTGCTCCTGCATCGCTTCAAGCGCGCTCCATCGGCAGCTATGCCCGTGGCTGCGTGGCCGGAGCGGCTGCGATCCCTGTCGACGGGGAGACCTGGCAGGTCATGCGGCTGTCCCGCAACCGCAACTGGGGGCACCCGCAGCTGATCGCCCTGCTGCAGCGCCTCTCTGCCCGTGTACCCAGCATCAATGGATGGCCGGGCCTTCTCATCGGCGATATCTCGCAACCGCGCGGCGGCCCCATGATCACGGGCCACGCCTCTCATCAGATCGGCCTCGATGCGGATGTGTGGCTCACGCCCATGCCCGATCGCCGCTTGTCACAGCTCGAGCGTGAGGAGATGTCCGCGACCAATATGGTGCGCAGCGATTGGCTCGATGTCGATCCCGCTGTCTGGACGCCGCAGCATACGGCTCTCATCCGCGCTGCCGCGTCCGAGAAGAGCGTCGCGCGCATCTTCGTGAACCCGGCGATCAAGAGGGCGCTCTGCCGCGAGGCCGGGCAGGATCGCGGCTGGCTGAGCAAGGTGCGGCCGATGTTCGGCCATAACTACCATTTCCACATCCGCATCGCCTGCCCTGCGGGGGACGCCAACTGCTCCGATCAGGATCCGCCGCCGCGCGGCGACGGATGCGGCGAGGAACTCGCGCGCTGGTTCACACCGGAGATGCTCCATCCGAAACCCGGCAAGCCGCGCCCGCCCCTCACCATGGCGCAGCTGCCCGAGGAATGCCGACGGGTTCTCGTTTCACCGTGAGACCGCAAGCGCAGACGGCACTCTCTGTCTGCGCTTTTCTTTACTCGGCCGCAACACCCGTACCGATCTGGCAAGACACGCCCGTGCCGCCCAGGCCGCAATAGCCGTTCGGATTCTTGGCGAGATATTGCTGGTGGTAATCCTCGGCAAAGTAGAACGGACCGGCGTCCAGGATCTCCGTCGTAATGGGGCCGTAACCGCGCTCCGCGAGCGCCTGGACGTAGGCCGCCTTAGACGCTTCTGCCGCTCTGCGCTGAGCCTCGTCGAACACGTAAATCCCTGAGCGATACTGTGTGCCCGCATCGTTGCCCTGGCGCATGCCCTGGGTGGGATCGTGGTTCTCCCAGAAGGTCTTCAACAGCGCTTCATAGGACGTCTTCGTCGGGTCGAAGACGACAAGAACGACTTCGTTGTGCCCGGTCATGCCTGAGCACACTTCCTCATAGGTCGGGTTGGGCGTGATGCCGGCGGAATAGCCCACGGCCGTCACCCAGATGCCGTCGCCCATCTGCCAAAACTTGCGCTCGGCGCCCCAGAAACAGCCAAGCCCGAACAGAGCTTTCTCCATGCCTTCCGGATAAGGCGGCTGGAGGGAACGGCCATTGACGAAGTGACGCTCGGCCGTCGGAAGCGGAACCGCACGGCCCGGCAGAGCCTGGTCCGGGGTGGGAAGGGTCAGGGGTTTGCGGAAGCTGAACATGAAGGCCTCTCTGGTGACCGGCCTTATGTAGGAATTCCGTGCCGCCGGAAGGAGGGACCTGAGCGCTCACCTTGCCGTGAAGGGCTCGGCCGTTCCACCCCAGCGGGAACGGCTCTCTTCATTCCTTCGGCGCGCTGTTTAAAGGGCGAACCGGGTCCACCGCGTCTAAAATGTGTCTTAGCGCCCTGCGAGGTAGCCGATGGGCTCGAGCGGCTTCTGCCCGACCCATAGGAGCAGCGCACCGACCAGGAAGCCGGTCAAAGAGGCTGGAAGCTGGAGGAGCTGGCTGACGAACGGATCCCACAGCCAAGGATAGGTACGCGCGGCGATCTGCCCCTCGAACCCCGTCGCGCCGCCCGGAAACAAGGTGCCGACCGCGCTCGAGAGCGAAACGAACGAGATGGCATGATTGACGATCGAACGCGTTCCATCGATCACCAGACCGATGAAGCCGGCCGCGACCAGCAGAAGCCCCAAAGTACGCGCCAGGAATTTCAAGGGAAGATACCTCTCCAAACAGAGGGGATTATCTAGAGTGTTTTGAGGCTGCCGCAAAGTCACCTCCCCCAAACTTTCTGAAGATCGGTCTTGCCTTTTGCACCATTTTGGAGCTACAGGAGCGCTCCGCGTTGATGCGGGGAATCTGATCTCGTTCGCGCAGATGCGAACAAGGTTGCAGAAGCAAAAAGATTCCGTGCTGGAGGGGTGGCCGAGTGGTTGAAGGCGCACGCCTGGAAAGTGTGTATACGGGAAACCGTATCGCGGGTTCGAATCCCGCTCCCTCCGCCATTATTCCCAGTTAAAGCACCTCAATCATCTCAGGAAAATAGTTTCCGTCGCGGGGCTTCCCATCGCATCCACTACCTGGGCCTTCAGCTTGGCTATCAGCGAGCCCATCTCCTTGCCTTTCGTCCGCGCTCTTCCGGCAGATGGATTATATCGCCCTTTGCCAGCCAACGTGCGGAGGGCTTCTTCCCGGACTGAGTATCCTGCCGGCTGCTCCCGTCGATATTTCCCAAACCTCGACGACTGCCCGGATGTTTTCGGGCAGGTCCGAGGGCAAAGCATCGGACAAAACCCTCTCGGCCACAATTCTCTCCAGAACAGCTCGGTACCGCTCCGCTGCCTCAAGCCGTCCGGCACCAATTTCGTCCGGCCTAATCTCTGCCAACTTACGCGATGAGGAACTTAATACGCTAAGGAGTGCACGCATGGCCTGCTCCCGCATTGTGGGGTTAGCATAGGGTATAGCTTTTGCGCGGCCTAGCGCGTGCGCAAAGACACTTGATGCGGGTACACCACTTCTCAGGGAATGGGATTGCGGGGGCTTTGAGCGATAACCATCAAGGTGGTGAGAGCACCCCAGCCAACAGTAAGCTACCCAAAAGGGCTGTGCGGATCCGGAATGCGTTTGCCCATCCAGGACAAGTGTACAGCCTCCTCCCGCGCTCCTGCCGAAGAGCGGCCTCATCAGAATCGGTGAGACTGAGAAGGGTATCAACATCATCCAGCAGGTTGAGCAGATCCTTAGACGTGCTCTCCTGACGTCATCTCTGACGCTGTTCACTGCTTGTCTTTAAGTTGATTGATTTGGCTTTGATGCGTGCAGCGGTTCGCACCTCCTTTCGGACGGAATAGATCCCGAACACCAGCAGGAGCATCACCAGGACGAGAACGCCAACAGCAGCCAGTCCCTAGCGGTCAACGCTGAAAGAAAGCTGGCCATTGAGGGCTCGTCAAGTTGCATGTCGGTCCTGAGATTTAGACGTGCACTCATTGGCTTCCTGCAGAAGGTGAAAGGATGACCACACCCCGTCAAATTCCTCTGCTATGACGTCATGAATCGAAATCTCTTGGCTACGACCACTTCGTCATTCGCGCTGCTGCTGAGGCACAGGGTGCATTTTGTGTCAGAGGCCGATTCAAGAAGCACTGTTCGTGAGGTTCTTGCCTATGCTTTCTCTGCAGCAGAAAGAGAGATTATGCCTCCAACGAGGCTTCCGCATCATTCTCCGACACCTTATTCCTCGCCTACGTTCTCCATTTTGGAGAGACACCCAACATCACTCATCCTGCATGGCCGTCGAGAATGGAAGCCTCCAACATGAGCTTCTAGTACCACGGCCCGAAGCCTTCGAGGTTTTGCCCCAAGACTAACTATACAGAAAGGGTATTAGGCTCACGCCTGAAGCCGCTTTATCAGCCGTGCGGATGCCACGATGCCGCTGAGGATCTGCACGATGCTCAGCGGCATCGTGGCGGACTAGAAAAGGGCCTAAGGACACCTCTGTTAGAGAATGATGCAGGATCCCACAAGGACTTCGGCACCGATAAACCTGATGGTAAAGTCAGCAGTTCTGTCAACGTTCAGGTCGCCATAAACGTATCCGTTCTCGCTTCGGAGTTGACTATCAATCCCCGTGAAAACCTTAGACCCGATGAACTTGAAGGTTTGGTTGCCAGCTGTGTCTGTATCAGCATCCATACGGGATAGATCCATCTTATCGCAGCCACGCTGAAAGTCGGTGATATTATCCGGGCTGCTCCTTGTGCTGTGTGATACAGAGTCGAAGCGGAACACGTCGTAGCCAGCACTACCAGCCAAAGCGTCCTGACCAGTGCCGCCGATGATGGTATCATTCCCGTTCCTGCCCACGATATCCTCGTTGCCACCGTAGCCAACGAGGATATCGTGGCCGTCATACCCGGCGATGACGTTGCGAGCGGTGTTCCCAATGACAGTGTCCTTGCTGCATCCCCGAACAGGGCGGCTTTGACCTTTGCCATAGGTGAGCACGCATTGGATGTGGCGGCCCGGCTGCCCGCGCCGCTCGGGATGAGCATTGCCGGATCCATCTTGAGGCCGCTCTCGAGAGTGAGGCGCTGCCGGTCACGAGGCGCGGTGAAGCCTCCTGGACGGCTCTCCCTTCGCCGCCGGTGCTTGCCCCGTAAGCCTGTGCTTGCCTCGTGAGAAGGTGTATAATTCACAGCAGAATGGGAGGTGGCGATGCGCAAACTTCTCGTTGCATTAGGCGCTTTTGCCGTGGGCGCTCTTCTCATCCCGGATGATGCTGCAGCCCAGCGTGGGTTCCGGGGTGGTGCCGTCCGGTCCGGCATTGGATTAGGCGGCGGGAGAATGATAATCCCTCCCGGTCGGATCGGCGGCTTCGGAGGTGGGGCAATTGCCGCTCGACCTGGTGGATTCTATCGAGGTGCGGTTGGCGTTGGAGGATACCGAGGGGCTGCGATCGGCTATCCCGGCATCGGCTATCGCTACCGTCCGGCCTTTCGTGAATACGGCTACCGCTATCCGTACGATGGCGGCTATTACCGCCCCTACTATCGCAGGAACTATGGTGGTGCCGTCGCCGCCGGCCTGATTGGCGGCTTGGCGCTCGGAGCCCTGAGCAGCCCCTATTATTACGGCTATCCCTACAGCTACGGTTATTCCTATGGCTACCCGTACTATGGCGTGAGCGCAGCCGCCGGCAACGAATGTTACTGGGAGCGGCGGCGCGTCATCGATCCATGGGGGCGCGTCGTCATCCGCCCGGTTCAGGTTTGCTATTACTGAGACGTGTCGGCGCAGGAAGCTGAAGTGAGGCCCGCGTTATGCTTTGCCGCTGCGCGCCCCCTACAGCCTTTCAACAGAGCTCTTCCGCAGCCTATCCAGGAGGAAGGCACGATGGCTATGACGATCAATCCGAGTGCGAGTGTGCTTGACCAATCCGGGGCCGAGGTTTTCCTGTCGGACGGAACCTCGTTCGAGTCTGCCGGCAGCTGGACACAGGCAGGAAGCGGCCCGTTCTTCTGGTTTCTGGGCGACTTCAACGGCGACGGCCTCGACGACATTTTCCGTTCTGTGCCCGGTCGGTCCGGAGCGG
>NZ_LCYG01000005.1:0-47117 GCF_001017175.1 Microvirga vignae | reverse complement strand
TCAACTTCGACGGCAGCTGGACAGAGGCAAGCAGTGGCTCCGACTTCTGGTATTTAGGCGACTTCAACGGTGACAACCGAGACGACATCTTCCGCTACGTGCCAGGTGTATCCGGAGCCGAAGTTTTCTTGTCGGACGGAAACTCGTTCGAGCCTGCCGGTAGCTGGACAGGGGCTGGATCCGGTGCTGACGGCTGGTATGTCGGTGATTTCAATGGTGACGGTGCGGACGACGTCTTCCGCTATGTGCCCGGCCGGTCGGGAGCCGAGGTCTTCCTGTCGGACGGGAACTCGTTCAACTTCGCCGGCAGCTGGACAGGCGCAGGCAATGGCACCGATGGCTGGTACGTAGGCGACTATAACGGCGACAACCGGGACGACATTTTCCGTCAGACAGACACCTTCGTCGTTTAAGCGGAATACCGAATAGGTTCCGGACTTCTGTGCGGGCGACAGATGAACGCTTCATCCTGCCCCTCCAAGGGGCAGGCTTCTGCGACAGAAATCGACTAAATGAGATTGGGGAGAGGCCGAAGCGCACTCCAAGCCCATAGATCCAACTTCGAAACCTTGCGCCTAAAGCAGCCTCATCAGCCGTGCCGCGGCCATCATGAGTTGAGCATCGAGCAGCTCCTCGGCCGCGTCATAGTGAACCGCCCACCGCTCGTACGTGGCCTACCGCATCCCCAAGGAGCCGCGCATTTGCCTTCGCTTTCCTAGTCTTGAATTCGGAACCGAAATCCCTTGGCTAGTCCCATTTATTCGGCGGTGCCATTGCTGCTCAGCATGGCGCTTAGACCCCTCGATAATATGGCACATTCAACAGCAAATAACTGAGGCTCCGACGCTCTCGCAATGCTCGCGGATAATTAGTGAGGGAATAAATCGGCGAATGCCTCCGTTTTCTGTTCATGCGCCCTGGATTGACGAGGCAGAACTGGCCCATGAACCATTCCCAAGTGACAGGCAAGATTGAAGCACAGGCTGCTAATCCTTTGAGAATTCCAAGCGCTGTCCCCTCATTGCGATGCGCGGATCCCTCTTCTGCGTGTCTGTCAGCTCCTTCATAGAAGCAGGCCTTCTGCTGGCCGGCATCTGACACAGCTGCAACCCTAGTGCTCCCCAGGTCAAGGATAAATCCTGTTTCCCTCATAGAGGCTAAGATGAACGACCAAGTCGAACTAGTGGCACAGGCGATCTACGAAGCTGAGCACGGAGTATGTCTGTGGGAAGGCGAGCCTGCACGACACAAGGAACGATTCCGAGAGTACGCCCGCAACGCTATTGAACTGCTGGACGAAGACATCGGTGTTCTTCTTCTCGCGTTGCAAGAAGCCAATGCAGGCGCACGCTTGAGGCGATCCAAGGGCAGCGTTCGCAGGGACCCAAACTAACATGTGTCGGTTTGCCAGCCTCTTGAAGCTTAGCAGCGTGAGGAGCATCCGATGATGGCGTTAGCGTTGAATGCTGAGAACAGAACATCGGGAATCCGATCCGTGATCACCTCGGGCAGCACCACCTCTGTCACGAGATGGTAGGCGACCATCTTCCAAGAGAACTGGGCGGTCTGGCCCGGCGCTGGAAAGGACCCTTCAGACCCGCGCTGAAGGCTCTGTTCCCGAGTTCATGGCACAACTGATGAAGGCGGTGCTCAACCTGAGAGCGCCGGCTATGTTCCGGACTTACGACGTGCATCGGGCCGAGGATCTGGTTCAGGAGACAATCCTAAGGGCTTGGGACGAAAGAAGCAGCTTTGAGCGAGGCACCAACCTGGCGGCTTGGCTCCTCGCGATCCTGCGCGACGAGTTCTTCTCTTCCTGCTGACTAAGCACCCGCGGCAAATGACACGTTATCAGCGGAGAGCCACAACTGTGCCGCCAGCATTGAGCCGGCATGCCACGCGAGACTGGCGGACTTGGCGAGCATTCGCCCGGGCGTAAACAACTCTTACCTCGATAGGAGCCATGAGTCCTCCATCCTGCGTCCGGCTCGCCCGTCCGGCGCTCGCTGCGTCCACCCGCACAGCTCCATGGGGAAGTGCTGCCGTCGCAACGGAGGTGCGACATGCCTGGACAATCTGGCTGGGGACGCCGGGCCGCCAAGCGAATGACCCCGCAGAGTCTCTTGTAGAGCCTGATGCTTCAAAACGGGGCAAGAGAGGGGACGGCAGAGCCATTGCGGTACTGCTTCCCCTTACTCCGAGCGATGTCGATGTCGGTGTCACAGTTGCTGGAATGGAAGCAGCCGGTGTCACTCGCGGACTTGCTGGGCCTGTCGGATCTGTTCCTGTGGGTGCTGATGCTGAAGTTGATGCTCCGCCAGGTTTTCCGCTGCTGTTGTTGCTGGCCTGACTGCTTGTGCCCCCAGTGCCTCTGGCACCACCGCTACCTCCGTTTACAGTGCCTTGACTGCCACCCTCTCCGACATGTCCTCCGCTGTTTCCGGCTCCCCGACCGCCACCGCTGCTATTCCCATTGTTGCGACCGCCACCTCCGGCACTTCCACCACCTTTGCCGCCTTCACTACCTTCGCTGCCCTGACCGCCGCGTCCCCCGGCATTTCCACCACCGCCACTGTTTCCGTTGCCTCCGCTATTTCCGTTGCCTGAGCCTCCGCCTTTGCCGTCGCCACCGTTGTCACTGCCCTGACCACCGCCACCGGCATTACCGCCGTTCCCTCCTCCACCTCCGCCTTTGGCGAAGGCAGGCTGAGCTGCCAGCAACGCGATGGTAATGAGTGAAACGAGCGATATCCGAAGCATGGATCCTCCTGACAGATGCGCCAGACATATGCGTTGGCCCGGATCCCGGCGCTTAGCTCTAATCTGCCCCATCTCCCAGACATGCCGGGTCACAGGCATGGTCGCGCAGGCCCAAGTCATTGTTGCAGGCGTTGGATCTCCGTTGTGATCAATGAGACCATGAGGCGATTAGATTTCACCATAGCCTGTTGTCCGGCAGCAAAGCACCTGGCAGACGAAGAACGCCAGGACTGCGTGAGTTCTGAACGTCTTCCACGAGCAAACGAGGTCCTTGGCTTGGGCTGGGAGAAGCCTTGTCGATCGACTGGGCGGCTTGCTCTCGGGACACATCCCCCCGCTTTACCAGTCTCCGGGCGTCAGACCCCACTCGGAGTCGATGGCTGCGAATTGCAGCGGCTTCTGCGTTATTGTCTCGTTCAACCGGTGCTCTTGCCCTAGGCGGCAGAGAGGCTTGCCGAGCATTGCGGTCCGTTGCGCTTGGATTTATCGCCTGTAGAGTATCTGGTTCTGCCTCATTCTCTTGCCTGTCTGATGGAGCCGGGTACGCAGTCAGAGGCAGGGGGAGCTGGAAGATTCGAGTTGCTGGAAGCAGTTCTTTGCGGTTCTCATAGAGAGGAGCGACAACTTGTTCCTCCTTTGGCCGAAGTTGACTCTCGGTGTCTGCCCTGTTGCCCTCTAACGTGATGAGTGCGGCGAGCCGACCTTGCGCGGCCTCCAGCTGTTCGTATGCCGAAAGAGCCTTTTTCCTCTCGCTCTCTGCTGCATTCTGAGCATCAATGAGACTAGCTCTCAGCTTCGCTAATTCCACATGAGAGGCGGCCTCCCTCAACAATGCATTGTCTGTCTGTTCCTTCTCCTCGATAGCTTCACTCTGATGCTCGGCCCTTTGCAGCGCATTCGCCTTCGAGTCAGTAAGCTGTTCCCGCAGAATTATTACCTCCTCCTGCTTTTCTTCATATTTCTCCTTCTGCCTGGCCAGCTGCTCTTGGAGAGTCGCTATTTGAATCTGCGCAGCGCCTGCACGATCCCTCTCGCGCTCAAAAGCCGTCTGTAGTGAGGCAATCTTGAGCTCGCCGACTTCAGCGACATCAGCAGAATTCTGCAACGCCAGCAGAGGCAGGCCTTGCCATCTGCCAGCAGGCGAGAGGAGCCAAGTGAATGGCACCGGATCGCCGGCAGAGGCTTCGCTTGGGACAGAATGAGCGTTCATCATTCCCGAGAAGTAGTCTTCTGTTGCACGCCTGCCTCCTGCAAAGCCGGGCAATAGGTACGCCGTGGTACCCCCAAAGATGAGGATACCAACCATGCCCAACCACCACGGACTTCCGAACCGGGGTGAGGCAAAACTTTCGCGGTGTGCCGCACGTCTTTGCCAAACCATAGAATGTCCTTGGTCGTCTCAAATCGGTTGCAGCTATAGTTACCGCTCAGGGTACATGGCCAGACCGAAGCTGAAAATTTGCCATAGTGAACTGTTGAACTGTATTGTGGCTTCGTCTTGGCTCCTCATTGGCAATTCAGGACGATGATACTTATGAGTTTACTCATGTCCGGAAAGAGGAGATGATTTGTGCCTTCTGCTTAAGGTTGGCCAGGTACTTGGTTTGTCCCTGATGCAGTACGGCATGAATTAGGCTGTCATTGGCGGTCAGTCGAAATTTCTTGGCTAAAGCCGCTTCATCAGCCGCGCCGCTGCCATGATAAGGTGAGCGTCCAACATATGCTCGATCAAAAGCTGGCTCGTTCTATGGCTTAAGAGGATCACATCGGTCACGTTCTTTTTCGATCCACCATAAGGTTAAGCGGCGGGAATATGGTCCCACCGGCGCTAATACCACAAAGGTGTCTCAAATTATCAGCCGTGTTGGAACGAGACTATGCTTAGACCATGAAGTACAGATCGAGATCAGCGAACACATCGACCTTGTCGTAGATGCCTGCAACGACGCTGAGGGTATTGCCGGTGCCGATAATAAAGGCTTTTGCCGCCTGTTCGCTCCCAACAGATCGGCTCCAGCAACAAAGCGGCTCCTTTTGATAATCTGCTCAAGGGATGTGGTTCGTTCCGGCGTGAACATATGCCCGCATAACGCCCAAGTGACTGTCCCGGCAATCTGGCGGTCCACCAGTTCACTGACCCGTATCGGCCAGAGGATGCTCAACAAACATTCTACAGCTTCATTCCCGTCTATATAACATGCGATCCAACAGGTCTTCGGCCTCCGGATACACCGGCAGCGAAAGACGAAACCCGCTTCGAGATGGAGCTGAAGTCACGATGAAGTTTTGCCTGAAGGCGCCGCCTCCCCAAGAGACAGCATCAATCTGTTCGCCCAGTTGAAGAAGGCGGCGCCGTTGATGACGTCCACGATCTCCAGATCGCCCAAACCATTCTTGCGCAGATCCTCGATCTGAGCATCGCCAAAGTCGAGGGGTGTCGCTGTCAGCGCCACGGAGGCGTCGACGATGGCGTCCCAGCGTGGGTCGACACGCGCATCCACGCCTTCGTCGAGAAGGCGCTGAATGTCGTTGCCCCGCTTTGAATACTGCGTCGCAAAGCGCGAATGAACGGACGCGCAGTAAATGCAGCCATTGGACCGAGAGGCGGCCGTCGCTGCAAGCTCCCGCTCGGCTCGCGGCAAGCCATTGCTCGTGTTGTAGAAGATGTCCTTGTCGGCCTTCGTTCTTGCCTGAAGAACATCGGGATCGCGCGCAAGCAGCAGGAAATAAGGCGACCTGGCGCGCGACGGATCGACAAGCCCCGCCCAATGTCTTTCAGTCAGCTGATCTGAAGGGAACGGCTCCAGCCACGGCAGCCATCCCAGCTCAGCCTGGGTGAAGGCGGAAGGCTCGCGATTGTCAGGATAGGTCAGAGTTGTCTCGGTCATGGAAGCCTTTTCCTTTAAAGAGCGCCGGAGGCCAGAAGAGCCGTGAACACAGGAGCCTCGCCAGATGAGGCCGACGTGTGGTTTGACGTGGCGGCAAGGGCACGCAGACCTGCGACAACGCGGATCTGGAACGAAAGAAAGGCCACGAGCTGCGACAGGGTCACGATATCGGTTGTCGACCACCCGGCACCGAGCAGCTTCTGTAGGGCTTCAGGATTAGCGTCACGGGGATGGAACACCAGCAGATGCGCATGCTGCAAGGCAGCAGCCAACCGAGCTCCGAGGATTTCCTCGTGTCCTGGGAAAACGCGATAATCCGGCCCCTCTTCATCCTCGGTCGAAAGAGGCCCTTCCGGATAGCGGCCATAAGGCCCCTTCGCCAGACCTCGCGTGATCTCGGCATCGACGATGTCGGCAATATCGGGACGATCGAGTTTCTGCAGCGCGGCAGCATAAAAGTCCGCGGCAACGCTTTGGCGGTGGAGACCCGTCACGAACGTTGCGACGGCATATCGCTCGAGCGCGGAAACATTGCCGGCATCATCCGGATCGAAGAGGGCCGAGTAACTCTTCTGTGCATTCTCTCGCGCCTGAGGGCGCTGGGAGCGGAGTTCATCCAGATGTGATCCGGGCTGGATATCGGCCAGGTGATCGATGATATCGAAGCTGATGGTGCTCATGGATCTTCTTCCAGTTCTATTGATTGAGTGCTGCCTCAGCGGACGAGGGCAACGCGCTTTTCGGGCTTGGCGTGCAGCTTCTGCCAACCGAGAGCCGGCGCCACCTCACCGGCAATGAGTTCGATGGACCGCAGGATGTCATCGTGGGGCGGATCGACCGAGTGAACCTGGAAGACGACATCCGTCACGCGCGGCAGCGTCGTATCCTTGCTCAAGCTTTCGATGACGTCCGTAGGCGTACCTACATGCGTATCGAGAGCGGTGATGAGATCGGCCAGCTTATCGCCGGGGATCACGTGTCCCTTGGCGGCGAAGTCCTTGGCGACGCGGCGCAAGCCGATCTCCGCGAGGCGAAGTGCATCCTCGCGCTTGTCCGCCACGAAAAGCGAGCGAGACGCCATGATGCGCGGCGCTCTGCCAACCGGAAGGGCCTCGAGATAAGCATCGATAATGGGATGCTGAATCTCCGGAAGAGTTGCGTTCGGCGCATCCTTCGGCCGGGGTTGCGTGCGCGAGAGCATGAGACCGTCCCCAGCCTTGCCGGCTCGGATTCCGCCCGAGGTCGAGAAGGTCGCCTGCCAGACCCGGTCGTTCAGATAAGGGGCTGCAGGGTAGAGGGAATCACCGCCATCAAGAGGTTTTCCGTTCCAGGCGTCACGGACGAGCGCAAGAGCGCGCTCGTAGATCTCCGAGCGGTTGGCGCTGTCGAGACCGAACGCCGTGAAGGACGACGGTGTACCGCCCGTTCCGACACCGACCTCCAGGCGACCGTCGGAGAGAAGATCGAACACCACGGCATCTTCCGCAGCGCGGATCGGATGTTCGAGCGGCAATGTCACGACACCGGTGCCGAGGCGGATCTTTGACGTTTGTGCAGCAACGTGAGCCAGGAAGACGAAGGGAGACGGCAGGCCGCCTTCAGCCTCATGGAAGTGATGCTGAGCCACCCAGGCCGTGTCGAAGCCTTGCCGCTCTGCGTGAATGATCTGCTCGGCTGCCAGACGGTAGCGCTCACCCGCACTGCCTTCGTCCAGAAGACGGGTAAAGAACCCGAGCCGCTTCGGCTGCGATGATGTGGTCATTGGCTTGCTCCATTCAGAACCGAGTTTTCGAGGAAGGCATTGCGCTGCCCAGGGATTGCGGCAATGAGTTCGCGCGTGTAGGCGCTGCCAGGGTTCTGGAACACGTCCTCCACAGGGCCCTCATCAACCAAGCGGCCGTTATGCAGAACGGAGACCGTATCCGAGATCTGCCGTACGACGGCGAGATCGTGGGAGATGAAAAGGTAGGTCAGGCCAAGTGCCTGCTGCAGCTCGTCGAGAAGCCTCAGGATCTGCGCCTGCACCGTGACGTCGAGAGCCGAGACGGCCTCGTCCAGCACGAGAATCTTCGGTTCGAGCACGAGCGCGCGGGCGATGGCGACACGCTGCCTTTGCCCGCCTGAAAGGGCATGCGGCTTGCGGGCCAAAACCGCTTGGGGGAGGCCGACCCGGTCGAGGATGGCTTCAACCTTTCGGACCCGCTCTTCTCTCGGCAGAGGATCGAAATTGAGCAGCGGCTCCTCGATCACCTGAAAGATCGTCTGGCGCGGATCGAGCGAGGCAAAGGGGTTCTGGTAGACGAGCTGGATCGTCTTGCGAAATCGGCGGAGGCTCTCTCCGCTCAAGCTTGTGACATCGATTCCATCGACGACGATTCGCCCTGAACTTGGCTTATTGAACCCGACGATGCTGCGGGCCGTCGTCGTCTTACCCGACCCGGATTCCCCGACGATGGCGTGCGTCGTTCCTCTTCGGACAGTGAACGAAATGTCATCGACCGCTCTGAATGTCGCTCGCCTGGCGCTGAGGTGAAAGTCCTGAACCAGGTTCTCGACGATAACGGCATGGTCGGCATCGGCCGGCGACCCGTCTTTCACGCGGGAGATAACATACCGGCCCTTTCCCAGGGAGGGCGCATCGGAAAGGAGCTTGCGCGTGTAGTCGCTGCGCGGCGCAGCCAGCACCTCATCGGTCGGGCCCTGCTCCTGGACTCGTCCGTTCTTCAAGACGACGATCCGGTTGGAGCGGTCGGCTGCCACACCCAGATCATGCGTCACCAGCAGAACGGCCGTGCCGTATTCGTCCCGTAGCTCATCGATGAGGTCGAGAATGCGCTTCTGCACCGTCACATCGAGAGCGCTCGTCGGCTCGTCCGCGATGATCAGCGCCGGCTTCAAGGCAATGGCAATGGCGATCAGGACACGCTGGCGCATGCCGCCTGACAATTCATGCGGATATTGCTTGGCGCGCAGCTCCGGCTGAGAGAGCCCGACACGGGCGAGAAGCTCGATGACGCGCGCCTCGATCTCCGTCCCCCTGCCCTGCCGATGAATCTGCAAGACTTCGGCCACCTGCTCGCCGATGGTTTTGACCGGATTGAGGGAACTTGTCGGATCCTGTGGGATCAGGCTGATCTTGCTGCCACGGATGCTGTCGAGCCGCTTTTGCGGCCATCCTGAGATATCCGTTCCATTGAGGCGGATGGAGCCGGATTCCACACGACCGTTCTGGGCGAGAAGCCCAATCGCGGCTTGCGCCGTCGTCGTCTTGCCTGACCCGGACTCGCCGACGAGAGCCACCACCTCGCCCGGACGCACCTCAAGCGAAACATCGTGAACGACACGGTGATCCTCGCCGTGACTGCGATAGGAGACAGCCAGGTTTCCGATCTCGAGAGCCGGAACGTTCGATAGCCTCGAAGTGGGAGAATTGATGTTGAGAGCCGTGCTCATGTCCGCACCTTTCCAAAAGACTGGCTGATGCGGTTCGCAGACAGGACCACGAGGATCACAACGAGTCCAGGCACTGTGGTGAGCCACCAGGCGCGGGCGATATAGTTGCGCCCTTCGGCAATCAGCAAGCCCCATTCCGGCGTCGGCGGAGGTGCGCCGTAGCCCAGGAAGCCCAAGGTGGAGATGGTGAGGATGGCCCAGCCGAATTGCAGGGCGGCGAAGGCAATGACGGACGTCAGAGAGTTCGGCAGGATATGGCGCCACAGCACACGGCTGAAGGTTCCGCCGCTGCCGAAGGCTGCCTCCACATAGTCGCTGGCACGCACGCGCACCACCTCGGACCGCGCAAGCCGCGCGAAACTGGCAATGGCGGTGACACCCACCGCAATCGCTGCATTGACGGTGCCGAAGCCAAGCAGGATGACGATGCTGAGCGACAGGAGAAGCTGCGGGATCGATAAAAGCACATCGACCCCGCGCATGATCACACCATCCATCCTGCCACGAGCGGAACCTGCGATGAGGCCCAAGGCCGTGCCAACCAAGAGGCCGACACCGACAGCAACGAAGGCTCCGGACAGCGACTGACTTGCCCCATGGATGATGCGCGCGAGAAGATCACGACCAAGGGCATCGGTTCCCAGCCAATGCTCGGTACTGGGAGCGCGCAGTTGCTGACGCGCCACGCCGACGGTGCCGCTGTGGCTCGTGAACCATGCAGGAAAGAGCGCCCACAGGACAACGACGGCGATCACGCACCATGAGGCGACAAGCCCGAGTTGAATGCTCCTGGCCTTCGTGACCAATCGTGCCCCTGCCAGCGCCAAGGATGAACGAAAAGAGGACGAATTTTCCAGGATGCCTGCATCACCGCGCAGCAGGCTTCGTCCCGTTGTGTTGATGCCGCTCATGCGACAGCTCCCTTTTGGATCCTGAGACGTGGATCGAAGATGGGATAGAGAAGATCCACCGTGAGATTGATGAGGACGAAGGCCGCTGCCGAGAAAACGACGAGCGCCTGAAGCACCGCGATATCCTGGCTGCTCACAGCATGTTGGGTGAGGCTGCCGATCCCATTGAGGCCGAAGACCGCCTCCGTGACGACAGCGCCGGCAAGAAGCTCACCGAAGAGGATGCCGCCAATCGTGAGGGTTGGCAGAACAGCGTTCTTCGCCACATGCTTCCACACCACCCAGCCATGGGATGCTCCCTTCGCACGAGCAACGGCAACGAAAGGCTCGGTGAGAACGTGATCGATGTTGCGCATCAGCACCTGAGCGAGCGGCGCCGAGATCGGAACAGCAAGCGTCAGGACGGGAAGAACGAGCACTTCCCAGGGGCCGGGACTAATGACGGGAATGAGTTTCAGCTGAAACGAGAAGACTTGGATGAGCAGGATGCCGAGCCAGAATACGGGCGTGGAGATGAAGAGCGATGGGATGGAATGAAAGAATGCGCGCAGCCGGGGAAGCGGGAGCAGCACGGAAACAAACGAGATGGAAATGGCCAGGATCACGGCCAGCAGAAAGCCGAAAGTGGCAAGCCACAGGGTCGGCGGCAAGTTCGCCAGCAACAGAGCGCTGACAGGAACGCCCGCCTGAACGGAATAGCCGAAGCGACCGGTCAGGAAGTTGGCAATCGTGTGCAGATACTGAGACCAGAGCGGAGTATCGGCTGCATATGAAGCGCGGATATCCGCGATCTGCTCGGGTCCCAACCCCAGCTCGGGATTGAGGAACTTGATGAGAATGGCATCGCCTGGCAGCGCCTGGAGAAGAATGAAGGAAACCGTGAAGGCTGCCCACAGAACGACAAGGGCCTGCCCGATCCGTCCGATCACATATCGCGACATGAGACATCCTGTCTGAGAAGATCGAGTTAATCCGCCTTGCGGCCGGATGCCTTTCTCGACACCCGGCCGGTTTGCTTGGTCGTTAGCGACGGGGTGCCAGCCAGGTGTTGTAGAAGCTGGGGCGCCCGACGGCCTCGAAGGACACGCCTTTCACGTAAGGCGCAGCGGCGAAGGCCTGCGGCTCCTCAAAGATCGGAATGGCGTAGGCCTGATCGATCACGTAGCTCTGTACGTCGCCGGCAATCGCGAGGCGCTTGGTGCGATCGGGCTCAGAGGCGAGCTTCTCCAGAAGCCCATTCAGCTTGTCGTCAACGAAGGATTGAACCTTGTCGCTGTTGCCGCCCTTCTGCAGCAGCACATTGCGATTGGTCGGGTAGTACTGGCTCTTGATCACATCAGGATCGGCCCGGCCGACCATCGCCGGAGAAACCGGCGCCTTGACGGGATCGAGGTTGTTCACCGTCGCGCTGCCGGAATCGGCGGTGAGAACGTTGAGTTTTACACCGACCTTGCCCCATTGCTGAGCAACGAGCTGCAGCGTTTCCTTGTTCTGCGGCTGCGGCAGAGACTCGTAGGCCGAGAGCTCAAGCGTCTGCCCATTCTTCTGGCGCAGGCCGCTCGCTCCCACTCTCCAGCCGGCCTCATCAAGAAGCGCCTTCGCCTTCTCAAGGTCATGAGTGAGCTTAGAGGAGAGGTCCACATAGCCGAGTGCCGTCTTGGCGATGATCGAGGTGGCCTTCGGGTAACGGGTCGAGAACAGAGTCGAGACGATCTCATCCGTATTGGTGGCATGCAGCAATGCGCGACGCACGCGGACATCAGCCACCAGCGGGTTGTCGGGACGGAAGACGACGCTGTTGTTCACGCCACGGGTGGACGGGGCATAGATCAAATAGCCCTCATCCTCGACCTGCTTCTCGTCATAGGCCTGGATCTGGCGGATGACATCAGCCTGGCCTGCGAGCAGGGCACCGATGCGCACGCTGTCTTCAGGCGTGACGATGTACTTGATGCCGTCGAGATAAGCACGCCCTTGGTGGGAGAGCTTTGCAGGACCCCAATTGTAATCGGCCCGGGCTTTAAGCGTGAGCTCGCGTCCGAGCGTTTCACTCGCGACCACGAAGGGACCCGAGCCGATGATCTTGGTCGCATCGCCCAGAGCCTCGTAGGGCAGCGCCAGAGTCGCCGGGGAGACGAGTCCGGAGCCGATCACGGATGTCCCCTGCAGGAAGCCGGGCGACGGCTTCTTGAAATAGAACTTGACCGTATAGGGATCGATGACCTCGCTGCGGTCGTAGTTGTTGATCACTTCGGAGATCGGGAGCTTCAGCTCCTTGTTGCCGCGCCCGAAGGTGTCATAGTTCTTGGCCACAGCCGCGGCATCGAGCGGCGTGCCATCCGAGAATGTTATCCCTTTCCGGATCTTGAACGTGTACTCGGTGGCGTCGGCATTGACCGTCCACGATTCAGCAATCCAGGGTTCGATCTCGAGAGTTTGCGGATTCTGATACGTAAGCTTGTCAGTAATCTGGTTCAGAATGCCGCCGTTCGGATAGAAGCCGCCCGCCGGAGGATAGAGGTTCGTGTGGGCCTGCTGCTCGAGGTAGATCAGCGTACCGCCCTTGACCGGTGTCTCATCCGCGCCGGCTGCCCATGCAGTGGCGGCCCAGCTTGCACTTCCTGCCAGCAACGTGGCCCCGAGCAACGCGAGGCCAGCTCTGTTTCTGAAACGAGATGTAAGTGACATGACGGTTCCCCTGCCTGTGCTTTGAGCCTGACTGACCCTCGGATTATCCAGGCGGAAACCTTGAAAAAGCAACGGGAACGTTCTTTTTTTAGAACAACCCCCATGAGCAAGATATTCTCCCGATTGGGGCGGGAGGAGCATAATCCGTTATTTACTCATCTATTTGCTCATCTTTTAATCGTAGCAACTTGCCAGCGGCCAAGCTGGCTGAGGCTTGATTCATCCAAAATGTTCGTTATAAAGAACCTAACCATGATGAGAGTGATAGGTTCTAAAAGGTCGGCTTATCGAGAGGTTTCTTCTGCCAGACCAGGATCGAGCATGGACGCGACGGACACGAAAATCCTGATGCTCTTGCAAGAGAATGCCAATATCTCGATTGCAGAGCTCGCTCAAAGCGTAAACCTGTCGCAAACTCCATGCTGGAAGCGCGTACAGCGCCTTGAGGCAACAGGCGTCATCCAGAAGCGTGTTGCCCTTCTGGATCCGGAGAAGATTGGTTTCGGACTGACGGTGTTCGTTTCCATCCAGATCTCCGATCATTCAGGAGAATGGCTGCAGCGCTTCGCAGATGTCGTCTCCGCGATTCCGGAAGTGATGGAATTCTACCGCATGGCCGGAGACGTCGATTACATGCTGAGAGTCGTCGTGCCGGACATGGCGGCCTATGACAGCTTCTACAAGCGCCTGATCGATGCGATCCCGCTCAAGAACGTGACGTCGCGCTTCGCCATGCAGCGAGTCAAATCCACGACCGCCTACAATCTTGCACCCGCTGTAGGTCGCTGACAGGTCGTGCTGCGCGAAGGCTACGCGACAGACCGCGTGCTTTAACTACATCGATGCCCTGATGGACGAGAGTCGACAATCGATTTTGTAGCGCGACATCCTCGATGCGCACGTTGATGAAGCTGCTTTGTATGTTCATGTGCCAGGAATGTCGTAGACGGCACTGAAGGTTGCCCTGCAGACCTCGTATAAGACGATGCCCAACATCATGCTGGAACCACAGGAATTGCGGAATGTGACGGCCTCTATTACGAGCCTACAGCACCAACGTTAAGGATCTACCCTCGCAACGCTCTCAAGGCGCTCAGGATAACGGCGATTCGACAGCCTCGGCCGCTGGAAGTCAGAACGATCCGCTTGATCCCAAGCCGACATGGGATCTCGGATCTGTTCCGCCGCTATCGGCTGCAACGGCGACCAGCACTGCTCCCACAGGGCGATCACCATCCGCCCGGGCTCAAGAGATCCGCACAAAGAGCAGGCCAGGAGATGATTTACTGGTAGCGTGTATCAGGTAAGGCCGTCTTGAGCAGATCACATCAATGATTTCGATCAAAGGACGGCCTGGGGCGATAAAGCCTCTCCCCCTTGCAGTTTGAAGCCATCAAAGCGCGATCCCGAATGAAGCATCGATCCGAGATCGTCAGTGGCGACACACTCATCCCTCGCAGCAGATCAGCCCCAGATTTCCTTGGCGGCATCGACGATCAGACGCAGCTTCGCCCACTGCTCTTCCTCTGCGGGAATATTGCCCTCCTCGGTCGAGGCGAACCCGCATTGAGGGGAGAGGCAAAGCTGGTCGAGATCGGCATACTTGGCCGCCTCATCGATCCGGCGCTTGATATCGTCCTTGCTCTCGAGTGTGCCTGTCTTGGAAGTGACGAGGCCCAGGACGACGGTTTTGCGCTTGGGGAGATAGCGCAAGGGTTCGAATCCGCCGGCCCTGGCCGTGTCCCGTTCCATGAAGTACCCGTCGACCGGCATGGCGTTGAACAGCGTGTCGGCGACGGGATCGTAACCGCCCGATACGATGAAAGTGGAGCGGACATTGCCGCGGCACAGATGCATCATAATCGTCAGATCATCAGGCTTGCCCTTCAAAGCCTCCCGCACCATGCCGGCATAGATGTCGGGCTGCTTCTCCGGATCGTCACCTCGCTGGCGCAGCATCTCGCGCTAATCGATAAGGGATCGACTCGGCCCCGCATGGACGATCGTACCGCGATCAAGGACGATGGCGCTATCCGTCACACCCAGGATCCTTTGGGCATGCTGCTCGACCACAATGGTGGACATGCCTTCATCGCGGATAATGCGCTTCAGGGCAGCCAGCAGTTCCTCGATGATAATGGGCGCAAGACCCTCCGTCGGCTCATCCAACAACATGAGTCTCGGGTTGAGCACGAGCGCACGTGCAACCGCCATCATCTGCTGCTCGCCACCCGAGAGCTGATTGCCCATGTTGGAGCGGCGTTCCTTCAGACGCGGGCACATCTGATAGACTCGTGCTCACCGCCACAACGCACGAGGCCATGGGCCGCGTTGGTCTTGTGAAACCCTATATGCGTCCGATCTGGCCAGGCGCTCAGGTGGCCGGAAGTGCTGTGACGGTGCTGGCGCAGCCAAGCGACAACTGGATGATCCATGTGACCATTGAGCAATGTCGTCCGGGCGACATTCTGGTCGTAGCCGTGACCGCCGATAACACCGACGGCATGTTCGGCGATCTCGCGACCTCTCTCAAGGCCCGGGGAGGAATCGGCTTGGTGATCGATGCTGGCGTGCGGGATGTCAGGATCCTTTCTGAAATGGGTTTCCCCGCATGGCCCCGCGCCGTCTCCGCGAAAGGAACCGTGAAGGCGAGCATCGGCGAGGCATGTGCGGGAGCCGATATCGTCACCTCGGCCATCACGGCCGATGCCGCGGTCACGGCCGCCGAGCAGGCGGCGCCCTCTCTCGAACCTGGCCAGATCTATATCGATCTCAACTCGATCTCACCGGCGACGAAGGAGCAGGTCGCAGCCCCCGTCCGCCGACGGGGAGCCGACTTCGTCGAGTTCGCCGTCATGGCGCCAGTGAGCGAACCCGGGATTGCGGTGCCGATCCTGAGCGGTGGCGAGAGAGCCGAAGAGGTCGCGCGCCGGCTGAACACGCTTGGCATGACGATCACGGTTGTCAGCACTGCCATCGGAACGGCGTCCGCCCCGAAGCTGTGCGGCAGCATTGTCATCAAGGGCATGGAAGCACTGATGGTAGACTTTACCCTTGCGTCGCAGCGAGCCGGTGTGGCGACGGTCATGCTCTCCCGCGTGCGACAGCACGGCATCCGTCGCGCGGCAGAAATGCGCGAGGCCAGCCGCATGATCTCAGAATCTGGCCTCGACGGCTCGCTTGCCAAGGCGATTGCCGACTGACACGAAAGTTTTGCACGAGGAAACGCCGAGCCGAAAAAGGCGTCCCAAGAAGGATAGCGATCATGCAAGCGGAACCCGTTCTCGACCTCGGCCATCTGGGCCCATCTCGAACTGCTCACGCCGAAGCCGGAGGAAAGCCTCCGCTTCTTCGTCGACGTCATGGGTATGACGGAGAGCGGCCGGCAGGGTGATTCCGTCTATCTTCGCGGTTGGGACGATTACGAGCGCCACACCCTCAAACTCACAGCCTCGAAGAAGCCCGGCATGGGGCATATGGCGTTCCGCGCCCGCGGCCAGCAAGCATTGGAGCGGCGTGTCGCGGCTCTCAAGGGGTCAGGCTATGATATCGGCTGGACGGATGGAGATCTCGGCCATGGACCGGCCCTCCTCTGCCGCGATCCTGACGGACACATGATCGAGCTCTATTATGAGACAGAGTGGTATGATCCACCGCCGGATCTCAAGCCCGCGCTGAAGAACCAAGCCCAGCGCTATCCCGCCCGCGGCGTCAATGTGCGCCGGCTCGATCATCTGAACTGCCTCGCATCCGATATTCGAGCGAACCGTCTCTTGTTCGAGGAATATCTCGGCTGCCGTCTCACCGAACAGATCGTCATGGACGACGGCACCGAAGCGGGCATGTGGATGACGGTGACCAACAAGAGCTACGACTTCGCCTTCACCCGCGACCATATGGGAGCGAAGGGCCGCTTCCATCATCTGACCTACGCTCTCGACAGCCGTGAGGATATCTTGAGGGCTGCAGACATCTTCCTCGAGGCTGGCGTTCCCATCGAATCCGGCCCGCACAAGCATGCGGAGCAGCAGACGTTCTTTCTCTACGTCTACGAGTCTGGCGGCAATCGCGTCGAGGTCTGCAACACCGGCGCGCGCCTCATCCTCGCCCCTGATTGGAAGCCGATCGTCTGGACGGAAGAGGAACGCAAGAAGGATCAGGCTTGGGGCATAAAGGCCGTCGAATCCTTCCACACCTATGGCACGCCTCCTGTGGAGGAGATCGAATAGGCGGCCTAAAGCATCGGACGTGAAAAGTGGAATCCACTTCTGGGACCCATCCGATGCTTCCTCTTTCAAGCAGAGCATCGTCTGCGCGGAAAACCGGGTCCACTTTTCGCTGATGCGGACCTCCGGTTCCGCACGATGCTCTAGAGCCGTTCCCCTTGCGTGGAACCGGCTCTCCTTCTGGCTCTACCGCATTTTCTGACGGCGAACCGGAGCCACTTCGCCGGAAAATGCTCAACTTATTGGCTCCATGAATCGCTGCGATGACCGCATCCGTGACCTGACGCGTTGTCGCCGATCCGCCGAGATCCGGCGTGTGGAGATCGGGATCGGCCGTGACGCGTTCGATCGCCTTCATCAGGCGCTCGGCTGCGTGCTTTTCTCCGAGATGTTTCAGCATCATCGTCGCCGACCAGAAGGTGCCGATCGGATTGGCGATGCCCTTGCCGGTGATATCGAAGGCCGAGCCGTGAATGGGCTCGAACATGGAGGGGAATCGGCGCTCCGGATTGAGGTTCGCCGTCGGGACGATGCCGAGGGAGCCCGCGAGCGCCGCAGCGAGATCGGAGAGAATATCGGCCTGCAGGTTCGTCGCAACAATGGTGTCGAGGGACTAGGGCTTGAGCGTCATGCGCATGGTCATGGCATCCACGAGCATCTTGTCCCAGGTGACATCAGGGTAGTCTGTCGCCACCTCGGCGGCGATTTCATCCCACATGACCTGCCATGCCGCTGCGCGTTCGACTTGGTCACGACAGTGAGAAGCCTGCGCGGATGCGAGCGAGCTAGCTCGAAGGCAAAGCGCATGATCCGCGTGACACCCGCCCGGGTGAAGATCGTCACTTCCGTCGCAACTTACTCAGGCAATCCCCTGTGTGAACGTCCTCCTTGGCGGGCATATTCACCCTACGAGTTCTCGCGGACGATGACCCAGTCGAGATCCTTCGCTTCCACATTCCTCAAAGGACTCGTGATGCCCGGCAGGATCCCGGTCGGGCGGACATTGGCATATTGATCGAAAGGTTGGCAGATCGCGAGGCGAAGGCCCCAGAGCGTGATGTGATCGGGCACATCCGGCGCGCCGACGCGCTGAAATAGATCGCGTCGAAGGGCTGAAGGATCTCGCGGCCGTTCTCCGGCATCATGATCCCGTGCCGCTTGTAATAATCCGAGCCCCAGTCGAATGTCTCGAACGCGAGGTGGAAATGTCCCTCACGTTCGGCAAGCGCGTGCAGAACCTCGACGCCTGCTGCAATGACCGCCTTGCCGATCCCGTCGCCTGGAATGGCAGCGATCCTGTAGCTCTTCACGACAATCTCCTCCCTCTCGAAGCCGTCAGCCAATCGCCTCGGCCACAGCCTTGCCCGTCGTTCCGGTGTCGGCATTTCCTCCAAGGTCACGGGTTCGCAATGTCCGCTCGCTCAAGGTGCTCTCGATGGCGGTCACGATGGCGGCCGCAGCCTCGGTCTCCCCGAGATGTTCCAGCATCATCGCGCCGGCCCAGATCTGACCGATGGGGTTTGCGATCCCCTGCCCTGCAATGTCCGGAGCCGAGCCGTGAACCGGCTCGAAAAGAGACGGAAAATCGCTGTTCGGATTGATGTTGCCCGAAGGGGCGATACCGATGGTTCCCGTACAGGCCGGACCGAGATCGGACAGGATGTCGCCGAAAAGGTTGGAGGCGACGACCACGTCGAACCAATGGGGGTGCAACACGAAATGGGCGGTCAGGATGTCGATATGGTACTTGTCCCATTTCACACCTGGATACTTCCTGGCCATCTCCTCCACACGCTCGTCCCAGTAAGGCATGGTGATCGAGATGCCATTGGACTTCGTGGCCGACGTCAGATGCTTCTTGGGCCGCTTCTGAGCAAGCTCGAAAGCGAACTGGAGGACACGGTCGACGCCGATACGCGTCATGACGGTTTCCTGAATGACCACCTCACGCTCGGTGCCAGGAAACATCTTGCCGCCGATGGAGGAGTATTCACCTTCCGTATTCTCGCGAACGACCCAGAAGTCGATGTCACCGGGCTTGCGGTTTGCGAGCGGAGAAGGAACCCCGGGCATCAGGCGCACGGGTCTCAGATTGACGTACTGGTCGAACTCGCGCCGGAACTGAAGAAGCGAGCCCCAGAGCGAGATATGATCCGGGATCTTCTCCGGCCATCCGACGGCTCCGAAGAAGATGGCGTCGTGACCACCGATCTGCTCCTTCCAATCCTCCGGCAGCATGTGGCCATGCTTCTCATAGTAGTCGTAGGACGAGAAATCGAAGTGATCGAGTTGCAGATCGAAACCGAATTTCGATGCAGCGGCTTCGAGCACGCGCACCCCTTCCGGAACGACCTCCTTGCCGATTCCATCGCCGGGAATGACGGCCAGCCGGTACTTTTTCTTCTGATGGAGAGACATCGCGACACCTGTGCTTCAATCGGGAGACCTGGTCTTCCGGCGGACGCTTCCCCAGCCGCCGCCAGCGGTCTATCTGTTCAAACTCTTAAAGAGCCGTCACGCAGCCAAGCGGTTTCCGTCCGATCCGGCAAGCCTCGCTGCCAAGCGCACAGCATTTTCCAAGGCGCCTGTCGACGCAAGGCCTTTGCCGACGATGTCGAATGCGGTGCCGTGCGCCGGCGTCGTGAAAACGGTGTCGAGACCAGCCGTCACCGTGACGCCACGGTTGAAGCCGCGCAGCTTCGTCGCGATCTGCCCCTGGTCGTGGTACATGGCGACGACTCCGTCATATTCCCCGGCGAAGGCCTTGAGGTAAACCGTGTCGGCCGGGAATGGGCCGCGACAGTCGATGCCGTTCTGCGCGGCGGCAGCCACTGCAGGAGCGATGATCTCGATTTCTTCCGTCCCGAACAAGCCACCCTCCCCGGCATGGGGATTGAGCGCAGCAACGGCAAGGCGCGGCCGCGCGAATCCTGCGCGCCTCATTGTGCGGTCGGCGAGTTGTATGGCATCCGTAATGCTCTGGAAATTGATCTGATCAAGAGCCTGCCGAAGAGAAACGTGAGAGGTCACGCGCGACATCCATTGATTATCGAGCACGTTCATCTCGGAGAAATAGCCGCGATGGTCCAGGAGGTGAGCGAACATCTTGTGCTCGTCGGGATAGCGCCAGCCGCCGGCATGCAGCGCCGCCTTGTTGAGCGGCGCGAAGGTGATCGCGTCAACCTCTCCCCAGCGAGCCAGGTCGATGGCATGGGCCAGGGTTTCGCCCGTAAGGCGCCCGGACTCCGCCGATACGACTCCGCGGGGGATCTCGGTCGGGTCGATGTTCTTCAAATCAATGAGCGGTACTTCCGGACGGCTCCAATCGATCCCGGCAACCGAAGAGGCCGCGTACCAGGACAGAGAGACGCCGGCATCCCGCATGCCCTGCTCCAGCACTCGCGCATCGCCGACGACGACCAGGCGGGCCGCATCGTTCAAGCGCCCATCGGACAGGACCCGGGCACATTGTTCCGGCCCGATCCCCGTACAATCGCCGAGCAGCAGTGCGACCCGGGGCAGCCTCTGTCCATCAGCATTCAAGGTAGCCACGATCAATTTCCCTCGGTGAGTTCGCTTCGGGATGGTTCAGAGTGAACAGCGCTCTGATCTCGTCCCAGCAACCTTCGCCAGAAGCATGGCAAGTCAGCAGAAATAGTCAATCGAAGATTGTTGACAATTTACGGAATAGGCTCGACCTTGGCGCGGCCAGCCAAATCAGCGGTCAGCCATGAATCAGCCCCTGTTCGAGCAAGATGCCTCCATGCCGCCTTTGCGCCCCCACGGCAGCGCGCTCATGGAAGGCTTCACCCACAGGACCATCAAGACATCGGGTGCCGAGATCCATGTCGCGACAGGAGGAAGCGGCCCGCCGCTTCTTCTCCTCCATGGCAATCCCCTCACCCATGTCAGCTGGCACAAGATCGCTCCCAGCCTCGCGGAGAGCTTCACCGTCGTTGCCCCTGACCTGCGCGGCTATGGCGACAGCTCGAAGCCCGATGGCGGCCCCCATCACGAGGCCTATACGTTCCGCGCCATGGGGCAGGACAACATGGAGATCATGGCAGCCCTTGGCTTTGATCGCTTTTCGGTCGCCGGGCATGACCGGGGCGCACGAGTTGCCTTCCGCATGGCGCTCGATCATCCCGATCGTATCGAGCGTGTTGCTGCTCTGGACATCGTGCCGACTCATCATGTTCTGACCAATGTGACGCTTGGATGGGGCCTGGAGTCGTATCACTGGTTCTTCATGGCGCAGAAAGCTCCTTTCCCCGAGAAGCTGATCTGCGCCGACCTCGATTATTACATCCATTACAAGCTCAACAAGAAAGGCGTGGGACTCGAGATCTTCTCGCCCGAGGCCATGGCCGAGTATGTGCGGTGCACGACTCCGGAGCAGATCCATGCGGTCTGCGAGGATTACCGGGCGACCGTCACGCTCGATCTCGCCATGGACCAGGCGGACTTCGGCGTGAAGAAGATCCGCTGTCCCGTCCTGGTGCTGTGGGGATCGAACAGCCATTGCGGCCGGCATTTCAAACCGCTGGAGGCCTGGGCCCCATGGGTGCCGGATCTGAGAGGTTGGGCGATCCCCACCGGCCACTATCCGGCGGAGCACCGGCCCGATCTCGTCTATTCTGCGTTCTGGACCTTCTTTTCAGGAGCCGAGCCGCTGCCATTCCATGAGGAAGAGGTCGAGCCCGCAGCATAATCATGCGAAGCATCGATGCCGTTGCAGCAAAAGCGCTGATCCACGCTCCTGGAGAGCTCGCTTTCCTGGATGTGCGTGAGCATGGTCTCTACGGAGAAGGCCACCCTCTCCTGGCCGTCTGGTGTCCGTACAGCCGGCTTGAAGTGGTGGCGCCGTTCCTGATTCCCAATCCAGGAGTTCCCGTCATCCTGATCGATGCCGGGAACGGCATCGCAGAGAAGGCGGCAGAACGACTGGAGCAGTTGGGCTACCAGATCGTCATGGTCGTGGTGGGAGGCGTCCAGGGTTGGAAGCAGGCGGGCTTTACCTTGTTCGAGGGAGAATACGTTCCGAGCAAGACATTGGGTGAGCTTGCGGAGCACGCCTTTCATCCGGCGACGATTGCCCCTGAGGCCTTGGCGGAATGGCAGAGGGAGGGACGCGAGCACCTCTTGTTCGACGTGCGCCCACCGTCCGAACATCGCAAGATGACATTGCCGGGAGCCCAGTGTTTGCCGAATGGCGAACTCCCGCACCGGTTTTCAGCCGCCGTTCCCGACACCTCCAATCCGATTGTTCTCACCTGTGCCGGCCGCACCCGGAGCCTCATCGGCGCCATCAGCCTGAAGCTGCTCGGGATCGAGAATCCTGTCTATGGCCTGCAGAACGGCACACAAGGATGGACCCTCGCGGGTCTCGATCTCGATCGTGGGCGAGAACCTGAGGAGTTCCCGGCTCTGTCCCGCATGGACCTGGAGGCGAGCCGCCGTCGTGGACAGGACTTCGCGCGAAATGCCGGCATTCCCGTCATTGGCGCGAGGGAGCTTGGCGCGCTGGCTGCGGACAGGAGCCGCACGCTGTATCTGCTCGATGTCCGGAGCGCGGAGGAGTTCGCGGCTGGACATGTGAAAGGCGCAATCCATGCGCCATGCGTGCAGATCGTGCAGGCCACCGATCGGTGGATCGGCGTCAGGCGGGCACGGATTGTCTTTGCCGACGACACGGGCCTGCGTGCCTCCCTCGCTGCGTATTGGCTCAAGCTGTTGGGCTACGAGACCTATGTGCTGCCGGGTGCGGACGGCTCCCCTGAATTTGAGGAATGGCAGGTCTCCGGGTGGAGGCCCTCGATCCTGCCTCGCACATTGCAAGGGATCGCGCCGGAAGAAGCCGCGACAGCGGACGCTGCGGGCGACGCGATCCTTCTCGATCTGCGATCATCGAGCGAGCATCGCCGAGAGCACCCGGCCGGCAGCCGTTGGGCGATCCGTCCTGAGCTGACGAGCGCTCTCGGTTTCTGGAAAGGGCAGATTTGTCTGATCGGAGACGATGATGAAGTCGTGGGCCTCGCAGCCCTCGATCTCAACGAGATGGGATATGCGGATGTGCGCATCGTGAAGGGCGGCTTTCCTGCATGGAAGGCCGCGGGACTTGCCATCGATTCTGGCTGGCCGGAATCGGCGCTGCATGCGATCGATTTTCTCGCCTTCGTTCATGACAGGCACGACGGCAATCTCGATGCGGCACGGCGCTATCTCGCTTGGGAGACCGGCCTCGTGCACCGTCTCGATCCTCAGGAACGCGGCGAATTTCTGGTGTGATATCTTTCGCAGAGACACGGCAGCCTGCCCCCGCGGCTGCCGTGTCCTGCTCCGCAGCGATCGCCAGTTATGCGACTGCGCGGGTTTCCTCCTCGATTCCCTGAATGATGGCCCGCGTCATGTCCTCGGTTCGTCCATGGCCGCGAATATCTGTCGTGCGGCTCGCCGGATCCATCAGAGCCCGTGTCGTGGCGCGCTCCATGGAGGCCGCGGCGGCAACGGCTTCGGGAACATTGCGGTCACGTCCCAGCCAGTCGAAGAGCATGCGGGTGGACTCGATCATGGCGTATGGATTCGCAATACCCTTGCCGGCGATGTCGGGTGCCGAGCCGTGGGTTGCTTGAGCCATGGCGATATTGCCTTCACCGATGCAGAGACCTGGAGCCATACCAAGCCCGCCGACAAGGCCCGCCGCTTCATCGGACAGGATGTCGCCGAACATGTTCGTGGTGACGACGACGTCGAAACTTTGCGGGTCTCTCACGAGGCGCATGGCGAAGGTGTCGACGATCACGTCGTCGACGAGCACGTCCGGATACTCCTTCGCGGCGCGCCGACATTCCTCCACGAACATGCCGCACCCGAGTTTGAAGACAGTGTCCTTGTGAACGAAGGTCAGATGCTTGCGTCGATGCCGAGCCAGCTCCAGAGCGGCCTTCGCCACCCGATAGCTGCCTGCGCGCGTGATGACTCGGACCGAGATCGTCACATCCTCCGTCGGGCGAAACTCGCCCGAGCCCGCAACCACGTTGCGGTCCGGCTGGAAACCCTCGTTGTTCTCGCGCACGATGATGAGATCAACCCCATCATGCAGGCAGCCGATATCCGGATAGGACCTGGTCGGCCGCACATTGGCGAAGAGATTGAAGTGCTTGCGAAGGATCGGATGCGGGTTGATCGCACCCGGACCGCGGGGATAGGCGCGGTGACCGATCGGCCCGAGGATCCAGCCGTCAAGGGTCGACAGCGTCTCAAGAGTTCCGTCGGGCAAGGTGGAACCATGGGTGTCCAGAGCGCGCCGTCCGATCGGCATCGGGCGCCAATCGATCGACAGGTTGTGCCGCCGCGCCGCTGCCTTGGCCACCTCGACGGCGGCCGGAACCACCTCATGCCCGATGTCATCGCCCTCCAGGATTCCGATCTTGAGAGTCTTGCTGCTCACTGTGTGTCTCCGCTTCTGGACCAGCGATGCCAGGCAGCCCGGCAAAATGGTGTCCGATGTTGTTGCAGTGAAAAAGGCAGCTCCGCTCCTTCGGGGAAGATTGCGCGGAGTTGAGGGCCCGGCATTGCCGGACCCGATTGTCGTGAAATGGCGAAACGACCGACTTAGGATTCGACGCGCAACTGGCTCGTCAGCTGATTGATGGATTTCAGCGTCTCGAGATCCCTGACCATGGCGACGATGTCTTCAGCCCGCTGGCGTGGGAAGCGCGCGAACTCCGCGCATTCGCGGAACTTGTCAGCCACCTCATCATAGGTCATCGGGTTGGATGGGCTGCCCTTGCCGAAATCCGCGCGGCCGGACACCTTGCGTCCATCCGCAAGCTCGATGTCGATGATTGTCGTCATCTTGTGATAACCGGCGCGCTCGGCCTCGTCATCGACGACGAAGTCGACTTTCTCGATCATCGCCTGCACATCGGGGCGCAGAACCACCTCATCGGTGAACTCGCTCAGGCCTGCCCTCCCCTCCAGCAGGAGGATCGCCATGCAGAACTCCATCGAGAACTTCGCCTGCAGCTCATTGGTCGGGCGATGATGAATCAGAGCATTCGGCATGTTGGAATTGGTGCCGACGCGAACACGCCTGACGTCATCGGCACGAATTCCATTCTCGCGGATCAGCCTGAGCATTTCAGTCATGCCCGGATGCGTCAGAGAGCCTGATGGATGAGGCTTGATGGAAATACCGGGATCCGCGAAGGTCCAGGGTGCGCCGAGCTTGCCAACGATGGCATTGGCGTCGAACCCGCCGCCTGCAGCCCGGAAGAAACCGCGCGGGGCTTCGAGGATCTTGTCGGTGGCCGTCCAACCGTAGTTCGCAAACTGAGCTGCAGCCACGCCGCTCTCGGATGAGCGCCCTGCATGGAACGGTTTCGTCATCGTGCCGAAGTTTTCGCGCAGACCTGCGGACTGACTGCCGGCAATCGACAGGGCTCTGTTCGTCGTTTCTGCATTCAGCCCCATCAGGCGCGACGAGGCTGCCGCTGCGGCGAATGTTCCGCAGGTTGCGGTTGCGTGGAAGCCTGTCTGGTAATGGCGGGGATTGATCGCTTCCGCGATCTTGCACTCGACCTCGACGCCGAGATGATAGGCCAGCATGACCGAACGTCCGTCCGCACCGACCATCTCACCGACCGCAAGGGCCGCCGGAAGCGCAGGAGCCGTCGGATGGGTCAGAAGGCCATAGACGCGGTCGGCCGCGACGGCCAGCTGAGTGTCGTCATAATCGTCCGCATGGATTCCCACACCATTGGCGAAAGCGGCGAACCGCGGCGCAACCCGCAGGGACGTGCCGATGACCGTCGATGGGCCGGCTTCCAGCCCGAGATCCGCCAAATGGCGGCGGACCAGCTCACCCGATTTTGCAACGGAGCCCGAAAGAGCCAGCCCGATTCCATCGAGGATGGACTTCTTGCCGAGTTCAACGACGTTCTGCGGAAGATCCACGGCCGCCGTGTTGCAGATGAAATCAGCGACGTACCACGTGAGCGCGCGATCCGCGGTTTCGACCTTCGTGTCCATACTTTTCCGTCCCTCGTGTCTACCCATTCGGGCCTTTTGGCTCTCTGAGCATTTTGCATTCATTGTTTATTGTCAACAATCTTTTGCAGACTGGCGCTGGAATGCGGTATCATCTAAAGGAAAGCCCGACACAAAGGTGGTGGCACTATGGATACGACCTTAGATCCAGGACTTGGTCTCAGAATTCGACGGACAGAATCCTTGACCTCCCTGATCCGGCGCGAGCTTGAGCGCATGATCGAGGTTGGAGAGCTCAAGGCTGGCGACCGCCTCAACGAGAACGCTCTTGCGGCGAAGCTCGGCGTGAGCCGTGGCCCGGTTCGGGAAGCATGCCGGGGTCTCGAACAGAGCGGTCTCGTGCACGTCATCGTCAATCGCGGCGTGTTCGTCCGGGAAATCAGCAACCGTGAAGCAGCCGAACTCTACGATATCCGCGCTGCGCTCTACGCACTCGCGGGCAGGCTCCTGGCTTCGAAGATCACCAAGAAGCAGGTCACGGAGCTGCGGCGCATGGTCAGGGAGATGGAAGAGGCCGCCGACAAGGGTGAACTCAACGTCTTCTATCCGCTCAATGTGCGCTTCCATGAGGCGATCGTTCAGTTCAGCGGCAATGGACGCCTCCTCAGCATGTGCACCTCAGTCCATCGTGAGATGCACCTGTTCCGGCGCCGGACGCTCGACATGCCAGGCCGGATGAAGATCTCCAATGCCGAGCACGCGAGCATTGTCGATGCGCTCGAAGCGAAGCACGGGGATAGAGCGGCCCGGCTGATGGAAGATCACGTTCTGAAGAGCCGCGAGCTTCTCTTTGGTCCCCTGGGGACCCCGGCCGACTGAGCTGTTGGGCTCAGCCGGCCAAGCCTTGCCTTCGCATTAACGCGCAGCTGGCAGGCGCTGCCCACCCAGCACGGGAAGCCGGTTGGCAATGATGACGACAGCGAACGAGATCACGAGCAGCATGATCCCGAGGACGGAGATCGCGCCGAGATCGCCGCTTTCGTTGAGGTCATAGATGATGACGGAGACGAGCTTCGTCTCGGCCGTCGTCAGCAGGATCGTCGCCGAGAGTTCACGGATGGTGCCGATGAACACGAAGCACCAAGTGGCGACGACATTCGAGCGGAGGAGCGGAGCCGTGATGAGCCGCAGAGTGGTCATCCGGGTCCCGCCCAGGATGCGGCTCGCCTCCTCAAGCTCGGGATGCACACTTTTGAAGGCCGATGACAGTTGCTGATACCCTGCGGGCATCTCAATCGTCAGAAAGGCGATGAGAAGGATCCAAAGGGTACCATAGAGCATAAGGCTCGGATTGGAGTAGCTCAGGAACAATCCGACACCGAGAACGATACCGGGAATGGCGACGGGCGCCGTCGCGAGATACCCGAGCAGCTGACTTCCCGGAACGGATCGCCGGGTTACCAGATAGGCAATCACGAGAGCAATCGCCGTCCCGATCGTCGCTGTCAGAAAACCGAGCAGGAACGTGTTGCGGAGAGCGAGCTTCGTGGCCGAGAACTCGAAGAAGACGAAGTTCACGTGATGCAGCGTGAAGCTGCTCCAGGTGAGCGGCTCGGCAACCGTGCGCGTGAGAGCCGTCTTCAGCAACGCCGCATAGGGAAGAAGAACCGTCAGCAGCAGCACGGATACCACGAACGCAATCGCGAGCCAGCGCCAGCGCCCGAGCTTGGCGATCCGAGGATCGCTGCTCTTGCCGCCGAGGGTCGTATAGCCGCGACGTCCCAGGATCCGAGCCTGCCCCCAGAGAAGCATGATGGTGACGATGAGCAGAGGCAAGGCCGCAGCCGCGGCAAGGCCGGGCTTGGGCGGGTATTGGAACAGGCTCCAGATCTTCGTGGTGATCACATGGAAGCCGGCGGGAAGCGCCAGGATCGCAGGTGAGCCGAACATGGTGAGCGCCTGAAGAATGGCGATCATCGTGCCGGCCAGAATTGCCGGGAGGACCAGAGGAATCGTCACCCGCCGCAACGTCGTCGAGAGGCGCCCGCCCAGCATCGAGGATGCGTCTTCAAGGTCCGACGGAACACGCTCCAAGGCATTCACGACCAGGGTGAAGACATAAGGAAACGTGTAGCATGCGATTGCGAACACCAAGCCTTCGAACGTGTAGATGTCGACGAGATATTCGTAAGGTTCCAAGCCCAGGAGGCTGCGGTAAGCCACATTGATGAGACCGCTGTTGGGAGCGGCCAGGATCTCCCAGGCAATCGCACCCAGAAACGGTGGCGTCACGAAGGAGGCGGTGACGAGCGCTCTGATCGCCGTACGCCCGGGCAGGTCCGAGCGCGCGACGAGCCATGCGAGCGGTGTCGCGATGACACAGGAAAGGACCCCGACGCCGAGGGCCATCCCAAGCGCCGTCAGAAACGGACGGCGCAGGGTTGGATCGGTCACCAGAGCCGAGAAGTTGGCCAGGGTGAACTGGCCGTTCTGGTCCAACAGGCTGTAGTAGGCGAGCCAGAACAGGGGCAGGACGACAAGAAGGCCCAGCGCCAATACCAGCACGACGAAGATCGGTCGAGACAAGTCGATGCGTCCGTGCCGTGCCGGCATCGGAAGTGAGATCGAGACGTTCATTCACTGCTCCGGAAAATCTAACCCGCACTACCGCCGAGGATCGATGCTCAGGTGCCGAAGTTCACCTCGTACTTTTTCTTGATCTCCTCGATCTGAGGCTCGAGCTTCGTCGGATCAGAGTAGAGAATCTTGATCTGGGACAGTGGGGTGCGCCCCTCCTTCTCCTTGACCTCAGGATGGAACGAGCGCAGCCCGCCAACATCGCTGATCAGCTGCTGAGTGTCGCGGGAGAACAGGAACGCATAGAAGAGCTTCGCGGCATTCGGGTGAGGAGCATTCTTCAGAAGGCCCGCATGCCCGATGGCGATCGGCGTGCCTTCCGTGGCGTAGACGACCTCGACAGGAACGCCCGACTCCTTGAGCATGAACATGTTGTACTCGTTGCCGTCGGCCATGACGGAGCGCTCGCCCTGAGCCAGTTTCTTCGGCGGCTCGGTGGACGATTGCACCTGCATGATACGCTGCTTTCCGAGCTTCTCGAAGTAATCCCAGCCAAGAGCTTCACTCAGGGCGTGCGTGCCCGTCATGATGGTGCCGCTGTAGCCGGGGTGCGCCTTCACGATCCGATTGCGCCACTTGGGATCCAAGAGATCAGCATGGCTCTTGGGCGCTTCTTCCTTCTTGACCTGCTGTGTGTTGTAGCCGATGACCGAAAGATGCGCGCGGTAAGCGGCGAACTGCCCGTCGGGGTCCTTCACCTGCGCCGGCCATGACTTGGCGACATCGCTCGGAACCGCTGGCTGGAGCCAGCCCTGCCGCTTGAACAGGAGGAAATGAACGGCATCGGAGGTCTCAATAACGTCTGCCTTGTGAATGCCTGAGCCGTATTCCTGGCTGATGCGCTGGAAGACGCGCTCGGAACCAGACCGCTCGACCTGCACCTTGATACCGGGATGCTTGGCTTCGAAAGCATTGCCGACTTTTTCCGAAACCTGCACGTCTGTCGCCGTGTACCAGACGACGGTTCCCTCTTTCTTGGCCGCGTCGATCATCTCCTGATTGGGCTCGTAAGGAGCTGGCGCCTGCGCCCAGGCGAGACCGCCGGCACCGAGGAGCGCGAGGCCGCTGACGAGCGCTCCGCTCAGAACAGTTCTGCGTTTCATCATGTCTTTCCTCCCTTAATGTGCGAGCGCACGGCAGTGCTCCGGCGGAAGATGGAGCCAGACCGGTTGCCCTTGTGGGACGGCGATATCCGCCGGCGTGACGGTGCGGATCGCCTCCCCATTGCTCAGCGTGACCAGATAGTCGCGGTGAGATCCGAGATAGACCTGACGGGTGACCGTGCCGGGCACCCAGTTCGTTTCGCCAAGCGCGGGAGCGGTGGTGGCGAGATTGATATCGTGGTGCCGGATGGCAACCGAGGTGGGACCCTGAGCGGCAAAGTCGCCGCTTCCACAGCGCAGCACGACACCCCCCACGTCCACGGCATCGCCCGGTAGGCGCTCGCCCTTCAGAACGTTGGCGCCCCCGATGAATTTCGCCACGAATTCCGAGCGCGGCCTCTTGTAGATGTCTTCCGGAGAACCGGCCTGCTCGATGCGTCCCTGGTTCATCACGACGATCAGATCAGCGGTCGTCATGGCCTCGGACTGATCGTGCGTCACGTAGACGGTGGTGTATCTGTACTGGTCGTGGAGCCGCCTGATCTCGAAGCGCATCTCCTCGCGGAGATTGGCATCGAGATTGGACAAGGGCTCATCGAGCAGCAACGTCTCCGGCTCGACCACAAGGGCGCGGGCGAGAGAAACACGCTGCTGCTGACCGCCGGACAACTCGCCGGGATAACGGTCGGCAAGAGGCTTCAGCTTGGCGACATCGAGAATGCTTTCGACGCGCCGGGCGATTTCTTCACGGGGGAGTTTCCGCAGGCGCAGGCCATAAGCGACGTTCTCGAACACCGTCATGTGCGGCCAGAGCGCATAGCTCTGGAAGATCATCGACATGTTGCGCCGCTCAGGCGGCTCGCTACGCCCTGGAGACGAGATCGTGCGCCCCCCGACCCTGATCTCGCCTTCACTTGGCTCCACGAAACCAGCGATCAGGCGCAGGGTCGTGGTCTTCCCACAGCCGGATGGTCCCAATAGACAGACCAGAAGGCCTTTTGCGATCGCGAGGTTGACATCGTTGACTGCGGCGAATGTGCCGTACTTCTTGGAAAGACGCGTCAGCTCGACGTAGCTCATCTCACCTCCCTCTTTAGCCGGCATGCCGGCCAGCACCTCTTTGAGTGCCCTAGGGTGAGCTTCAGCGACATATCCCGGATTGTCAACAATTTACTTTCCGCAAGTTCGCTGACTTGCCTCCGAGGAGACTGGCGTTGCTGAAACGTGAACGCGCGGGAATGCGGCCGGAACCAGGATCCCCGGGCCAACGCGTCCTGCTGCATGCTGGAAAGGGCAGCGCCGGGATGATGCTCAAGTTCGGTCTGGCTTGCCTGCCTCAGCTTCGATGACATTCAGCAGGCGATCCCGTGCCGAGACGACATGGCGGCAATGCGCCTCGTGAGCCCAGACGGGATCCCGGGCCGTTATGGCAGACAGCATCTCACGGTGCTCCTTGTTCGAAACGCCGAGACCTCCACCCTGGACGAGACTGCGGGCTCGGAACAGGTGCAGCTTTTTGACGAAGCTCCGGTATTGCTGCGCAAGCATGGCATTGCCGGCAGAATCCACGATGAACTCGTGAAAGGCCAGGTTGAGTGGATAATAAGCGTCGAAGTTGCGTTCCCTGGAGGCTTCCTCCATCCCGGTGACGTAACCGTTCAGACGCTCAAGCTGATCTGCCGTGACCCGCTCGGCGAGAAGCTTTCCGGCAAGGCCGAACAGCGCAGAACGGATCTCGTAGACCTCCCTCACCTCCTGAACCGACAGGCGGCGAATGAACGAGCCTCGGTTTCGAACCGAGACGATGAGCCCCGAACCCTCCAGGGCGCGGATCGCTTCCCTGACCGGACCTCTGCTCGTCCCCAGCTCCGACGCCAATTTGTTCTCGTTGATCCGTTCACCAGGGGAGAACCGCCCATTGAGGATCAGGCGTTCGACTTCGCGTTCCACGACGGCAGCAAGGGAAGATGTGCGAAGGACAGCCAGTTCTTCTGAGGGAGAGCGAAGCATCATCGAATGGGACACCTTCGGCATGGGTTGTAGGACCCACTCAGGATAAAGCATTTTTTCGTTAACTGTTGACAATTTTTTTGGGACCCTCCATCACCCTAGTGAAGCGCAATCGGAGCCGCATCCGCTTCGGGTTACTTGGAGAACACCAAAAATGGATTCCGCAGTTATCGACCGGTCGAAGGTCACACAGGTTCTCGCGAACTTCGTCGTCGCGTCGAAGGCAGACGACATACCCGAGCACGTCTATACGGAAGCGGTTCGCTCGTTCCTGAACTGGGCCGGTTGCGCTGTCGGCGGCTCAATTCACCCGACCCTCGACCGCACGCTCGCCGCGATCCGCCCTTTTGCGGGCCAGGGACAGGCAACGGTTCTCGGTCGGGGTGACAAGCTCGATCTGCTCCACGCTGCGCTGCTGAACGGCATCTCGTCACACGTCTTCGACTTCGATGACACGCATCTGAAGACGATCATTCACCCTGCTGGTCCCATCGCCTCGGCCCTCCTTCCGCTCGCCGAAACGCGCCTCATGAGCGGCAGGGAATTTCTGCATGCCTTTATTCTCGGCGTCGAAGTGGAATGCCGGATCGGCAATTCCGTCTATCCGGAACACTACGACCGGGGCTGGCACATCACGGGAACGGCGGGTGTCTTCGGAGCGGCGGCTGCAGCCGGCAAGATTTTGGGCCTGAATGCGCAGCAGATGACGTGGGCGCTTGGCATTGCGGCGACTCAGTCGTCGGGTCTTCGTGAGATGTTCGGCACGATGTGCAAGCCATTCCATCCGGGTCGGGCCGCCCAGAACGGGCTTCTCGCGGCTCATCTGGCAGCCCAGAACTTCACCAGCTCCGAGCGAGGCATCGAAGCTCCACGAGGATTCGCACATGTGCTGTCGACGAAGTTCGACCCTGCAGAGATCACGGAAAGGCTGGGAGAGACCTGGGAGATATCGCTCAACACTTACAAGCCCTTCGCCTGCGGAATCGTGATCCACCCGGCTCTGGATGGCTGCATTCAGCTGAGAAACGCCCATGGCCTGACAGCAGAGAACATTGCCTCGATCGAGTTGAAGGTTCACCCCCTCGTGCTCGAGCTGACCGGCAAAACCGAGCCCAGGACCGGCCTCGAAGGAAAGTTCTCTGTCTACCACTCCTGCGCGGCAGCGATCGTCTATGGCCGTTGCGGCGAACATGAATATGCAGATGAGGTGGTGACGGATTCCAAGATCGTCGCCTTGCGGCGCAAGGTGAGAGCCGAGGCGGAAAAAGGCATTCACGAGGATCAGGTCAAGGTCACGATCACCACGACGGACGGGAAGGCACATGAACTTTTCGTCGAGCACGCGATCGGCAGCCTTGATCGCCCGATGAGCAACGAAGAGCTCGACGGAAAGGTGCGCGACCTCTGCGAACCCGTTCTGGGAGCATCGGGCGCAGATCGCTTCATTGCACTTTGCCGGGATGTTGCGAACGCTTCCTCGCTTATGCCGATCATCGAAGCGGGCATCCCGGCCCGATAAGCTCAAACATTCAAGGCAGGTCCCGATGAGGACCTGCCCTTTTGCAATCATCTGTCTCTGAGAACGAGCGCGGACGACATATCCGCGCTTCATTCATGTTCAGCCGCGAAATGTCTCGATTCCAGAAAGGCTCGGAGCGTCGAAGAGACGCTCGCACCATTGCGAAAGAGCGTCGGCTTGGGACGGCGTCCAGCCGCCATACCGCGTATTCGCGTAGAACTTTGCGAGGATCTCCTCACGAGAAAGCGGCTCTCGCGCACCACCGCGCATGTGGGGCTGATGCGCACTTCGGATGCTTCCATCCCTCAATCTCGCAATGACAGTTCCGGTATAGTTCCTCGGATACTCGTCATTCGGGTCGATCTCGTATCTGACCTTTCCCGCAAGCGCCAGGATCTGGGGATCCCGAATCCTTTCCTCGGTAAACTGACCCAGCCCCGCCGCTTGGTCGACGAAGCCGGCTGCAACACCGAAGGGAACGCTGAACTTGGCGGAATATGGAGTCGATGGACGACGCTTCTCCGCAAGAGGCTCCCACAGCCGGTGTACGGTTCCCTCTCCGACCTTGCAGAGGACATCCTCGATGTCCTCAGGCTTTACGCCCTCCCGCGCGAGACGGATAGCGCAGTCTATGAACGGTTGAACCATCGTGCCGCATGCATAGGGCTTGAAGGCAATACGACTGGCCTTCCACTCGCGCCCCAAATCGGATGTGATGCGCGAGTAGTCCGGGGTGATGTCCGGCACGCCGAAGGCAAAGAAGAAGCCGTGCTCACCTTCGAAAACGGTTCTGGGCCCTTTGAATCCTGCGCGCCCGAGCGATGCCGCGCGCAATCCCGCCTGAGCAGCCCAGCCGGGATGGATGCGCTTCGTCCAGGTTCCCTCAGCCAAATACTCGATGATGCCCGAGGCGAAGCTCGCAGCGATGCCGAGCGAGTCGACAAGCTGAGTTGGCGTCAGGCGCAGCGCCGTGCCGACTCCGGCAGCGGCACCGATGGCGCCGATGATCGCTGTCGGGTGAAATCCAGCCCGGTGCTGTGCCGTCGGCGCGACGATGGCCATGCGGCACATCAGTTCTGCGCCAGCCGCTATTCCTCTCAACGCATCGGCGCCTGTTCTTCCGTGACGCTCACAAGCGGCCAGCACGGCCGGTACGATGACCGCGCTGGTGTGCACGGGCGTGCCTTCAAAGGTGTCGTCATAATCCTCACCATGCGACGCCGTTCCGTTGATCAGAGCAGCACCCGCTGCATCATAGCCGCGCGCGTGCCCGAAAGCCGTGCAGGATCCCCCCTCCTCCCAGGCGGATACGATGGCTTGTACGTAGTCCTCATGACGGGCCGAGACGGCCAATCCGGCGTGGTCGATGAGGGCCGCTGTTGCAGCGTTCCGAAGCTCCTGCGGGAAAGAAGCATCGTCCAAGGCCGATACCCAGCTTGCAAACTGCTCCGCAATCGCCTGGCCGGGCGGAGGCGTGTTCTCTTTTGCCATGTCGTCTATCCGTATCGTCAGGTCAGGATTGAATGCATCGTCTTATGAAGGAAAGGATGCTGCATCGTGCTTGTTCTCCTGAATCTGCGATTCAGGCAAAACAATCGGCTTTCTGTAGCGCCGGACCTCCCTCAGGGCAGAGAAGAAGATGATGAGAGCAGCACAGATCAGGAGACCCAGGCTCACGCGATCCTGCAGGAAGACGATGTGGTCACCGTTGGTGATCAGCAACGCGCGACGGTAATTGGACTCGATCATGTATCCGAGCACGAGGCCAAGGATCAGGGGCAAGTGCGGGAAACCGAGCACGCGCATCACGTAACCGACGATGCCCGCCACAAGGACGATCGAGAGATCGAAGAGGCTGTGGTCGATCGAATAGACGCCGGACACGACCAGGCCGAAGATGGCGGCCATGAGATATGGCTTCGGCCGCTGCACGAGCCAGATGCACGGCCCTAGGATCACGATACCGAGCAGGAACATCATGATATTGGCCGTGAACAGGCCGCCGAAGAGCCCATAGACGATATCGGGATTGGTGGTGAACAGAAGCGGTCCTGGCTGCAAGCCGTGAACGAGGAAGCCGCCGAGAAGAATGGCGGTCGAGTTCGACCCCGGAATGCCGAAGCTCAATGTCGGCACGATTGCGGTCGCAGACACGACGTTGTTGGCAGTCTCGGGCGCAATGACGCCCTCCTCCGATCCTTTGCCGAATTTCTCGGGCTCTTTCGACCAGCGGCGAGCTTCGTTGTAGGACAGGAAGGCCGCAACGGAACCGCCCCCGCCGGGAATTGCACCTTCAACGGCTCCCAGAACGCAACCAATGCCCTGCGCCTTGCGCAGACGCCACAGGGTCGCGAGGCTGGGAAGCTTGAGGCGCGCGTTCGTCGTATCGGGCCTGCTGCCTTCCGTCCAGCGCTCCTCGCCCGCTTGTGTCATGAGCTCCGCAACCGCGAAGATGCCGAGCATGATGAGAATGAAGTGAATTCCTTCGAGCAGATTGGGATTTCCGAAAGTGAACCTGCTCACACCCGAAATCGGGTCCGTGCCGACGGTGGCGATCATCATGCCGAGCACACCGGCAATAAGACCTTTCAGGAGTGCTCCCTCCGACAAGGAACCGATGATGCTGATGCCCAGAATACCGAGAGCGAAATAGGCCGGAGGCGTGAAGACCAGCGCGAGACTTGCAAGCGGTTCGGTCAGCGTCGACAGCAGGATGAGACCGAACAAGCCGCCGATCGTTCCGCCGACAAGCGAGAGACCCAAAGCCTCGCCGCCCCGCCCCTGACGCTGCATCTCATATCCATCGATCACCGTCGCCGCGGCGGAATTCGTGCCGGGAGTCCTGATGAGAATGGCCGGAATGGAGCCGCCATATTCGGCCCCCACATAGACAGCCGCGAGGAGGACCACTGCAACGAGAGGCGGCAGATTGTAGGTGAACGGCAAAAGCAGAGCCATCGCGATCGAAGGCGAGATGCCCGGGAGAGCTCCTCCGAGGATGCCCCATAGGACGCCGCCTACAGCGGCTGCCAGAACGGGCATGGATGTCACTGCTTGCCAAGCGTAGAAGAGGCCTTCCATCGATACGCTCCTGAGACAATTCAAGGAGTGGGCAGCCGACTACTCGTCGGCGCCCATGCTCAGCCAATGAGACTCGGCCAGATCCCTGCCGGCAGAGGCACTTCCAGAAGCCTGACGAACAGCAGGTAGAATCCGATCGCGCCGAGAACGGCAAACAAGAGCAGTCCACGGGAAGGACGCTTGCCGTTGTAGAGAGCAACGCTCAGCAACAGCAGAGCAATGCTCGGGATGTAGCCGAGATAAGGGACGATCGCGACATAGACGGCTCCGAGAACAATCATGCCGATTGCCCTGAGATGGCGTGTGTAATCCACCGTCTTGGTTTCGCGCCTGGGTCCTACGACGGGTCCCGCCATCCGCGCCGTCAGCAATGTCTGGGCCAGATAGCCGATCGACAGAACGCCCAGTGCGATCGCCAGCATCTTCGGAAGACCATCCGCGCCCACGCTGCCGCTGAGGCGGCTTTTCGGGATTGCATCAGCGCCCAACCAGAAAATCACCGAGAAGACGAGAAGAAGAACCCCTGTGATCAGATTGCTGCGCATCATCACTCTCCCGAAAAGCCTCGCTTCTTGCTCAAACAGGTCACTCGGTCGTGATGCCGTACTTCGTGAAGAAGGCCTTCTGTCCTTCCGCGAAATCAGCGGTGAACTTCTTGTATGTGGCCTGATCCATATAGGCCGGGATGAGGGCATCCTTCTCATACCAAGCCTTGAACTTCGGGTCCTGAAGCACCTTCTGGGTCGCATCTTCCCACGCTGCTACAATCTCGCGCGGAAGTCCCTTCGGTCCCGCGATGCCACGGAACTTGCGGACAACGAGATTTATTCCCTGCTCTTTGGCAGTGGGCACGTCGGGGAATTGCGGCAGCCGCTGTTCGGTATAGGTCGTGATCAGCCGGATCTTCTTGGCATCGATCTGTCCGCGCAATTCGGCAATCTCGCCGATGCCGACATTGGACGTGCCGTTCAGAACGCTCAGCATCACGTCGCCACCGCCGTCATGCGTGATGATGGTCACCTCCGTGCCGGTCTCGGCCTTGAACTGCTCCATGACCTGACGGTCGAGGGAGCCCGGCGTGCTGACGCCGACACGCACCTGGTTCGGGCGTTTCTTGGCATCCTCGACGACATCCTTCAGCGTCTTGTAGGGGCTATCCGCGCGCACGAAGACGATCTGCGGATCCTGGAAGAGGTTCACGACCGGATCGAGATCCTCAAACGTCTTCTCAGGTTTGCTGAGCAGCGACGTGTTGATGTAGCTCGGCGTCGTTCCATAGAAGACGCTGCCATCCGCGGGCGATCCTGCGAGATACGCGATCGCCTTGGCACCGGCGCCGCCGCGAACGTTCTCGACGACGAACGTTACGTCCATGATGGGCGAGAGGTGCTTGATCAGCTCGCGCAGGAAGACATCGGTCCCGCCGCCTGGGCTGGAATGCGTCACGAGCTTCACGGTCTTGTGCGGGTAATCAGCAGCGAGAGCGGGCTGCACCAACAGGCCGACGGCCGCCAAGCCTGCGCAGAATGCTGTTTTAAGCCGAGAGAATGTCACCGTTTCCTCCTTGTTCATCGAAGCCGCCTTTCCGGCGGTCTATGGGTCAGCTTATTTTGCTAACTGTCGACAATTTTAGATACCACACCAGTCCTGCTTGAATGGCAAGAGCTATTCTGGAACTTACTACCGTTACGGCACAGCTAGCCGGCTTACGGCATGTACAGGCCGCCATTCACATGAATGGTCTGGCCGGTAATGAAACCACCGGTTGGAAGGCACAGGGTTCGCACAACTTCCGCCACATCTTCTGGCGCGCCATCATGGCCGACCAGGGGCTGCCCGCCACCCGGGAGCGACACGCTGTGCCCGGAGGTTGCCGAGCGCTTGCCGCCGATCTTGCCGGGAACGACGCAGTTGACCGTGACTCCCTGCGCAGCGAACTCGACCGCAAGCGCCCGGGTCAGCCCTGTCAGGCCACTCTTGGCAGCCGCCACATGGGCGCGGTTGTAAGCCCCCGTATGCGCGCTCACCCCACCGATATTGATGATGCGCCCATATTGCGAGCGGACCATGTGGGGGAGAACGGCGCGAGATCCCAGAAAGGCTCCTTCGAGGATGACGCTCGTGATCTCACGCCACTCGGTCAGCGTCATCTGCGTGAATGGCACTTCCCGGCGGATCGCTGCATTATTGACGAGGATGTCGATCCGTCCAAACGCCTCCAGGGTCGCCGAAACCATTCCGGCGACAGCCCCTTCGTCTGTGACATCCGCGATGTGAACCATGGCTCGCCCACCGATGGCCTCGATCTCTCGTGCCGTGGCCTCGGCTTCGTCTCGGGAAGACCGCGCGTTGATGACGATCGCAGCCCCGTCGCGGGCCAGGGACATCGCAATGGCCTTGCCTATGCGTCGCACGCCGCCCGTCACGATGGCGACCTGTCCATCAAGCAGTTTACTCTCGGCCACAGCTTCCTCCCCATTTGCTCCGTTCGCCCGAGCCAAAGCTCAGCGGCTTTGCTGGACGGTCCACCGATCTTGTCGCAGGAGCTTTCCGCTCTCTTCCGGGAAGCCAGGGCGAGTTCGTTCCGAGCGGCCCTTCAACGAACTCTTTGCCTCAAGCCTCCGCGACCTTATGGCAACCGCAGACAACTTATTGTATACATTAGTGCACAGTGTATAAAGCCGGTCAAGATCACCTCTTCGCATCGGATCTATTTGCCCCTCAATGGTGCCGGCGGCCGCCAAGGATGGCCGCGACGCCTGAAAAGAGACCTATCCAACTGAAGAACCTGTAGAAATAGAGTGTGAAGCCGTTCACGAAGAAGGCACGAATGACATGGAAGGCGATCACGAGCGCGACGTTGAGGTGAAGCACCTGCGCCGTCAGAGCCATCTCGGCCATCCCCCCGGGAGATGAACCGAGCGCGACACTCGCAAGATCGATTCCGGTCAGGGCCGACACGAATCCGGCATAGGCGAAGAGCAGGATGGACAGCAGGATCGTGAACAAGCTGCTCACGATGAAGATGCGCGGGAGCCGTACAAGGCTTTCCCGCCGGAAGCGAGCGCCGATCGAAAGCCCGATCAGGAATTGCCCAAGCGCGAACAGACTTCCCGGCATGCGCCCTGTCAGCAAGCCCGCTGCCGCCACGATCCCGGTGCCAAGGATTGCTCCGACAGTCCAGGGATTGTTGAAGCGCAGCAGCCCTGTGATCACGACGCCGGCCAGTCCGGCCGCAAGCGCCGCTATGACGTGCAGCCAGGAAAGCTGGATCTGACCCGCCTGGTTTATCAGGCCTCCGTCGATGCCCAAGGCTATGATCAGAGGGGGCATGAGACAGACCAACAGAGCGACGCGCAGCGCTTGAGAAACGGCAATCGGCTCCGGCTCGGCGCCCACGGAGACGCCGATATTCGCCATCTCGGAGAGCCCGCCTGGGGTGAGAGAGAAGAAGGCCGTCTTGTGATCGATCTTGCTGATCATGGACATCGGCACGGACAAGGCTGCCGCAAGCAGGATTGCGACGAGCGCCGTCACAACCATCCATGGGGCCCACATGACCAGGACACCAACGGCTGCTGCGGTGATGTTGAGGCCGACACTGGTGCCGACGATAGCCTGTCCAAGACGTCTCCCGAGAGCAGGCGCGAAAACGGGATACCCGGCGATGGAGATCAAGGCCGTCGCGATCAAAGGCCCGAGAACCCAGGCCAGCGGCACATGAGCATGGGATGCAAGCCAGCCTAGTCCGACGGCCAGGACAAGGCTCGGGATGACACGCCAGGACGGGAGGAGATCGTCTCTCAGGCGCATAGGTCTAACAGGCCGCGAATGTCGCCAAACTGATCGAGGTGCCAGACCACGTCACGGATGCGCGACGCTCTCTCCTGCCCGATCACCGGCATCGCGTTCGCCAGGAACTTCGCTTCAATGGCAGCATCGGACATCGGATTGTCCACGGTGCCGCTCGCATGGACGACCTGATGTTCGTAGCGGTCGCCATTGCGCATGGCGACGGCAGCCCAGGCCTGGTCTTTCCCAAGGCTCTCATCCGTTTGGACGCCGACACGATCACGCAGAGCGGCGACATCTGGATGGCGGGCCCGCTCATCCGTGTATTGCGCAATGCCCGCCGCACGGTCCAGGAAGGCGACGGCCGCGGTATGAGTGAGACTGAATTTTGATTTGAGACCTGTCTTGGGATCGGCAACGCCGGTGATCGATACGGCCAAAGGATTCACTCGCAGTTCGATCGTCGCGACCTGATCCGCAGCAGGCGCTCTTGCGGCGAGCGCAATCATCGCGTCGATGGTTGGATGCAGCACGACCCCGCACGCATAGGGCTTGTGGCCATTTCGGGTGATTTCCCAACGCTCGCCGAGCTGGTCGAGAATAAGCTCGGTCTTGGCGATGCTGCTGTAGATCCGGCAGAAACCGCGCTTCCCCTCGAGGATTTCATCCGAGCTGTCGAAACCCTTCTGTGCGAGCAGCGCAGCCAGGACGCCGCTCGATGCCGCCTTGCCGGCATGGAACGATTTGCACATCGTGCCTCGGTTTTGCTGCATGCCCGCCGCCTGCGTCGCCGCGATGCCAAGAGCATGGACCATCTGCTGAGAGTTCAACCCTAAGAGCTGTCCCGCAGCCGCTCCAGCGGCGATCGAGCCGAGCGTTCCTGTCAGATGCCATCCTCCCGCATGATGCGCCGGCGCCCCCTGCCCCGCGCGAACACCTGCTTCGAACCCAGCGGCATAGGCTGTCAGGAGATCCCTGCCAGTCACCGCATTTCTCTCAGACAGGGCAAAGAGCGCCGACAGGATGGGGGAGCTGGCGTGAAGCACAACCCCTCCCAAATGAGTGTCGTCGAAATCGAGCACGTGGCCCATCTGACCATTGGCAATCGGCGCATCGAGCAACCCGAGCTTGGTTTGTCGTCCAAGCACCGTTGCCCTTGCGGGGCCGCCGACCTCCTCGAGAACGGAAAGCAGCTTGGTGATCGTCGGGTGCCTGCTCCCGGCAAGAGCACAACCGAGCCAGTCGAGTACGCCCCGCCGGCCCGCATGCACGGCGGCCTCAGGCAGATCCTCGAACGAGAGCACCGCCAGAAAGGCACACAGGTCTTTGGTGATGTTCAGATCAAGGGCCGCAGCCCCGTATTCTGCCCGAGTGACCTGACTGCTCATTTGGCTGCTCCTCCTCAACAGGCAAAGCGATCTTTTGTCCGGCCACAGCCTTGTATTGCTTTGCATGCACGAGTATTCATGTGCGAAACTCGGATTGTCAACAATCTACAGCCAATCTCAGGATCTAACGAAACTCCAGCAATCAGCCGATCCGCTGAGGGGAAGGATCATGATGAACAGGGCGAAGCTGCCTGCTTCTAACGATCTGGGCGGACACAGAGGGCAATGAGCTGGAGGAGGACCCAATGCACAATCAGTCAGCCCACGAGATTTCACATGAGAGCTCCGTTCTCTCGGAATACATCGCCGGCACGCTTGATCGCGACATACCGCGGGACGTTGCGCTCAAGACGAAGCATCACATCCTCGATACGATTGCGGCTATCCTGTCGGGATCACGCTTGAGAGCAGGCCGCCTTGCGGCAGCTTACGTTGGCTCCTTTGGAGGCAATCCAGAAGCAGTGGTCCTCGGAACCTCCCTTGTTCTGCCGGCCGCCAGCACCGCTCTTGCCAATGGCATGGCCGGTCATGCCGATGAGACGGATGACTCGCATCTAGCAGGGCGGTTCCATCCCGGCTGCGGGATCGTACCCGCAGCTCTGGCGATCGCAGAGCACCAGGACCGCAGCGGACAGGATCTCCTGCGTGCCGTGGCACTTGGCTATGACATTGGCGCCCGTACCACGATGGCACTTGGCTTCAACCGACCCGACACCGCCCGTCACAGCACCCATAGTCTAGGACCCGCCTTCGGCGCAGCCGCTGCGGCTGCCGCCCTTTTCCGTTTCGATGCAACGCGTGTCCGGCATGTCTTGTCATATGCGACCCAACAGGCATCGGGCGTTCCATTCTGGCAGCGCGACAAGGAGCATGTGGAGAAAGCTTTCGACTTCGGCGGCATGGGCGCGCGCAATGGTGTCGCGGCGGCAACCATGGTCGCCGCTGGTTTCTCGGCCGTAGATGATCCGTTTTCGGGTAAACACAATCTCTTCACCGCTTTCGGTGAAAATCCCAATCCATCCCAACTGACGGACGGGCTTGGGTCTCGTTTCGAGATCATGCGGGCCTCCATCAAGAAGTGGTGCGTGGGATCGCCCATTCAAGCCGTGCTGGATGCGACGGTAGCCCTGATCGAAACCAATAATCTGAAAGCGGAGCATGTCAGGCGCGTGATCATCACGATGCCCGACGATCGGATTCACATCGTCGACAACCGGACGATGCCGGATGTCTGCGTTCAACATCTCGCCGCGCTTGCACTCGTCGATGGCACGGTGACGTTCGAGAGCTGCCATGACCGCGAGCGGATGAATGACCCAGCCGTCACGGCCATTCGCAGGCTGATCGAACTCGTTCCAAGCGCCGAGCTCACGATTGCCACTCCGGCCCGACAGGCCATCGTGGAGATCGAGACGACCGATGGTCGCCACCTCCGGCATCATGCCAAAGCTGTGCGTGGCACACCAGACAATCCAATGGACGGCAGCGAGATCGAGGCGAAGGCTCTCGATCTCATGGAACCCATCATCGGGTCCGGGCGGGCGGCTGAACTGATTCACAACGTGCTCAGGCTCGACGAGCTCACGAAGGTACGCGATCTGCGCCGGTGGCTTGCTGCCTGAACGTTGCAGAAGTCCGACATTATAAGGCGCGCCATAGGCGCGCCTCACAGTTTTAAATCTGGCTGTGATTACTTCACCAGCCCGACATCCTGAAGCACTGCGGCGGTTCGAGCCTGCTCTTGTTTCACGAACTCGTCGAGAGCCGGCCCCGTCAGGAAGATGTCATCCCAGGCTTTGGTCTTGAGCATTTTCTTCCACGCGTCGGACTTGGCGAGATCCTCGAACATTTTCGTGAGGCGAGCGCGCTCATCGGCACTGATGCCGGGCGGAGCGACGATCATGCGCCAGTTGGAAAGCTCGAGATTGATCCCACTCTCCTTCAGGGTCGGCGCATCAACGTCCGGCAGGCGGTCCGGGGTGGAGATCGCCAGCAGACGCAGCTTGCCCGCCTTGACCTGGCTCATGAACTCGCTGAGCGAATTGATGCCGGCCGTCACCTTGCCGCCGAGAAGCGCACCGAGCGACTCGCCGCCTCCAGAAAATGCAATGTAGTTGGTCTTGCTGGGATCAGCCCCGACATTCTTCGTGATCAGCGCAGCAAGGATATGGTCCGGCCCGCCGGCCGAACCACCGGCCCAGGTGACCTTTGCCGGGTCGGCTTTGATTAGCTCGCCGAGCTCTTTCATGGTTTTGATCGGAGAGGACGCCGGAACGGCAACCGCCTGCCACTCGCCGGTCAGTCGTGCAATCGGGGTGACCTGATCCAAAGTGACGGGCGACTTGTTGGTGATGATGGCACCTACCATGACGTATCCGCTCGCCATCAGCTGGGTTGCATCGCCTTTCGCGCTGTTCACGAATTGAGCGATGCCAATCGTGCCACCTGCACCCGGGACGTTTGCGACTTGCACGGATCGGGCCAAGCCCGCCTCCGTGAGAGCCTGTCCGACTGCCCGTGCCGTCTGATCCCATCCACCGCCAGGAGCAGCGGGCGCCATGATCTTCAGGTTGCCCTCCTGGGCGCTACCTGCCGACGGCAGAGCCGCGCCAGCAATCAACGCCAATCCTAATAATGTCCTCCGGTTAAACCCCATATTCGCCTTCTCCTTGTGAGATGTTGTGACCGCCATCTTTGTCGTGGCGGCTTTTGTGGAGTTGATACTGGCTCAATCGCGCCCTCAGATCCCTGCTTTGGCGTCAGGAACTCCAAGTGCTCGAGCCTTCGATGGCGTAGGCTCGTGAAGGGCACGGCGCTCCTTCGCGTATCGAATGAGCGCGCCGAAACGGTAGATGCCGTGGACGAACTTGCTGTAGGGCATCGTGATGAAAAAGCCGAACACGAATCCCATGTGCAGCGCGAGCACCGTTCCCATGGCGGGGGTTGCCCTCAGCACCAGAAGCAGCAGGCCGGTCAGGCTCACCAGGAACAGCATCGCGGTGAAAGCCATCTCCATGCTGCGACCATTCTCATCGCGCAGAGCCGGATCGCGCTTGACCTTCGCCCACATGAGACCCGCCGGCCCGATGACGAGCCCGATGCCACCCAAGGTTCCGAGGACGACTGGAAGGTCATACCAGGGATAGGGTGCCTGCATGCCGAGCAGGTAATGGTAGAGGGTCGCCGTGCTCGTCGCGGCGAGACAGAGAAAGAAACCGTAGAAGGTCAGGTGGTGATAGAGGCGGCGACGGTCGGTCGGCCGGTCGTCCTCGTTGAAGCAGCCCGGTCCGCCGCCGTCGAGATATCGCAGCGCCATCGTGTCCTTCATCGCCTGCCAGACCGAGACACTGTTGGTCAGCGTTTCGCGCGTCTCGCCGATGTCGCGCCAGAACATGCGGAAGCCCATGATCATGGCGGCGATGGCATAGAAGAACGCGGCGCCAAACACGCCCGCCATCGCGTTGTGCGACATGATGCGGTAGAACGCCCCCGGCCCCGTCTGCACTCCGAACATCACGGCCGGATCGTTGATGGCCATCAGGCCGAAGAAGAAAAGCCCGACACTGAGCGCAGCGATGAGGCTGATCGCGAGCCCATTGCGCTCGAAAATGGGAGCGAGGGCGCGCGGCCAAACGTAGAACTTGTATGAATCGTTACGCACCTTCGCCAAGGTTTGGGGAACATTGACGTTGAACTCATGTGGCGGCGAGAACTGGCAATCGGTGTAGCACGCGCCGCAGCTATGGCAGAGATTGGCCAGGTAGTTAAGGTCGCCATCCGTGAAAGCGCGCCGCATCTCCATGGCCGGAAACACTGCGCACAATCCTTCGCAATAGCGGCAGGAATTGCAGACCGTCATCAGACGATCGGCTTCTTCAAGAGCTTTAGTTGCGTGCATTTTTTGCGGCCTCCCGCCCGGCAATCCGTCCGAAGACGCTGCCGATTGTCATTCCAATGCCGGCGGCATAGCCTTTGCCCAGCACATTTCCTGCCATGATCTCTCCGGCGGCGAACATGTTTGCTGACGGCTTGCCATCGGACATGAGCATCCGCGCCTCTTTGTTCACGCGCGTGCCCAGATAGGTGAAAGTAATGCCCGGGCGAACCGGGTAGGCATAGAAAGGAGCGGTGCGGATCGGCCGCGCCCAATGGCTCTTCGGCGGCGTCAGCCCCTCCGTCCGGCAATCGTCCAGGATCGTGTGGTCGAACGTGCCGGGCCGCACCGCCCGGTTGAAGGTTTCAACAGTGGCCTCGAGCGCCTGAGGGTCGAGCCCGAGCTTTCCGGCGAGCTCCCGGATGCTGTCCGCTTTCACGGGCGGATAGAGCGATGGCATGAAGAGCTCAAGAGAGGGCTCGTCGAAGATGATGTAGGCGATCTGATCCGGTTGAGCCGCGACGAGGCGGCCCCAGATCGCGTAGCGCTTCGGCCAGACATCCTCGCCTTCATCATAAAAGCGCTCAGCGTTCTTGTTCACCACGATGCCGAAGACGACGCAGTCGAGGCGGGTGATGATGCCGCCGTCGAACTTCGGCGCACGCGCATCGATGGCGACGGCGTGGCACTGCGTCGGATCACCGATCTGCTGCACGCCCTTGTCCAGCAGCATCTTGAGCACCGAGCCACGGTTGTAAGGCGTTCCGCGGATAAGGAAGTTGTCGGCAACTTCTCCCCAGTACTGCTTCAGCCATTCGATGTTGGCCTCGAAGCCTCCTGCGGCGGCAACCAAGGCGCCGGCACGAACGTCATGCCGCTGCCCGCCATGGGCAACCGTAGCGGACGTGAACCTGCCGGCCTGAATGTCGAGGTCGACAACCTCCGCATCATAGAGCACGTTGACGCCCAGGCGCTCCGCCGTGAGATAGAGCGCGTTCAGCATCGCTCGTCCGCCCCCTAGGAAGAACGAGTTCGTCCGCCCGAGGCTGAGCGTTCCGCCCAGAGAAGGCTGCCAGCGGACCCCCTGCTCGACGATCCAGTGCAGGATCTCTTTCGACTCACGGATCATGAAGCGGGCGAGTTCTTCATCCGTCTGGCCGCCCGTCACCCGCAGCAGATCCTCCCAGAACTCGTCCTCCGTGTAAGGGCCTGTCAGGATTTCGGTCGCCGTGTCATGGGCACAGCGCATGTTGCGGGTATGCCGGGTATTGCCGCCCCGGTAAAATTTGGGTGCGGCCTCAAGCACCAGCACGGAAGCACCTGACCGGCGCGCGCTGATGGCCGCACAGAGTGCAGCATTGCCTCCACCAACAACCAGGACGTCGTACTTCCGCGTCAACTCGACTGGAACGCTCTGGTCTTGTGCGTTCGTACGCAATGCCGAGTACGCCCCCTCCGATGGCGGCAGGTCTCTCGACAGGGCGGTTTCAACCTTCATCTGCCTCAATCTCCAGCAGGCTTGCCAGCGCAACTCCAGGCGAGACCGTTCCCCGATATGGATCATGCGGTCTCAGCATCGCTTTCTCTCAATGGCGGCAGAGCTCGCCCTCCCCCTTGAGATATTGAGCACGTTTGTATACAAAAATATCCAAACGGATGAACTGGTCAAGTAAGATCTTCTTTGCTTCAAAGGTTGGAAGCATCAACCCGGGAGCTTGGATGTCAGATCAAGGGCCTACCCCGTTGGAATTGGTCGACCGGGATACGGGAATCCCGCTGAGCGAAGCCGTTTATCG
>NZ_LCYG01000049.1 GCF_001017175.1 Microvirga vignae | reverse complement strand
TATGCCCGAATCTTCTTGCGGGGTGGGGGCCGTCCACATATGGCACATGGACGAAACCTGCATCAATGTCCGCGGGCGTTGGACGTATCTCTACGGGGCGATCGACAGCAACGGTGACACGGTCGAGTTCTGGTTCAGCGAAAGGCGAAATCTAACCGCTGCTAAACGGTTTCTACGCAAGGCGCTGAAGCGGCACGGTCGTCCAGAGCGGATTGTGATCGACGGCAGCCAGACGAACCGCGGGGCGATCCTGTCATGTGACGCAACGAACCAACTGGAATACCGATCAGGGCGGAAGCTGAAGCCGATCCGCATCCGACAAAGTGCTTACCTCAACAAGCGCATTGAGCAGGATCATCGGGCCATTAAGAGGCGGATACGGCCAATGCTCGGGTTCAAGTCCATCCCCAGCACTCGCGTGATCCTTGGCGGTATCGAGATGGTGCACATGATGCGCAAACAGCAGGCGAAGTATGCCTGCAATCGGCAGCTATCCCTCGCGGATCAGTTTGAGTTGCTCGCCGCATAAGCGCCTACCGTTCACTCTGGCATCTCTGTGTCTATTACCAGAAATTGCGACAGAACCACATCTTGCCTCACCCTTCCTCGCTGACGCAGGCCATAGACCCGCGTCAGGAAAGAAATAGTTGCGACAGAACCATCGAGATGGTGCACATGATGCGCAAACAGCAGGCGAAGTATGCCCGAAATGTACAATTATCGCTCGCCAGTCAGTTCAAGCGGCTCGCCGCATGAACTCCGACCAATGATTGTTCCCATTTCTTCGGCTCAAGTGAGAATCTGCGACAAAACCTATTAGCTTCGTTGCACCCAAATTCCCCCGCAAGTGGGGCAAGTGATCCTAAGGCAACGCCCCTCGGGAACCGCTACATTCTGAGAGCACTCAGGACATCGAGGTTGCCCGGGCCTGCGCGAGCAGGTCGTACCGATCGAGGTTCATGACCTTGTTCCAGGCCGCCACGAAATCGCGCACGAACTTCTCCTTCGCGTCGTCGCTGGCGTAGACCTCGGCCAGCGCACGGAGCTGGGAGTGCGCGCCAAAGACGAGGTCGGCCGCCGTCGCGGTCCACTTGACCTTGCCCGCCGCACGATCGGTTCCTTCGTAGACGTTCTCGGCCGAAGCCGCCGGCCTCCACGCGGTGCCGGCGTCGAGCAGGTTGACGAAGAAGTCGTTGGTCAGCGTTCCGGGCCGGTCGGTGAAGACGCCGTGCTTCGACGCCCCGTGGTTCGCGCCCAGGGCACGCAGGCCGCCGACGAGGACCGTCATCTGCGGCGCGGTCAGCCTCAACAGGTTGGCGCGATCGAGCAGCCGGGTCTCCGGCGACAGCGGGTCCTTCGCCCGCAGGTAGTTGCGGAACCCATCGCCGACCGGCTCAAGCACCTTGAAGGTGTCCATGTCGGTCTGCTCCTGCGAGGCGTCCGTGCGACCGGGCGCGAACGGGACGGTCACGTTGTGCCCTGCCTTCCGGGCCGCCTCCTCGACGGCGGCGCATCCGCCCAGAACGAGCAGATCGGCCAGGGAGACCTTCTTGCCGCCCGACTGCGACTTATTGAAGTCCTGCTGGATCCTCTCGAGGGCCTTCAGCACGGCAGACAGCCGGGCCGGCTCGTTGGCTTCCCAGTCCTTCTGCGGCGCGAGGCGGATCCGGGCTCCGTTGGCGCCGCCGCGCTTGTCGGTGCCGCGGAAGCTGGCCGCCGCGTTCCAGGCGGTCGAAACGAGGTCCGGGATGGACAGGCCCGAGGCGAGGATCTTGCGCTTGAGGGCGGCGATATCCTGCTCACCGACCAGCTCGTGGTCGACTGCCGGGACCGGGTCCTGCCACAGCTGCGGCTCCGGCACCCACGGCCCGAGGTAGCGCGCGCGGGGACCCATGTCGCGGTGGAGCAGCTTGAACCACGCTCGGGCGAACGCGTCGGCGAGCTGGTCCGGATTCTCGTGGAAGCGTTTCGCGATCGGTGCGTAGATCGGATCGACCTTCAACGCGAGGTCCGTCGTCAACATCATCGGCGCGTGGCGCTTGCTCGGGTCGTGCGCATCCGGCACGGTGCCCTGGGCCTCGGGATTCTTCGGCTTCCACTGCTTCGCGCCGGCGGGGCTCTCGGTCAGCTCCCACTCGTACTTGAAGAGGTTCTCGAGAAAGCCGTTGTCCCACTTCGTCGGGTTGTCGGTCCAGGCGCCCTCGAGGCCGCTCGTGATGGTGTGAGGGCCCCTGCCGGTTCCATACTTGTTCTTCCAGCCGAGGCCCTGGTCCTCGAGACCGGCGCCCTCGGGCTCCGGACCGACGTTCCCGACGGCGGGGGCGGAGCCATGCGTCTTGCCGAACGAGTGGCCGCCGACGATGAGCGCAACCGTCTCCTCATCGTTCATCGCCATGCGAGAGAACGTCTCGCGGACGTCCCGGGCGGCGGCCTTCGGATCGGGATTGCCGCCGGGCCCCTCGGGATTCACGTAGATGAGGCCCATCTGGACGGCACCGAGATGGCCGTGCAGCTCCCGGTCGCCGCTGTAGCGCTCGTCTCCTAGCCAGGTGTCTTCAGGGCCCCAGAAGATGTCCTCGGGCTCCCAGACGTCGGGCCGGCCGAAGCCGAAGCCGAACGTCTTGAACCCCATCGATTCCATGGCCACGTTGCCGGCCAGGACCAGCAGGTCGGCCCAGGAGATCTTCTGGCCGTACTTCTTCTTGATCGGCCAGAGCAGCCGGCGCGCCTTGTCGAGATTCGCGTTGTCGGGCCAGCTGTTCAGGGGAGCGAAGCGTTGCTGGCCTTCGCCGCCGCCGCCGCGCCCGTCAGCAATGCGGTACGTGCCAGCGGCATGCCACGTCATGCGGATGAAGAGCGGCCCGTAATGGCCGTAGTCCGCCGGCCACCAGTCCTGCGACTTCGTCATCAGCTCGACGAGATCCCGCTTCAGCGCCTCGACATCGAGGGACTTGAACTCCTCCGCGTAGTCGAAGTCCTCCTGCATCGGATTCGACAGGTGGGAGTGATGGTGGAGCACCGAGAGGTCCAGCTGATTCGGCCACCAGTCCTTGTTCGTCCTCGGCCGGATGGTCTTGGGAATCGGGGAGGGGATTACGGGGTTCTCGCTCTCGCTAACGCTTCGAGTGTGTTCCTTGTCGGGCATGCGGCGTTCTCCTCTCTGCTACGGCTGGCGGTCTCTGACCAATCTAGTTGAAATCGACAATGTCAGGGCGATTCTGGCGAAAGTCGCTTGAGCAGTCCAACGACTAATCTTCGTTACAATCCGTGACGGATGCCGGGAGCCGAAGCCGCGGATCGGCAACATCAAAGCCGCTATGCAAAAGGAGACCAGGATACCCGGCGTAGCGGTGCGCGGCTAGTCCACCGCGCCGAGGTGAGGGCCACCGACCTTCGTTCAACACATCGGAGCCAGCTGCGGGGTTATTTCTCCATAGCCCTGGCGCAGCCAGCGCCCGCCCCTCAAGGTGCGGCGCACTCCTATCGAATGATAACCATCGCGCGTGGTGTCGAACTCGAACTGAAATCTTTCCAGTTTCTGCTCAATAAGCTGCGTCCGCCTTTTAGGGGTCATCGCAGAATCCTCCCGAGATCCTACGCTAAGCCCCTTTGAGAAACTTCGAGCGCAGATTTCGGAGCGAGCAGAAGTGATTGTTGAGAGCCTCGCCGGGCTAGACATAATCCCGTTGAAGCAAATGGGCCCTCTACGGTGCGGCATAGGTCAGGCATTCATCCGACAGGTGCACCCCGTTGGGTAAATGTTAGAATCGCAACCGGACTGAGGCGCAAAAAGCCTTGTTCTACGCGTAGTTGCTCGCACAGAGGACGAGGATCTGAGTTAGTTCCGGGATCCTTAGCGTAGGATCTCGGGAAGGTTCTGCGATGCCCCAACTTCTCCTGGAGCGGAACCAGAAAGCCTGGAACGCAATTCTTCTTCAGCCGCTCCGCGTCAAGCGCGACGGTCAATTCCCTGCCGGCGTGGAGCGGATCCAGACTTCAAATGAAGGAGGAGCGCCATGGCCCGCAATCCATTGACCCCTTTCCGCTCTGGGTTCGGCCTCCTGGGAGGGGATGACCCATTCTTCTCGCTTCACCGGGAGATGAACCGTCTCTTCGACGACGTCCTGCGCGGCACTGGCCTGCCCAGCACGGGCCAGCAAGGCGAGGGCGGCAACTTCATCACCGCGCAGATGAACGTGTCGGAGACACAGAATGAGATCCGCATCACGGCGGAGCTGCCGGGCGTCAGCGAGCAGGACATCGACATCAGTCTCGAAGACGACATGCTCACGATCCGGGGAGAGAAGAAGTTCGAGCGCACGGACGAGAAGGAGAACTTCCACTTCATGGAGTGCTCCTACGGCACCTTCCAGCGTTCGGTGCGGCTTCCCTTCCCGGTCAATCCGGACCAGGTGCAGGCGGGATATGAGAACGGCGTGCTCACCGTGACCGTGCCGAAGACCGGACGGCCTGAGCGGTCGCACCGCATCCAGATCCAGGGGCGTGCCGCGGGCGGACCGGGTGGACAGGTCATCGAGGGCACCCAAGCCGGGCAGGGCACGACCGGCGTTGGCGAAGGAAGCCAGCGCGGGGGCGCTGGCAGCGAAGCACCGCAAGCAAAGCAGGGAGCCAAGCAGGGCAAAGGGGCGTCGGAAAAGGCGTCGCGCGCTGCCGGCAAATGAGCTCCGCAGCGAGCGGCGAGAGAGCCTTGAAGGGCTCCCGCGCCAATCCGGTCTGCTCCGTGAACAGAGCCCTTGAGGAGGATCCTGCGTCTGCCTGCAGGGTCCTCCCATGACCCGCATAGCCGATAGATCTTCTGGCCGGTGCGCTGGCCGATAGTAGGGATCATGTGACCCAGCAAGGCGCATGCTGCTGGCCAGAGGGATCTCTCAATTCGCGATGACTTCGGCGCGGGCAGCCTCTCATCTGCGCTCTCGTCCTGAAGGGTTGTGTCTGGACTGCTCCAGGGGACCTGATGCTGTCATTCCTGCGCGTCGAGGAACTCGGCTACCGTGTATTCTTCCGGATTATCGCCCCGGCAGACGAAGTCCAGATAGTCCTCCGGAACCCCGTCAAGGCTTCTGACAACCCGAGGCTTCTTCTCACCATCATAGTAGGGCAGCAGGCTCTCCTCATCGGCCTCGCCGTGGCCTCATACTCAAGCGCATGGAGAAGGCTGTCCACATCCTCAGCAATGGCGAAGATCGCGGTTGGCTCTCCGTCGGCCGTGACGTTGAGGCGGTACAGCTTCATCGGTCGCAAGCCTTTCTGCAACTGTTCAGGCTATATGTCCGGTCAGCAAAGAAGCCCATGTAAGTTATGTCTGGATTAAAGACGTAGATTCGAACCAGACGCCGATCCTATATGGCCCCTCCAGATGCGGCGAGACGCTGGTCGAGTAGAAGTCGAGATAGCGCTCGATCAGGTCGGCCAGAGAGGCGTAGCCGAGCTGGCGGTTGAGCCTGATCTCCTCGAACTCGTCGAAGTGCGCATGGACCTTCTTCAGGTACAAGAGATTACCGAGCTGCCCGATCAGGTCCGCGGCCTGATCAACCGCCCTCTTGGTCATCCGGTACATTCTCGGGCCTAGCTAGGAAAACGGGGGCGGCGGTACATCCGCGCCACCCCCGCTTGTCACGGTCTGGTCCTTGGGAGGGCCGAACGCCTCAATGGTAGCCTGATCCTGAACCGCCGCACTGCGACTAGGCCGCCCATTCGGCTAAAGGAGGACGCCGCTCTCGTTAATCGGCCAGGGTTTCCTCGACGATGCGCGGGTTGCGGTCCAGCAGCGCCAGCAGCACCCGAGCCGGCCCTTGCGGCGAGCGGTGGCCCTGCTCCCAGTTGCGCAGGGTCGCAACCGGAACACCAATCCGGCTGGCGAAAGCCGCCTGCGAGAGGCCCGTCTTCCGCCGGATGGCCGCCACGTCGATCGCCTCCGGAACATGCACTCGGGATCGGGGAACCACGCGCGGATGAGGATCAGGTTTATTCTCAGGCTGCGCGAGAGCGTTGGTCAGTCTTCGCAGAACCCGATCGAAATCGTCATCAGCGCCCATTGGTCGATGCCTCCACCACGGCAGGAGCTATGTCGTTGACGCACTCCGTCAACGACGGACTCCGTCAGCGACGGCATTGTCGGGTTGAGAGGTCAACCAAATCGACAGCACGGGACAGGCGGA
>NZ_LCYG01000048.1 GCF_001017175.1 Microvirga vignae | reverse complement strand
CCGACCACCCGTCCTGGCCGCCCACGCGAGAACGACGGGGGCATGGAGCCCCAGCCGCAGGCTTAAAAGGTCGCACCCTTGCGAATTACCCAGAACGCTCGCTTTCCAGCGAGCGTTCTTTTTTGTTTACCTGAACCTTCTACTTTCAATCTGACAAGAGGATTTGCCCCTTGTAATAATCGCTCATCACTTGTGATGGGCGTTTGCGGGGCGAAGTCTTGACCCGGATTGAGGGGGTTGCTTTGAAAAAGGCAAAGCGCGTATCAGCGTCACGGAATGCGGAGAAGAAACCCATGCGGAAATACTTTGGAACCGATGGGATCCGGGGACGGGCCAACGGGATCATCACGCCGGATCTGGCCCTGCGGGTCGGCCAAGCGGCGGGCCTCATGTTCAAGCAGAATGGCGACTACCGCCACCGGGTCGTGATCGGCAAGGACACGCGCCTGTCCGGCTACATGATCGAGAACGCGCTGGTCGCGGGCTTCACCTCGGTCGGTATGGACGTGTTGCTCCTCGGTCCGATGCCGACGCCGGCGGTGGCCATGCTCACACGTTCGATGCGCTGCGATCTCGGTGTCATGATCTCTGCCTCGCACAACCCTTACGAGGACAACGGCATCAAGCTGTTCGGGCCCGATGGGTTCAAGCTCAAGGACGATGTGGAGATGCAGATCGAGGCGCTCATCGACTCGGATCTGACGGCACGCCTCGCGGGTTCCGCCAATCTCGGCCGCGCCAAGCGTATCGAGAGTGTCCATGCCCGTTACATCGAATTCGCCAAGCGCACGCTGCCGCGCCAGATCGACCTGGAAGGGATGCGGGTCGTGGTCGATTGCGCCAATGGCGCGGGCTACAAGGTCGCGCCCGAAACCCTGTGGGAGCTCGGTGCCGAGGTGGTGAGCATCGGTGTCGACCCCAACGGCTTCAACATCAATCACGAGGTCGGCTCCACCTCTCCCGAGACCCTGATCCACAAGGTGCGCGAGCTGCGTGCCGATGTGGGAATCGCGCTCGATGGTGACGCCGATCGTGTTCTGATCGTGGACGAGAAGGGCCAGAAGGTCGACGGCGACCAGCTCATGGGCGTCGTCGCCCGCTCCTGGAAAGAGGACGGACGTCTTTCTCAGCCGGGCATCGTCGCGACGATCATGTCCAATCTCGGTCTTGAGCGCTATCTGAGCGGCATCGGGCTCGGCTTGGTGCGCACGGCAGTCGGTGACCGCTACGTGCTCGAGCATATGCGTGCGCATGGCTACAATCTCGGCGGCGAGCAATCCGGCCACATCATCATGTCGGATTACACGACGACGGGTGACGGCCTGATCGCAGCCCTGCAACTCCTTGCCGTGGTCAAGAGCATGGGCAAGACGGTCTCCGAAGTCTGCCATTGCTTCGAGCCGCTGCCGCAGGTTCTGAAGAATGTGCGCTACAAGTCCGGCAAGCCGCTGCAGGAGGCTACGGTCATCAAGGCTATCGAGGCAGGTCGCGAGCGGCTTGGAGCCTCGGGCCGCCTTGTCATCCGCCCCTCCGGTACAGAGCCGGTGATCCGCGTGATGGGTGAGGGCGACAACGAAGATCTCATCAATCGCGTCGTGGACGATGTGGTGGATGCCGTGACGCAGGCCGCCTCGCAGGTTGCCGCTTAAAAACGCATCCCGCAGCGTGAATGAACAAGGGTATGGATGGCGGCATCCATGCCTTTTTGCTGACGCCAAAGCATGGGATCCAAAAAGGCTGGTGAAAATAACGGATTGGACTTCCCGCAGGGTTCGTGGGCCGCTTGATAGAGTGGCGTCGCCAAGCCACGAAGGTTCGGATTCCCCTTCGACGGCAAAACTGTGAAATGACTGGAACTGGTTGGCGTAAGCGAACAAGGCTTCATGAAGCATAGTTAAGCTTGTTCTTGAAATTAATGATTTCTTCAATAAATTCCTCTGCGAATCGCTGCGGAGGCACTGATGTTCGAAACCGGCAGTCCAATCGTTCGCCCGCCCCAGGCTCTCCAGTTCAATGCCCACGCAATCACGGAACTGAGCCGGATCTTGCAGCCTTATGTGCACCGGGACCAGGCGCAGACGGCTGTCGAGCCGGCCACCGCCGCGCCCGTGGTCGAGGCGCCCCGCGTCAGTTCGGTTGAGTTCAACCGGGTCCTGTGGACCGCGGAGAGCATGATTGCCTCCGTCATGGGGCTGAAGACCTACGAGGTCAGCGTCTTCGTGAATACCGGACGCTACGTGTTCTAGAGCCGTTTCCTCTTGCGTGGAATTGGGCTCTCTTCCTTGTCCTGTCGCATTTTCTGACGGCGAACCGGATCCACTTCGCCGGAAAAAACTCTAGATTTTTCTCCCGCCGAAAGAGAAAAGCTCCGCACGATTCTTCGGCGGAGCTTTTTCTTTTCGAGCCGATCGTCTCCGGTCATTCCGCCGGATGAGCTGGAGGCTGTGAGGCTTGCGGGGCAGGGCCCTCGCCATGGGGGCGCTGGCCGGTTTGCGCGCGTAAGCGGTCGAGCATCTCGCTGACATAGGTTGCAGGCTTGGTATAGCCGCCGATGAGGAGATAGATCGCCGGCACAACGAGCACCGTCAGGAGTGTCGACATGATCACGCCGCCGACGATCACCGTACCGATGGCGCTCCGTGCTTCCGCGCCTGCACCCGTGGACCAGGCAAGCGGAATCGCGCCGCCGATCATGGCGATCGACGTCATGAGGATCGGGCGAAGGCGAAGCACCGAGGCTTCGATCACCGCATCCCACACGGACATTCCCCGTTCGCGCAGCTGATTGGCGAATTCGACAATGAGAATGCCGTTCTTCGTCATCAGGCCGATGAGCAGGATCATGCCGATCTGGCTGTAGATGTTGAGCGTTTGCCCCGTGATCACGAGCGCGGCGAGGCCGCCCGTGACGGCAAGCGGCACGGTCAGCATGATGATGAACGGGTTGATCCAGCTCTCGAACTGCGCCGCCAGCACCAGGAACACCACGAGCAGCGCCATGCCGAAGGTGACGTAGATCGCATTCGAGGATTCACGGAAATCCTGCGACTGGCCGGTATAGCCGATGCGCGCTTCCGCCGGCAGGTTCTCACGCACGATCTGCTCCAGCATCGCAAGACCCTCGCCGATGGAGGTGGTGCCTTGCAGGCCTGCATCGATGGTGATGGAGCGCATCCGGTTGAAGCGGTTGAGCGTCTGCGGGGCTGCCGCTTCCGTCAGGCTGACGAAGGAGGAGAGGGGGACGAGTTCGCCGTTCGCGGCGCGCACGAAGGTGTTGGCGAGATCGTTCGGGGTTGCGCGGTCCTCGGCGCGACCTCGCATGATGACGGAATACTCCTCACCACGGTTCACGAATGTGGACACCTCGCGTTCGCCGAACATCAGTTCAAGCGTGCGGCCGATATCCTCCACCGACACGCCGAGATCGGCGGCGCGTTGCCGGTCGATCTGCACGCGGATGTCGGGCTGGGATTCCCGGTAATTGGAATCCATGTTCACGAACATGCCCGTTTCCTGCGCCTTCTGCATGACGATGTCGCGCCACTCGCGAAGGGTGTTGTAGTCCGGTCCGCCGAGCACGAACTGAATGGGCTTCGACGGGCCGCGCTGGCCGAGCGAGCCGGGGCTGATCGGTGCCACGCGCGCGCCGGGGAAGTTCGCAACCTTGCGGTTGATCTCATCCACCAGAATCTGCTGTTTCATCGTGCGCTGATCCCACGGGACGAGGCGAACGATGATCATGCCGGAATTGACCGGGGAGGGACGCGCGAAGCCGGGGGCAACCTGGCTTGTGATGGAAGAGACGACGCCCTGCTCCTGATAGGGCAGCAGGATCTTCTCCACCTCCCTCACGCGGTCGCGGGTATAATCCAGGCTTGCGCCTTCCGGCGCCTCCACACGTACGATGATCGCGCCGCGATCCTCCGTCGGCGCGAAGGTTTTCGGCAGCATCTGGAACAGGCCATAGGCCGAGAGGCTCACCATGAAGCCGATGGCGAGAATAACGAGCGGGGCTTTGAGCACCCGCGTCAGGATCTTGCGATAGACGTTGTTCATGCCCGTGAAGAAGGGCTCGGTCATCTTCTGGATGCGGCCGTGCGCCGGCACCATCAATTTCGAGCACATCATCGGGGTGAGCGTGCGCGCCACGACGCCGGAGAAGAAGATGGCGGCGGCGAGCGTGATGCCGAACTCGCGGAAGAGCTGGCCCGTGTTGCCGGTCATGAAGGCGAGCGGCACGAACACCGCCATCAGCGTGGCGGTGGTGGCGATGACCGCAAAGCCGATCTCGCGCGCCCCGTCGAAGGAGGCAAGCAGCGGCGGCTGCCCTTCCTCGATACGGCGGTGAACGTTCTCGATCTCCACGATGGCGTCGTCCACCACGATGCCGATGGCGAGCACCACGGCAAGAAGGGTCAGCACATTGATTGAGGCGTTGAAGTAAGCCATCACCATGCAGGCGGCGATGATCGAGACCGGGATTGCGACGATGGCGACGATGGTGGAGCGCCAGTCGCGCAGGAAAACCAGGATCACGAGCACGACAAGCATGATGCCTTCCATGAGCGTGCGCAGCACGCCGTCGATGGAAGCGCTGATGAACTGGCTCTCATCATAGGAGACCTGGGCCGTGGTACCCGGAGGGAGTGAGGATTTCAGGTTCTCAAGCTCCTCGCGTACACCTTCTGCCACTGAGAGGGTATTGGCTGTCGACTGGCGCACGATGCCGAGGCCCATGGCCACCTTGCCCGCTTCATAGAACTCGAAGCGATTGTCCTCCGGCCCGACCTCCACCTTGGCGACCTCGCTCAGGCGCACGAGATAGCCGTTCTTGTTCGAGACGATCAGTTGCTCGAAATCCTGCGGAGTCGAGAGGCGGGAATCCGTTTTCACCGTGAACTCGCGCTGGGTGGATTCGATGCGTCCGCCCGGCAGCTCCACGTTCTGACGCTTGATCGCTGCTTCCAGGTCCTGCACCGTGAGGCCGCGTGCCGCAAGAGCAGGGCGGTCGACCCAGATGCGCATGGAATAGCGGCGTTCGCCGGCAAGGTTGACGTTGGCGACGCCGGGCACGGTCGAGAGGCGGTCCACATAGACGCGCTTGAGGAAGTCGCTGAGTTCGAGAGCGTCATAGGTCGACGAGGTGACGCTGATCCACATGATGGCGGAAGCGTTGTCATCGACCTTGCGGATAACCGGCTGGTCCACGCCGTCCGGCAGGCGGCCCACCACGCGGAAGACCGCGTCGCGCACGTCTGACGTTGCGCCTTCAGGATCGCGCGAAACGTCGAACTCGATGGAGACCGAGGAGCGTTCGTTCTGGCTTTGCGAGCGGATCTGGGTAATGCCTTCGATGCCTGCCACGGCACCTTCGATCACCTCCGTCACGCGGCTTTCGATGACTTCGTTCGAAGCGCCCCGATAAACGGTGGAGACGGACACGACCGGGCGATCCACACTCGGATATTCGCGGATCGGCAGGTTCATGAGCGCGGACAAGCCGCCCACGATCAGCAGCAGGCTCACCACAACGGCGAAGACGGGACGGCGGATGAAGAGGTCGGAAACCTGCATGACGGCTCAGCTCTTGGACCAGTCGTTGACAAAAGTTCTCCCGCCGAAGCGGGAGAGGAAATTATTCAGCGCTCGGCGGCCTGCGCACTGCCGATCGCGTGCGGCGCATTCAGCGTGCTGCGTGAGGGCTGCTGGCGGTTCGCGGCAGGCGCTGCTTGCGGCTCCTGTGCGCTCGAACCGAGCGGACGGGCGATCACCTCGGCACCGGGGCGCACGCGCTGGACGCCCAGCACCACGATCGTCTCGCCCGCTTTCAACCCGTTCACCACCTCGACCTTGCCGCCCTGGCGCTGGCCGATGGTGATGACGCGGCGTTCCACCTTGTTGTCCTTCACCGGATAGACCACATGGCGCAAGCCTTCGCTGACGATAGCCTCTTCCGGGACCAGGACTGCTTCGTCATTGACCGAGACTTCGAGCGCGACGGTCAGGAACATGCCGGGCTTCAAGGCCTCGTCCGGGTTATCGAACTCGGCGGTGAGACGCGCGGTGCGGGTGGCCTGATCGACGCGAGGATCGATGGTGGACACCTTGCCCTTGAAGGTGCGGCCCCTGTAAGCCGCTGACATGGCATTCACCGTCTGGCCGGGCTGCAGGCGGCCCAGAAGGTTCTCGGGCACGGCGAAATCGAGACGAACCTTCGAGAGATCATCCAGGGAGGTGATCCGCGTGCCGGGCGCAATATAGGCGCCGAGCGAAACGGAGCGGGTGCCGACGCGGCCGTTGAAGGGGGCGCGGATCGTCAGATCCTCGAGCCGTGCCTCGGCAGCCTTGCGCTGAGCCTGGGCCGAGGCGATTGCGCCCTCGAGCGACTTCATCTGCGCGGTCAAATCCTCGACCTGCGCGCTTGTGCCCGCGCCGGTGCGGCTGAGAGCCTGGGCCCGCTCGAGCTTGATGACGATTTCGTTCCGCAGGGCCACGGCGCGGTTGGCTTCAGCAATGGCCTGGTCGATATCAGCCCGGCGCTCGGCGGCATCGAGCTGCACCAGGATGTCGCCGGCCTTCACCTGCTGGCCTTCCTCGAAGCCGATTTCATCGATCACGCCAGCGACCTTGGCGGTCACCGTAATGGACTCGAAGGCGCGCACCGTGCCCACGGCTTCGCGGGTTTCCACGATGCGTCCGGTCTTGACCGTATCGACTTCCACGGTCGCAGGTCCCATGGCGCCGCCCCGATTGCCGCCGCTGCGCGCGCCGGAGGAAGCGCCTTGCTTTACAGCAGACTGGTTCCCCAGGTATCCGCCCTGATAGGCATACCACCCGCCAAACCCTGCTGCCCCCAGCAAGGCGATGACGGCGAGTTGACCGGACACACGCATGCTCGCTCCTTAGTCCCGGAAGTCTTCTTCAGTCTCGAATTAATGGGATGTGACCTAACACACCTTAGGTCAGTCCCTATGACTATAACGCAGTGAACACGAGGTTTTGTATTACGATTTCGTAATCCGAGATTTTTCTCCGCTGCCTAACCTTTCGGCATCTGCCTTGACCATGGGCTCCGCTTCCGTCATACCGGTCGGCGGGACACCTCTCCCCACCGAGAGGCGCCCATCTGTAAGGATGGATCACATGACAGACCTGCCCAATGCGCGCCCGCGCGCGCCTTTCTTTTCGTCCGGCCCCTGCGCAAAGCGCCCCGGATGGTCCCTGCAAAACCTGAAAACCGAGTCGCTCGGCCGCTCGCATCGCGCGAAACTCGGCAAGGCGCGCCTGAAGCTCGCCATCGACCTCACCCGCGAGGTGCTGGAAGTGCCGGCCGATTACCGCATCGGCATCGTGCCCGCCTCCGATACCGGCGCTGTGGAGATGGTGCTGTGGTCGATGCTGGGCGCTCGTCCGGTCGATATGCTCGCGTGGGAGAGCTTCGGCGAGGGCTGGGTCACCGATGTGGTCAAGCAGTTGAAGCTCGCTGACGCCCGCCTGATCAACGCCCCATACGGCGAGTTGCCCGACCTCTCGCAGGCCGACACCAGGAACCGTGACGTGGTTTTCACCTGGAACGGCACGACCTCCGGCGTGCGTGTGCCGGATGCGGAATGGATCGCGGCTGATCGAGAAGGCCTCACGATCTGCGATGCCACCTCTGCGGCTTTCGCGCAGAAGCTCGATTTCGCGAAGCTCGATGTGGTCACCTTCTCCTGGCAGAAGGTGCTGGGCGGCGAAGCGGCCCACGGCATGCTCATCCTCTCGCCGCGCGCGGTGGAGCGTCTCGAGACCTACAAGCCGGCCTGGCCGCTGCCGAAGATCTTCCGCATGACCAAGGGCGGCAAGCTCATCGAGGGCATCTTCGAGGGCGAGACCATCAACACGCCGTCCATGCTCGCGGTCGAGGATTACATCGACGCACTCGAATGGGCGAAGTCCATCGGCGGCTTGGAAAAGCTGATGGCGAAGGCGGATGCCAACGCGAAGGTCATTCACGACTGGGTGGCAAAGACGCCATGGATCGCGAACCTCGCGAAGGTTTCGGCGACCGCTTCAAACACCAGCGTGTGCCTCGTCATCGCGGATCCCGATGTGGTTGGACAAGGACCCGAGGCCGTGGCGCAGGTTGCCAAGGGCATCACCTCCACGCTTGACAAGGAAGGCGTTGCCTTCGACATCGGCGCCTATCGCGATGCCCCTCCCGGTCTTCGCATCTGGTGCGGCGCAACCGTGGAGCAATCCGATCTCGAAGCCCTGACGCCGTGGCTCGACTGGGCTTTCGCGCAGGAAAAGGCGAAGCTCGCGAAAGCAGCTTGACGCTCAGTTCTAACCGTATCGTCATCCTCGGGCTTGTCCCGGGGATCCACGCCTTCAAAGGCTGAGCTTGTGCACCCGGCAGACGTGGATGGCCGGAACAAGCGCGGCCATGACGCCATGAGGTTTAACCCATGCCCGCTCCCCGCGTTCTCATTTCCGACGCTCTCTCGCCTGCCGCCGTGCAGATCTTCAAGGATCGCGGCATCGAGGTCGATTTCCAGCCCGATCTCGGCAAGGACAAGGAGAAGCTCAGCCAAATCATCGGCAACTACGATGGTCTTGCCATCCGCTCCGCCACGAAAGTGACGACGAAGATCCTTGAACAGGCCAAGAACCTGAAGGTGATCGGCCGCGCTGGCATCGGCGTGGACAATGTCGAGATTCCCGCCGCCACGGCGAAGGGCATCATCGTCATGAACACGCCCTTCGGCAATTCCATCACCACCGCCGAGCATGCGATTGCGATGATGTTCGCGCTCGCACGCCAGATCCCGCAGGCCGACACCTCCACGCAAGCCGGCAAGTGGGAGAAGAACCGTTTCATGGGCGTCGAGCTGACCGGCAAGGTTCTCGGCGTCATCGGCTGCGGCAATATCGGCTCCATCGTGGCCGATCGCGGCATCGGTCTTCGCATGAAGGTGATCGCTTACGATCCCTTCCTCTCGCCGGAGCGCGCGCTCGAACTCGGCGTCGAGAAGGTCGAGCTGGAGGATCTGCTCCGCCGCGCCGACATCATCACGTTGCACGTGCCGCTGACGGAAAAGACGAAGAATGTGCTCTCGGCCGAGAACATCGCCAAGACGAAGAAGGGGGTTCGCATCATCAACTGCGCCCGCGGCGGTCTCGTCGATGAGGGCGCCTTGCGCGCGGCGCTTGATTCCGGCCATGTGGCCGGTGCTGCCTTCGACGTGTTCGTCGAGGAGCCTGCGCTCACCAATCCGCTCTTCGGCCATCCCAACGTGGTCTGCACGCCGCATCTCGGTGCAGCGACGACCGAAGCGCAGGAGAACGTGGCCCTGCAGGTGGCCGAGCAGATGTCGGATTACCTGCTCCAGGGCGCGATCCAGAACGCCGTGAACTTCCCCTCTATCACGGCGGAAGAAGCGCCGCGTCTCAAGCCTTTCGTGTCGCTTGCGGACAAGCTCGGCTCCTTCCTCGGCCAGCTCACGGAAGCGCCGATCAAGGGCATCCGCATCGAGTACGAAGGCGCTGTGGCGGAGATGAACACCCGCGCGCTGACGTCCGCTGCCATCACCGGCGTGCTGCGTCCCTTCCTGCAGGACATCAACATGGTGTCGGCCCCCGTGGTCGCCCGTGAGCGCGGCATCACGGTGGAAGAGGTGAAGCGCGAGAGCGCCGCACGCGATTACGAGAGCTTCATCCGCATCATCGTGGATGCGGAGGATATGTCGCGCCATGCGGGCGGCACCGTGTTCCAGGACGGCAAGCCACGCGTCACCGAGATCCGCGACATCGCGGTCGATGCCGAATTCGCGCCGCATATGATTTATGTGCGCAACGACGACAAGCCGGGCTTCATCGGTAGATTCGGCACGCTGCTCGGCGAGTCCGGCGTGAACGTGGCAACCTTCGCGCTTGGCCGCGACAAGCCCGGCGGCGATGCGATCTGCTTCGTCTCGGTCGATGAGCCCGTCTCGGAAGAACTCCTGCGCAAGATCGAGGAGATCCCGCAGGTCAAGCGCGCCCGCGCGGTTCGTTTTTAAAAAGCATCTTCTGGCGAAGGGGACACCGGTTCGCCGGAAAGAAAATGCGACAAGGAAAAGGTTAAAGCCATGGCCCATGTCCCGTCACAACGCTTCGTCCTGACGCTCGCCTGCGCGAACCGTCCTGGCATCGTCGCCGCTGTGGCGGGGCATCTGTCCGATTCAGGCCTCAACATCCTCGATGCCCAGCAATACGACGACACGCTGACGGATCGCTTCTTCATGAGGGTCGTTTTCAATCCGGTCGCTGGACACGGCGATCTCGAAGCCCTGAAGGATGGATTCGTGCCCCTGGCGGATCGCTTCGGCATGACATGGACCCTGCGCGACATCGGCGAAAAGCGCAAAGTCATGCTGCTCGTCTCGAAGTTCGATCATTGCCTGGCCGATCTGCTCTATCGTTGGCGCATCGGCGAGCTTGATTTCGAGCCTGTCGGCGTCATCGCCAATCATCCCGCCGGAACCTACGGCCATGTGGGCCTGGGTGACGTCCCGTTCCACTATCTTCAAGTGACGAAGGACACGAAGCTCGAACAGGAGGCCAAGGTCTGGGAGATCATCCGCGATTCAAAGGCGGATCTCGTGGTGCTCGCGCGCTACATGCAGGTTTTGTCCGACGGGCTTGCAGCGAAGCTCTCGGGCCGCTGCATCAACATCCATCACTCGTTCCTTCCGAGCTTCAAGGGCGCGAAGCCATACCATCAGGCTCATGCGCGCGGCGTGAAGCTCATCGGCGCGACCGCCCACTATGTGACGTCCGATCTCGATGAAGGGCCGATCATCGCGCAGGATGTGGAGCCGATCACCCATCGCGACAGCGCGGACGATCTCGTGCGCAAGGGACGCGATATCGAGCGGCGCGTTCTTGCTCGCGCGGTGCGCTACCACCTGGAAGATCGCATCCTGCTCAATGGCCGCAAGACGGTGGTGTTCGCGGATTAGTGCTGCGGGTAACAACACTCTTTCGGCGTCATGGCCGTCCCCGGACTCGATCCGGGGATTGGCCCGGCCATTCACGTCTTAAGAACCGCTGAGCCATGAAGACGTGGATTCCCGGAACAAGTCCGGGGATGACGGAAAGGATCAGGTTTCTAGAAGAATAATCACTTCCTCTCCGCCAGCCAGATGCCGCCGAGTACCAGGAACAGGCCCAGAGCGTGGTAATAGGCGAAGGGCTCGCCCAGCAGCAGCACGGCGAGCAGCGCGCCGAAGACCGGCACGAGGTTCACGAACAGGCCTGCGCGTGCCGGGCCGATCAGTTCCACGCCACGAATGAAGAAGATCTGCGAGATGAGCGACGGGAACAGGCCAATATAGAGAAGGATCAGCCAACCCTTGAGGCTCGGCCATTGCACCGCGCCCTGCGCGATCTCGATCGCGAGCAGAGGCAGCGATGTGAGGAATGCGACGCCTGCCAGGGCCGTGAAGAACACGAGGCCCGAGACAGGTGGCCGACGCCGCAGGCCCAGCGTGTAGCCCGCATAGAAGACGCAGGCGATCAGCATCCACACGTCGCCGATGTTGAGCGCCAGCGTCTTGAGAACCTCGAGGTCCGCTTTCACCGACACCAGCACCACGCCGAGGATCGTGACGATCATGCCGAGGATCTGCAGCGGGATCACGCGCGCCCCGAAGAACAGGATGGTGCCGATCAGCACGAGCACCGGAATGGAGCCCTGGAAGATCGTGAGGTTCACCGCGCTCGTGTGATAGGCGGCGGCATAGAACAGGGCGTTGAAGGCGGTGAAGCCCGAAGAGCCCATGAGGATGGTATAGAGCCATCGCGATCCGATCTGCGGCCATTCCGACACGACCTGCCGCCCCACCAGCGGCCCCAGGATGATGGCCACGATGGCCCAACGAATGCAGGTGAGCAGCATGGGCGACACCTCGCCGACGGCGAGACGCCCGGCGATGGCATTGCCGCCCCACATGAGCGTGGTGAGGATCAGAAGCAGGTAGGCCTGTCCCCAGAGTCCCTTCCAGAGCGATTGCAGGATTTTCATGGAAGGCCAGACCTCCTCGCGCCTCGTGCGCGAAAGTGGTGTCCACTTTCGCGCGGCAAACGATGCGCTCACTCAATGGATTGCATCGGATTGATCCCGAAAGTGCGCCCCACTTCCGGGTCCGATGCGATTACTCTTGCGGCCGCATCCGCAGTTTCGATAAACCAGCGCCAAAGGGAGGCGGGTGACGCATATGGCCTTAAGGTTTCTGGTGGTTGAGGGCAATACGCGCAGTGCAAGGGAGGCCCACAAGGCTGCCTATGGCAATATGCTGTCCGAGTCCTATGCGGACGTGATCCAGGACATCGAGCGGACGGCTGTCTGCGACATCGCCTTCCCGACGGACGAGGGCGCGAACCTGCCGGATCGGGCAGGGCTCGAGTCTTACGATGGCGTCGTGCTCACCGGTTCGCACCTCAGCATCTATGACCGTACCCCTGAGATCATGCGCCAGATCGACCTGATGCGGGCGATCTACGCCTCGGGGACGCCGTCCTTCGGTTCCTGCTGGGGGCTGCAGGTGGCCGCTGTCGCAGCAGACGGCGACGTGCAGAAGAATCCCCTTGGCCGCGAAGTGGGCTTCGCCCGTCGCCTGCGGCGCACGGAGGACGGGAGGGGGCATCCCCTGCTCGAGGGCCGCCCGGACGTCTACGACGCCCCAGCCATCCATCTCGATATGGTCACGGCGCTTCCCGAAGACGCCGTCGTGATCGCCACCAATCCGGTCTCCGAGGTCCAGGCGGCCGAGATCCGCAGGGACGGCGGCACCTTCTGGGGCGTGCAGTATCACCCGGAATTCAGCCTCGCGGAACTCGCCGTCATCATGCGCCAGCGCGCAGAGCTTCTGATCCGTGAAGGGTTCTGCCGCACGCCGGAGGAGGTGCATGCTTATGCGGCGGACCTGACGACCCTCGATAAGGAGCCCACGCGCTTCGATCTGGCCTGGCGGCACGGGGTCGATGCCGAGGTGCTGGATGTGAACCGCCGCACCCGGGAAATCCGCAACTTCATCGAGCATCGGGTGAAGACGGAAAAGAGCGCGCGCGTCCGGGCCTGATATCCTCGGCCTTAGAGCATCGGACCCAAAAGCGGATTTGCACTTTTGAGTCCGATGCTCTCTTCCTTAATGAGCGCATCGTTGGCTGCGGAAAACCGTGTCCACTTCCGCACGATGCGCTAGAGCACATCCACGATGATACGCTGGGCGATCGGAGTGGCGGAGGATGGCGCGCGCACGACGAAGCCCCGGCATTTCGTGGTGACAGGATAGATGGGCGTACGGTGCCGGTCGGCTCCGATCATGTAGTTGACCGTGTAGTAGGTCTCACCGCCGACGAAGGTTGTATCTTTCGTCTCGAAAACGTATCCCAGCTCGGTTGGGCTGATCCGGTAGACCGCCTGTGGCGGCCCGAAAGCCGCGATGCGCTCCGAGATCGGCCGTCCGACATAGTCCGAACACGAGGCCGTCATGGTTTCATGCACCGTCGGCGCACAGCCCGCGGCGCCGAGTGCCACGCCAACAACGACAGAAATTCTTTTCACGGCAGCCCCCAGCGACGAGACATTAATCCCCGTCCATGGAGAGGATCTAGAGGACTATGTACCGTTAGGGAAGCTGTCGGCGCTCCTCCAGGATCATCTTCATCACCGTGCGATTGACAAAGCCTCAGCTCGGTTCATGTGCGGCTTCTTTTTCTGTCTTGTTCTTAGCAGCCGCCCAAACCTTCTCGGATCATGGTGTCTGACCTGCCGAGGGGGGCTCCTCTCGCGTCATGGCCGTGCCCGGACGTGATCCGGGGATCAGTCGCGGGGATCCCCGTCTGTTCGCATCGCCAGTGAACCCTCCCGTCACCCCCGGCCTTGTGCCGGGGATCCCCGTCTTGGACACGCAGCGCTTCCCAAGATGGGGATGCCTGCAACGAGTGCGGGCCTGGCGCGGGGCCATGGCGGCGGCAGC
>NZ_LCYG01000047.1 GCF_001017175.1 Microvirga vignae | reverse complement strand
CGCTTGCGAACCTGGAGGATGCCGAGGCCGGTGAGACGGATCTTCTCGCCCTTTTTCAGGCTCTTGGCGATGAAGTCGACGACCTGGGTCATCATTTCGTTCACTTGGCGCTTCGGAAGCTCGTGCGCTTCGGACAGTGCCTCAGCGATGTGACGCAGCGTCAGGATACCGTTTGTCGTCGCCGGGCCCTTGGCAGGCTTCTTCACGGCCTTCACGGCAGCTTTCGCCGTGGTCTTGGAAGCAGCCGCCTTAGCGGGCTTCTTGGCAACTGCCTTGGCAGCCGTCTTGGCGGTGGTCTTCTTTGCTGCGGTCTTGGTAGCTGCGGCCTTGCGGGCCGGGGCTTTCTTCGTTGCTGCTTTTGCCACTGGAAACTCCTTTGATGAGAACATAAGCGACGAGATATCACTCGTGGCATATCACAGGAGGAAAAAGGTCCAAGTGCTGGAAGTTCCGTTTCGCTGACAATAACGCTGTTCATGATGCCAGAGACGATCGATTTTGGGATCGCAGGTAGGCATCCCGGTTCTTCTTGAATGTCGCGGCTGTCTCCAGTTCCTTCAGAACTTTCCTCTGCGCCGGCACCGGCTTTTGAGCGTAGCGCGCACAAAGTCGGGGCAGAGAAAATGGAACGGCAATCTCCGGCCGGTTTTTTCTGGATCGATTGTTGGATGACTTCCACCTGCTCACCAGGCAGAGGCATTCCGTTGTGCTCGCCCAAGAGAAGCATCAGATTCATCACTGCCGATGGCAGAGCCCGGACGAGCTCCTTCCCGGGAGTTGCAGCCGCAATCTCGAGATATTCGGTCCGGGACAATGTGATCGCCAGCGATTGATCCTTGCTCAACGGACCATCGGCAAGCTCTTGAAGGTGACCCTTGAAGCTCTGTTCTCGCGCTCGCGCGGCATCGTCGTGACGACCGAACCCGGCTTTCTGCCGAATCCATTGCTCGCTTGAACCCTTCGGACCAACCGCCACGACGGAGGATTTGATGAGCCCTTCGGCAAGGCTGGGACGGAGCTGCTCTTCCTTATCTGGATTGTCGATGACGAAGAAGCGCCCATTCGTATTCGCCACGATGGCCTTGATCTCGGGCAGCACGCTCGGGTCAAAGGTTGTCACCGAGAATGGAGGCTTGCCTCCGAACGCATCAGGATAAAGGTGGGCAGATCGCTGACGCAGGCGGCAATAGGCAGCGAGCAGATCCCGCCGTTGCGGGGCGATCTGATGGGGTCGATCGAGCACCACTGAACGAAGATCTGGCCTCAGGCTGTGGGCATCGGTAGCCCGCTCCACGAGACGAACGGCAGCCAAATTGAACAACCGGGTGAGCAATCGGGCCTTGTCCTTGAGGAGATCGATCGCTGCTGACATCTGCGTGGCACTGGAGGGATCGGCGAAGCCAGTGAGCCATGGCAACACCAAAGGCCGCGCCTGCTGAAGGTTCTTCAGGAACTTCCGCTGCTTGTTGGCCGAACTGGCGGTTTCATAGTCGCCATCATACCGGATGCCAACAAAGGCCGCGTATTGATGGGCGATCCAGCGTCTTGCACAGAAAGCCCTGCTGGCCCGTCTGCTCGTCATGCGTGGCCACCAGCCAACGAGGCAGATCTGGTGCCGTATCCTGATCATAGAGGCCGAATTCCCGCAGGTCGCAGAACAAAGCAACCCGGCTGGAAAATCTCTTGTTCGCGGAATCGTATCGCCGCATGCCTTTCGCCATGAGGCCCATGGCGAAGGGTTTCGGGACCGGCAGAGTCATTTCGTTGCCGATCTCCATCGTGGGGTCGAGCGGATCGTCGTACTGCTCGCTGTCCCCCTCCCCCATTCGCAACCGGATCTGGCGTTGGCGCTCCTCGATCTGTTCCCGCAGGCTCGGATCTTTGTCAAACCATGCCTCGAACGGCTCTGGGATCGGAGAGGCCAAGCCGCGCACTTGGCGTCGGCAGCGTTCCGGATCATTCCGGCGCATGGCATCCATATCGAAGAGGCGCAGGATCGAGTTGCCGACATCGACAAACACCTGATGGGTCTTGCCACTCGGCTGATGAGCCCGCCCGCCGCGACCACTGATCTGTTGACCGGCCCAATCGACCGCTCCTGGCAAGCAAGAATATTGAGGTCGGTCTGGAGAACGTCGGTGCCAACGCCCAAGGCGTTCACGTTGACGAGGATATCGAAGCCCCCGGCACGAGCGGCATCCAGAAGATCGTTGCGCTTGATCTTGCGGCCAACAGGCTCGCCTTCTTTCAACCCTTCCTCTGCGCCGCTGCGCCGGATGCGGATTTCGCCGGCCACAACGAAGGCCACGCGGGGCTTCTCCCCTGCCCTCTCGTGATCGGGCGGAAGGGGTTCTTGAGCAAGGTAGCCTGAGAGCTCCCTGGCAAACTCCACGCTGTCGCAGTGGATCATCGCCAGAGTCGCCTTGGCGGCGCGTTTAACCCAGATCCGGGCGACGGCCGCGACGATGAGGGCGGCAATCGCCCTATCTCCCCTCGCTCGCTCTTTCCTTGAAAAAGCGGGAGAACGCCTGTTGGGAGGCTTGGTCCACCGATTCGTTTTAGGCCAGCAAGGCCAGGAAGGCGCTCCCGATGAGCCGGACGGCATCGGTTCCGAGATGGGCCTCGAACTCGTCTGTAGCAATGTCCAACCTGGTCGGGACCGTGCGCCTTGTCGTCAGGACCTCGTCACAGGTGGCGACATCGATCAGGTCATGCTCGATGCTGGCGCCGAATGCATCCAGCGGATCCTTGCCATCGGTGCGGAACGGGATCGCCGTCAGAACGATGCCCGAGCCGCCGGCAAGGGCGATCCGGGAGAGGACGCGGGCGAGCTCCTCGGCTGCGGCCTTGTGCCCTTCATCGATGAGAACCACCCCTCCCCTCTTCCCAAATTGGTCGAGGGAATGCAGGAAGTCCTCGTCATCCAGTTTGTTGACAAGCGACATGTTTGTCGCCGGAATGACGGCGGCATCCAGAGAGTTCCTGACCATCGGCTGGTCACCGATGATCTTATTCTTGGCGACAAAGAATGCGGTCGGGGCGCCCTTCACAGCGGGAACGGATTGGAACCGGGCGTAGTTCTGGCGCAGCAGGCTGACAGCCGGGTGGAGGACGAGAATGGGTTTTTCCAGATCAATCGCATCCTCGGCTGCCGCGGCCGCCAGAAGGCTTTTCCCGCTGCCTGTGGGCGCGAGCACCGCACCAGAACGCCCTCGCTGGATCGCTTCACGAACGGAACCCGTGATCCTGTGCTGATAGGGCTCCGCCTGCTTGTTGCCGATCTGCCGGGTATGGGTCGGATTGGTCACTTCTGGCAAAGTCTCGACGGGATCGGTGAGAGGCGGCATTGGGCAAAGCAGAGAGGAGTCAAGGGGGAACAGACGGCCGGCGAAATGGGCGGGCAACATTCTGTGATTTGCAAATCAACCGCTGCCTGCGATGCACTTGGATGATAGCCGGAAGGGTTGCGCGGAATAGTGCTTATTGTCACGTTCAGAGGTGACACAACCGCCTGATGAAAGTGACACTCGGAATGCCGAGACGGAAGGTTCGAGCCGTGTGCCATCTCTCTAGCTCTTATACGACTTAAGCTCTTATACGCCCAGGCCGCGATTGTGTACGTCAAGTTCTGCAGAGCGGGGCGGCCGGTCAGGTTGGCTAAGCGGCTTCGCGGAGTTGATCCTTCTTGTGCTCCTTCAGGTCGTCCATGTTGAGATAGCGGTGCGCTTCGAGCCAGTTCTCATGGGTCTCGACCGCCAGTGCCCGCACCAGCCGGCAGCACGAGGCTGCATTGGGGAAGATCCGCACCACATAGGTGCGCCTCCTGATCTCCTCGTTCAGGCGCTCAAGCATGTTGGTGCTCTTGAGGTGCTTATGATGCTGACTCGGCAAGCGGTAGAAGGTCAGCGTCTCCTCAATCGTCTCGTCAGCCCAGACGACCAGGCGCGGGTAGCGCGTCTCCCACTTGGCAATTCAGGCGGCCAGATCCCGTCGGGCCTCCTCGACCGAGCGGCGATCGTAGAGCCAGCGCAACTCCTGCAGGCAGTCATCATCGGCCTTGCGCGGCAGGTGATCGAGGGCATTGCGGAGGAAGTGCACATAGCAGCGCTGATAGGCCGCCTCTGCCAGCACCTCGCGAATGGCGGCGCGCAGCCCGGCATGATCATCCGCCACCACCAGCTCTACCCCGGAAAGCCCGCGCTCGCGCAGGCCCAGCAGAAAGGTCTTCCAAGCGGACCAATCAGACGGCCTCGCTGATGATCTCAGCCGGTAAACGGTAGCTGCGGTACGGATTGGACGTCGTGCTCATGTCCAAGACCGTGCCACAGACCGCCATCCCGCCAGCTTGACAGTACCATGGCCAAGAGGCGGGCGGCTGATATCCAGGCGAGCGGCGCCCCATCCCTGCGCCAGGTTGCGGCCGCTCTGAATGCGCGGCACATCAAGACGTCCCGACGCAAGCACTGGGCGCCAACACAGGTGATGCGGATCATGGGCCATGAAAAAGCCCCGTCGGGATCTGTCTGAACGGGGCTGAAGTCTACGGAGGCGGTCAAGGGTTGCGGGCTAGCCTCCGCAATAAGATATGTGGGAGTGACTGCGATGGAATGCAATAGTGAAACGACGCTCTGATACCATCGCAGTTGCATGTCACAGCATTGCAGCACTACAGCCCTATAGGTAACAAACTGTGGGTCTGGGAGCGGTAATTAGCGCCCCTCCAGCCAAACGAACTCTACAGTCGGCGGAGCATGGCCCGGCACATGATCCAGGAGGGGAACATGGACGAATGGCAGACGGTCTTCGAGGACGAGATTGAGGGCCGCCTAGTTACCGTGCAGGTGTACCAGAGCTATGAGGCGGCCGATGGAAACGAGGATGAGGGTCCACCCGTTCGGGTCACGACCACCTCCGTTGATGACTATCCCGGCGTGCTGGAAGAGGAGGATGGCGACAACTCCGACTTCAAACGGGACGGCTCCGGAGCGTCGATCACCCTTGAGCCCTGCAGTCTTGATGACCTTGAGGGGGAACTGATGGAGGTCGGATTCAGCCCGGAAGCTGCGACCACGATAGCCAGCAAGATTCCGGTGTGAACGAGAGCATAAGGGATTGTGGGGCAACAATGCCGTCCGTAACCCTGGCTCTCATTGCACTGCCGCTGATCGGGCTTGATGCCGCCTTTTGGAGGGGGCCCTCTCACGGGCTGCCTCAGGAGACCTCATGCTCTCCGATCTGATAGCCCTTGTGTTCCACGAGGTCCGCTTTCTCACGGTGTGGGGATCAGTCATGGCTGTGATGGCAGGTTCTGGCTCTGTACAGGGGCACCTGAGACAGTCGCCGTAGCGTTCTGCTTGGATGGGCTAATGGGTGGCTCGTTTGTACCGTTCACGCACGCTTCGGCAAGAAGAGCATCAGCTCACCTGGGTTTTCACAGACATAGCGAGCGAACTTATCCGGCCTTCCGTGACCGGCTTGAACGGCCTCAAGCAAACCAAGACCATCCAGCAGATAAAGAAGTATGGCCTTGCGAATCCTCACTGTTCCGCCAAAGGCCGGCAGGCCGATTTCATCCATCGTGATCATTGCTTGGGATGGGGTCAGGTCGGGATGGGGTGCAATCCTGACTTCGACAAACTCAAACCACTCCCGATCAGCAGCCCCATCCACCCATCCCTGATCATTGATCAGGGATGCAGATCGGACACGACTGACGCGAAAGTCGCGAAACGCGGCAGCCTTTCGGCAATATGCCCTGAACCGCATGATCAAGTGATCGACCACGAACGTATGAGGGCAAACAACACGCTTCGTTGGCATATCGCTGGTGATCGATTGATACTCGATCAAGGCAGGAATTCGGCCCAGACGGGACGCCATCAAGGTCTGCACGATGCTAGCCGATGCGGATTGCCACGGAAGGATTAATTCTTCAAAGCCGAGCCGATGGCGCATGCTCGGATGTCGGCCTAGAAATTCCTCAAGGTCTCCCGCTGCCGAAAGGTCGAAGGCTTGATTGCGAACCCAGCATTTGCGGCCTTCATCGTAGGTAACGCCCGGCGTTTCCTGCGCAAATCCTCGCAGATCAATCGAGGCTTGCTGTGGGGATATCGCGAACTCCTCCCTGAGATCAGCGCTTCGAACCGCACCCGTCCACGCCAACATATCGTTAATAAAACGATATCTCTCCCGGATTTGGCGCTCGCCCCGACGAAAAAAAAATTTGTGTCTTCCATTGACTGGATGGTCCTCAATCGAGCCGAAGGATACCCTGAGACCGACCACATGTGAAACTCACAGGAGTTGCTCGATGACCGTCGCTTCCGCCCAATCCAACAGAGCAGAATCCTGCAAGTCAGGAAATAATGCTTCGGATCGCCGCGTTGCCGATATAGCATCTTAGACGCTGTTACGGGGCGCGACCTCCTCACCAGGACGGTTTGGAACCATGGATGATCGAAGTGACCTTCATCTAGAGGGGCAGGCGAGCACAGCCGCCATTCAAGAAGACCTGCTCGCCTATTTTGGCTCGCGGGCATCCCCTCAAGAGCTGCCCGTCGAAAGCCCAGCCGCATGGTCTGATGACCTACTGGCTGCCAGGGGCGCGGCTCGACGCGACACACCGGCTGCGAGCCTCGATCTGAAGCGTCGGGCGGCAGGATTGCGTTATGTTCAGCCCTTGGCGGATCTCGAGTATAGTCTTTCCAAGGTCGCATCCGAACACAAAATGGAACTGGATGGCTACCGCATCGGCCTGCGTCTCATCCGTGACGTCGCCCTGTTGAATACCTTCGACGATGGACCGACGAATTCGCAGCTCCGGGGCATGATTGCCGAGGCCGTGTTTGAGCAATGGCCTGATATCAGTCACCCTGTCTTGGTACAGCTTGCGACGCTGACGCTCCAGATTCTCGAAAACCAACGATCCAAAGAGGTCGATAAACGGTTCGAGGTCAATGTCTTCGATCCGATCAGCCGAACGATCGAGAAACTCCGATTCCGTTATCTTGAGTATACACGATCCCAGAGCGGCGAATACCGCTATCGCGTCAGCGACGAAGCAACCCTGGTCTATGGGGCGCTGGCCGACCACGACCTTGATCGCGACCTTCAAGGAGCGCTCCATAAACTCGTCGAAGAGGCCATCCGGCATGGCCAAATGGAAAGAGCTGAACGGATCTCGCGTGAGGCCCGCGGCCTCGCCCGGCGCATCTATTTGCGGATTCGACATCTGATCTCGGATCTTTTGACGAATGCGAGGGCGGTGTCCTGGCAGGCTGAACTTCAAGCGCCCGTCGAAGACGCACGATCCCATCTTGAGAAGCGGATCACCGATCATGAGCGGCTTCGAGAGATCGTGATCGAACGCAGAGGCGAGGTCCAGGAGACGGAAACCGCAGCCCGTCTCGATCAGTTCATGGAAGATCTTGAAGAGGAGCGAAATGCGATCAACCTCCTCCTGAAGGAACTCAACTCAGCCCATCAGAAGTTCATGGATGCCCAGGCGGCAGCTTTCCGGTTTCGGCGGAGGGCTCACCTCCCGGACCCGAAGGAAGTCGCGACGTCATTGTTAACCATGTCAGTCGAGGCAATGGACCGGACCATTCCCGGCATCCTTCGGACCATGGCACCGATTGATCCGATCAGGTTCTTCGATCTGGACCGTCTTCTGGTGGCCCTGCGGGATCAGGTCGAACAGGACATCGTGCCGGACCGAATGCGGCAGGTCGCCGATCAGCCTGTTGGGTCGTTGTCATCCTTCTCCGCCGAAGAACGGGATGAGGCCCAACAGATCGTCGCGAGGGTTCTCGCGGAACCCGGCGATCTCACAATGGACGACATCTTCGCCCGCATCGACGCTCGTGCCTCCAGCATCAGAGTCCGGCGTGTTGCCGGCATGCTTTTGTATGGACTGTACGGGATGGGCGCCCGGAAGGCCCGCCGCGACGTTGTCATCGACGGGCAATTCGAGAATGATCTTTTCGAGGGAAAGCGCCTGGTATTTCCGCTCCGGAGAACATCATGAGTCTTACCAGAGACGAGGTGGGAGCCATTTCAGCGTTCGAGGCGGCCGTTCGGCTCGTGGACAGTGCGCTTCTGCACCCCGGCGGACCATCGGATCCCGCCTACCAAGCCCTGGTCCACCGCTATCAGGACGACGGTCAGATGCAGGCTTGCGTCAACGATGTCGCGCGGGCAAAGGACATTCGCGTGCTTTCCTGCGAAGCCCCCTTTGGCCTCCTCTATGTCGCCGAAAAGGATTGCCGCCTGACCCAGTCGCTCTCGAAAATCCCGCGCTGGTCGCAAGCCTCTCCCCTGATCAGGGCTGCGATCGCGGCTGGAATTCCGTTTGTCGCGGCATGCTTCTATCCGACCTCGGACACGGTCGAGGATCCAAAGCACCTGCCGCCGCCGAGGAGCACCTTGGAGATTGCACAGGATTTCGTGGATGCCTGCAAATCCATCGCGACGATGGAAAGCGATGACCGGCCGGCGGAGCAGCTCTGGCGCGGGATTCTCGACATTCGCGAGGTGGAGCCCGATCCATCCGGAAAGACCCGAAGCCGCAAGCCGGATACCGTGGAAGGGGTCATCGCCCTCGCCATCGCTCTGATGGTCGACTGGGGATACCTCAAGTACATGAGCACCGACGACAAACGGGTCTACCCGACCCGCAAGCTCCCCGCCGCCATGCGCGAGAGCATTGTCCCTCATTTCTACGCCGTCGCCCGTGAATACAGCCAGTCGCAGCAGGAGTCGGGTTCATGAGCCATATCCGTCGCATTTACCTGTGCAACGTCGGGCAGGCGACGTCCTGGCGTCCGCCTCAGATTCAGAAGATTTTCAAGCCGGAGATCGGCCTTGAGCCGTTCACGATCATGGAGCTCGAGAACGGCGGCGGCAAGACAACCGACATTTCGTTGGGACTGGCCACCTTCGAGCCGTCGTTCCGCCGCTTCCTGCCGGCCATCGCAAAGGAGGACTCCGACGGCGGACAGGCGCGCCATTTCTCCGACTACTTCAGTGAGGATGGCCTGCCCGGCATGGTCGCGATGGAGTTCATCGTCCCGAGCACGGCGACAGCGGACAGGATCGTCATCGTCGGCTATGTCGTTACCCGGCGCGAAGCCGAGGGGAAAGGACAATTCAGGCGTGACTTCTTTGTGATCGAGCCCCTGCCCGATCTGGTCACCGCCGACGTGCTCGCGACCCTGCCGGGTTCCGGAGAGGAAGATGCCTATCCGGAACTTCGTTCGCACAGGGACATCCAGGCCTGGATCAAGCACATGCGCGGGCGCGGCGATATCGTTTTCGATCATGAAGACGGTCAGGACCGCTGGCAGAAAATGGCAGCCAGCCATGGCATCGACCTGCGGCTGCTCGGAATGCTGGTCGACGTCAATCGCCGCGAGAGCAATGGCGACATGGGCTTCTTCTCATACCGCACCGAGCGGGAATTCCTGACAGCGCTCACGGGAAGCCTGTTCGAGGAAGACGAACTTGCCTCCCACTACGAACATTTTTCGCAAGGGATCGCAAAGATCCGATCGATGGAGCCCCGACAGGCGGCAATGGAGCAGCTGACCGTTCTGCATGACAACGCCAGCCGTTTCAGCAGAGCGGCCCGAGAATACAACAGCGCCATGAAACAACGGGAGGATTCGACCGTTTCCATGGGACGGATCGTCGCCCGGATGCGGGCAACCGAGTTCGAACTCGACGGGCAGATCCAGCAAGGCCTTCAGACGATCGATCACCTCACGCTCGAACGAGAAAATGCCTCCGAACGCTACGAGGAAATGCAAGGACAGAGCGAAGGCTCGTGGTCGACCTTCTACAAACTGACCTGTGCCGATGCCGCAGAACGGCATGAGCGCGCTATCGGCGCCGTTACCACTGTCAAGCGGGAGATCGCAGCTCTTGGCCTTGTTCGTCTTCTGGCGAGAGAGGCTAAGACCGCGGAGGATCTCCGGGACGTTCGAAACAAGCTTCAGGAGCAGGAAGAAGGTCTACGGCCATTCATTGAGTCCGAGGCCCGTGCCCGCGGCGTTCTGATCGCGATCCTCTGCCGACGGAAGGTTTCCCTTCAGGATCAACGCCAGGCAGCGGACAGTGAAAGGCAGAATGCCAACGCAGAGACGGAGCAGTCTCGCGACGCGTCCCGTGCCCTGGTAAAACGCCGGCAGGATCTTGAGGGGCAAAAGGTACGCTCCGAGAGTGACGTGGCCGAAGCAGAGCGGGCCCGTTCCGAACGGATCGCGGACGGGCATCTGCAGGAGAGCGAAACGGCCACCGGCGCAATCAAACGGATCCAGGCGGAGGAAGAAGCAGCCCGAATTGCGCTGAGCGAGTGGTCTGGGGCGATTGTCCGAGAGCGCGAGGCCATCGCCTCCCTTGAGAACGTGAGCGGCGAGCTTCACGCCAAGATCGAGGAAGCCCGCCAACGCAAGACCCAGATCCAGGAAGCTCTGCGAGGCGAAGAGCACCTTCGGGCGCAATGTAACATGTCCGAGGAGGTTACCCGCTTTCTCGAAGGGCCGGTTGACCCAGGATTGCCGCGACTTCAGGAAACGCTGCGGGAGCGCGCCGAAGACCTGCAGCGGAAAATCCTTGCCGGTGAAATTGTCCTCAGACGCAAGGAGGACATGGCAAAGGCGGTCGAAGCCTACGGGGTGGCCTTTGATCGGCCTGACGCCCAGCGCATCTTGGAGGCGCTTCACCGTGCCGGGCTCCGGGAGGCCAAGGCGGGCGGCTTCTGGCTCTCCCAGACCGTCCTGGATCCGACGAAGGCCCGCGCGATCGTCGACGCCGATCCTTTGCGCCTGGACATCGTTGTTCCCACTGCGGCCGACCTTGCCAAGGCCACGGCGATCCTAGAGCGAGAGACGCCGGACATCCTTTCTCACGTTGCCATTTCCGTCGCCCGGGATGTCGTGCCGGATCAGGATCCTGAACGGATCATTGTGGGGCCGCAGGATGATGCAGCCTGGGTTCGATCCTCAGCTGTCCGATTGGCCGAGGATACTGCCACCGAGCGGCAGCGCCTGAGTGCCGAGGGGAATCGCCTCAGGATCGAGGCTGAGGCTTTCGTCCGGATCGGCGCTCTGGTCGAGACTTGGATGAGAACCTACGGACCGCGCTGGGTCGATGATCAACGAGCGGCCCTCGATGCGGCGGAGACGCGGATTGAACATCTGACAGGAGAAGCCGACCAGGTCCGGCAGGAAATTGCCCAGAGGACCCAGACGGTCGGCGAGCTTCAGGATGCCGTGCGCGAGTACGAGCGGAAAACGGAGGACAGGCGGCAGGCTCTCAAGCACCTCCTGCGACTTCGCGATATCGAGGCAAAGGCCGCTACGGCTCGAGAACGCCTCGCCGAGATCTATGCGGAGATCAGCGGGATCAAGGAGCAGCTGGAAGTCGTTGAGCACCGGATTGCCGAATGGGCAGCTATCGAGCGGACGGCCTTCGAGCGTTCGGTCAAACTGGGTGTGTCTCTTAAAGAGATCGACGCCAAGTTGGTCCGGTTGGGCGATGCCGCTACGCCCGCGGAGGTTCCTGATCTCGCTGTTGAGGATGCGGAGGCCTCCTGGGTGCGTCAGAAGGAAGATCTTGACCGCAAGCGGAGCGGCATCGATCCGGGCCTGACCGTACGGGAATCCTCCCTGGTTGAGAACTTGGAAGCCATCCAATCCGAAATTGCCGACTTCTGTAACCGCGAGGGTATCACCCGGCAGGATGGCATGCGTTTCCTGCCAGAGGCTCATGTCCTCGACGATCTGACCGAACGGGCCAGGAAGAGACTAGCCAGTCACGACGCGGAGGTCAGGGCCGCATTTAGGGCTCTGCACGAGGTCGAAACCGCCCACGACAAGTTCCGGCAAGAACGGAAAATCTCACGGTATCCAGACCTTCCCTATGAAAACCCGGAGGACGCACAGGTCGCAGCCCAAGCGTTCGGCGCCGAGGCCGCTGCACAGCTAAGGCGCCGTGAGGCAATCGACGAAAAAGAAAAGGCCGTGGCGCTCCTGATCAGCGATCTGAGGACGCAACGGACACGTGTCAAGGATTGGTCCGATAATCTACCGGCAGGGTTCGCTCACATCCTTCCCGACGGACACGCCATTGCCGACCTCGGCGCCGAAATGAAACACTTCAAGGAGATGGTGGAGCACAGGGACCGGGCGATCGAGGCGGCCCGGAAGTGGAAGGAGGATGCCACCGAAATTTCCCAATCGATCCTGAAGCAGGTGACGTCCGACACCTTCAAGAGTGTCGATCCAATGGTTGCCGAGAACATCAGGACGTCTTCCCTTGAGGCCCTGCTCCAGAGCGGCGATGAGTTGGAGGGGCTTGTCTTCGACCGGATTGCAAGCATCAAGGATGACGTCGAAAACCTTCATCGGCAGATCGATCTCCTGACGGATCTTCTCAAGCGGTTCGTCGGACAAGGCTTCAGGATGCTTCGTGATGTCATGAATGTGCGCATTCCGGACGATTCGCCCGTCCAACCTGGAAAGGCCATCGTGAGGTTCCGGACCGGGATCGTCGACATCCCGCAGGAAGCCCGGGACCGTGTTATGGCGACTGTCATCCTGGAGATGGCTCGGGATCAGCGGACTCCGAGGGATGGAGCCCATCTTCTGGTCGATCTCATGCTGAAGCTTACAGGCAGCGACATGGGAACTCAGGTTCTCAAACCCACGCTCGTTGACGGCCAATATGACCCGTATAACAAAATGACCCACAGCGGCGGCGAGAAGATGTCGGTCGGCATGATGTTCTTTGCCGGCATCGCGCGCCTGCGGGCCAAGGCTCTCAGAAAGCCGATGCGGCGCTGTGCCGTGCTGATCCTTGATAACCCTCTCGGAGCCCTCACGAGTCCGGATCTCTGGAGGAGCACTCTCTCCGTCCTGAAGGCGATGGATGTGCAGATCATCGCCTATACGGGTGTCATCGATCACAATGTCCATGAGATGTTCCCGTACCACGTCGTGATGGGCCGGTTTAGAACGCCGGATGGCTCTGAGATCCATGTTCGACCGGTGGATTATCAGCGCAAGCCGCTGCCAGAGGCGGCATGATGTCCGATGCGATCCGGCTTCTTGCCGAGCTGCGAAAGGGCAGGCGCCAGACGGTCATCCGAGCCGAGCTCCTCGTCTGTGCACGGTCCTTGTTCCTGGAGAGCGACAAGCAGCTCCCAAGGCGCCTGCGAGCGGCATTGGAAGACTTGCAGGGCAACGGATCGATCCGGCTTCCTTCGATCCGCAACAAGGAGGCTTGGGACCGGTCAACGGTTCCTCCCCTGCCCCACCAGATTTCCCTAAGGGCGGTCCCGAAGGAGCGGAAACAACGGTCGGAAGCGGCTTGGACGCCTGAGTTCGCGTTCGCGTCGCGGATTCAAGCCAGTGCGAAACGTGATGCTCTCGTGGCAATTAATGACCATTTCGCCCGGAACCGAGGGCCATGGGACCGCATGGTGCCGTATCGCATCCGGAGCGCCCAGATCCTTAATGACGAGAAAGCGTTTGACCGGCTTGGCCTCATCGAAGGGAATACGATCTGTGGCCAAGCGCCCCTATCCCTGATCGGTGCCTACAATCCCGACCTCCCCCTCGTACGGGAGGATGCTGCGGCCGCAAGTACGACCGTCCTCATTGTCGAAAATGCCCATGCCTACGACCTGATCGCCAGTTTGAACCGAGAACTGAGTGTCTATCGTTCCGTCCTTTGGGGCGGCGGCAATCGGGTGACCAAACGGACGATCTCGGCCCTATCCCTGCGCCGTGCCCTCAGCGCATGCCAGGCGAACAGGATTGAGTACGCCGGCGATCTCGACCCAGAGGGCATTCGGATCGCAGCGAATCTTCATGCCGAACTCGCCAAGGAAGGGATGGCCCTTCACCCGGCGTCTGCCATTTATCGGGTCATGCTTGAGATGACGCCCTTCCCGATGGCGACACAGCAGCAGCCCGTTGGCGACGCAATCGCTTGGCTGCTGGAAGAGTTCAGGGCCGACTCTGCCTCGCTGTTCGAGGGTGGCCACCGGGTGGCCCAGGAAGTGCTGGACGTCCCTCAGGTGACCATGGCTCTCCGGCAGCGGATCGGCGACACGGCCGCTAAAATGACAATAAGGCAATCCTACCCACATTAGTCTGCGTTTCCGGGAGACATAGCGAGCAAGCTGCCGAGGATATCCTCTTCTCCGGTCGCACCCTGCCACCGTTGAACCGGTCACGACAATTCTTGCCAAGCACTTGTCCGTTCAATGAGTAGTGTGGTGAAGGTTCTGCAAATCGCCTGAGTGGGGCGGTCATGGCAGGATGGTGATGTTCAATGTCACCCTCCGAGAGGAGCCCACCATGACCAGCACCAAGGATAAACCCGCCACCGCTGCCATCAAGGACCTTCTGAGCCACAACCCAGACGGGCTGCGCGAGATCGTCCGTGCCGTCATGCAGAAGATGCTCGAGGCCGAGATGAGCGATGCGCTCCGGGCCGAGAAAGGCGAGCGCATCGCAGCCCGGCTCGGCTACCGCTCGGGCTACTACAGCCGCACGCTGGTCACCCGGGTAGGCAAGCTCGAGCTGCGGGTGCCGCAGGACCGCGGCGGGCGCTTCTCGACCGAACTGTTCGAGCGCTATCAGCGCTCCGAGCAGGCGCTCGTCGCCACGCTCGCTGAGATGTACGTCCAAGGTGTCTCCACCCGCAAGGTCAAAGCGATCACCGAGGAGCTGTGCGGCCACAGCTTCTCGGCCTCGGCGATCTCCACGATCAGCAAGCGCCTCATGACAGCCTGGCCCAGTTCGCCTCGCGCCGGCTCGAGGAGCCGTTCCCGTACCTGATCCTGGATGCCCGTTACGAGAAGGTGCGCGAGGGCGGCCTCGTCACCTCGCAGGCGGTGCTGATTGCGGTCGGCATCGACTGGGACGGGCGGCGCCAGATCCTCGGCGTCGAGATGGCCAACCGGGAAAGCCAATCCGCCTGGAAAACCTTTCTGCTCGGCCTGCGCGAGCGCGGTCTCTCAGGCGTGGAGCTGGTGGTGGCTGAAGATCATGCGGGGCTGCGGGGGGCCATCCGTGAGGTGCTGAGTGAGGCAGCCTACCAGAGGTGCTACGTGCACTTCCTCCGCAATGCCCTCGATCACCTGCCGCGTAAGGCCGACGATGATTGCCTGCAGGAGCTGCGCTGGTTGTACGACCGCCGCTCGGTCGAGGAAGCCAGACGCGATCTGGTGGCCTGGGCCGAGGAGACGATCGAGGAGACGCTGACCTTCTACCGCTTGCCGCGCCAGCACCACAAGCACCTCAAGAGTACCAACATGCTTGAGCGCCTGAACGAGGAGATCCGCCGGTGCACCTACGTGGTGCGGATCTTCCCCAATGTGGCCTCATGCTGCCGGCTGGTGCGGGCGCTGGCGGTCGAGACCCATGAGAACTGGCTCGAGGCGCACCGCTACCTCAACATGGACGATCTGAAGGAGCACAAAAAGGATCAGCTTCGCGAAGCCGCTTAGCCAACCTGACCGGCCGCCCCGCTCTGCAGAACTTGACGCACACAATATCGCCGCTCCATCGCCTTGACCCGCCGGGGAGAACGGGAAGCGAGAACGGCCCGGGCTCTATCAATGCTCAAGCGGCACCTGCCGGTTTCAGTTCACGGTCACAATATGAACACCTCTGCACGCCACCAAGCTGCCCCTACGGACTTGGCTCCCCGGCCTGTGGCTGATGCTGCAGTCAGACAAGGGCATCTCCTCCATCCGCCTGGCCGAGGCGCTTGGCGTCAGCCAGCCGACGGCTTGGCGCATGGGCCATGCCTTGCGCCTGATGGTTGGGCGCGAGCAGGCCTTGGATGGTGTCATCGAGATCGACGGCTTCTATCGTGGTGGCAAGCCGCGGCGGGAGATGCACCGATCGCCGCCCGGTCGTGGAAGCGAAAGCGAGTCCAAAACCTTGAAAACACCGGCACTTGTGGTCGTGCAGAGACCGCCGGATCTGAGCATTGGTGCCTCGCTTAGAGAGGCGCACGCCACGGTTGTCGAAGATCTATCGGAGTCCGAGGCCGACCGGGTGCTCACGGAGGCTGTTGATCCCAAGGCTCATTTGATGAGCGATGATTGGAAGCATTCGTGTCATTATAGGCAGCGCCTTCGCGGCCCATAACACCGTCTCCCATTCCGCTCGCGAATATGCCCGCGGTCGGGTTCACATCAACTCAGCTGAGGGCTTCAATGATCGGGTGCGCCGCACTGTGTCGGGTGTTTTCCTCAGCTGAGCGTGAAGTGCAAATAAAGCCAGACCGCATGCCGGATGATCTCGGGCGGGAGTTGATGTCGAGCATAGGAGATGGGCTGCATCTCCCTACTCTCCCGCGCATCAATCCAATCCGTCAGCGGTTCCGGTGACAATGTCATGTCGCCCGTGGTCTCGGCTCGACGTGCACGGCTGTCGATTGGCTTCATCGCCGCCTTCCGGAGGGGACCCTCTTAACGGCTGCCCCGCAAACTCTCATGCTCCCCGCAGAGCCTACTCTGAACAATTCTGTGCGCTTCACTGCCTCGCTCCCGGGAAAGGAGGGATGGGCAGAAAAATCCTTCTCCGGAACGTCCCGGCAATGCTCTGTGAGCTCTCCGATTAACGATTTATGACAGCAGCATGCATCTTGAGCATGCCTGCCTCGGTTCTCGCATCCCTGCTCATTTGTGCATCGCACAGATATGTTTATTGCACTGCACATGCAGGAACAACAGCCGCCCTCACGCCAGCGAACTGACAGGAGTTCCAGATGTTCGTGTCCCAGATTCTTGCTCAGATCCGTGCTTACATGCATTACCGCGCGACCGTCAACGAGCTGTCCAGGCTCTCTGATCGTGAACTCGATGACCTCGGCATCAGGCGCTTCCAGATCGACCGCATCGCTCGCCGGAGATAGCGGCCTGATATCTTGCTGCACCACAGCGGGCATCGACGCCCGCTGACGAGTGGGCGTTCGCGTTCTCGACGACATGCGGCACAGACGAGTGCCCCTCCTCTCCTCCCGCTTCTCTTCCAGCGGAGAAAACCGGTGCGAGGGTTCTCACGGGGCGTCTTATCGCGAGCCACTTCGCACGCTTTGTCTCGATACCTCACCCACTCGGGCTCGCGGTCGGGGCCGGGGGAGCACTGAGCACAGGCCTGATCGCGGCCTGTCCTTTGGCGCACGGGTTACACGCATGCCGGGCGACGGGCATCTGGGCGATCGGCAGCAGTCGGCGCTTGATGGGCTTTCCCAGACCAGATGTTCCGATGGAGACGACACACTATCTTAGCCGCATGCGCCGCCCCGGGACCATAGGACCCGTGGGTGCTCAGAACGAGACTGCCCGGCCTCTCCTTCTGGACCAGGCGAACCATGGACGGGGCGAGAAGAAAACGTTGGCCGGTGCTCATGAGAGATGTGCCTGAACAATCGTGCCTTGCCGCCCTTCGGGCACGGTCACGAAAGCTAATCGCCTCGCAGCCAGGACAGAAGCGCATTTGCGCCTGGTGTTCCTGCTTCTATGGGCAACCACGAGGCGCGGCTGCACTGTCCTCGTGATGGCGTGTGCGGCAGTCGTACCTTGGCAGCCGCTCGTCCTCGGCCAGCCTCCTTCCAGCACGACGGTTTTTCCGGTCCGCTCGCCGTTGACTGGGGAAATGCATAGCAACTGAGGCAAATAACTATGGTCAGCTTGCCGAAAGCCGTCTTCACAGGGACCCGACCGCCAAAGCAGCTGAGACAATCGCGTGATTTGCTCAGCTTTTGAGGCAGTATCCCCGGACGGGCATCATGCAGGATGAAGCGGGGCAGGCTTGCCTCGATCATGCCATTTGTGTACACATAAGGGTACACAAAGGATCTGGCCATGATTCACTCTGAGAAGGAAAAGCAAATTCGCGTTGGAGTTCGCGAGCTGCGGGCAAACTTGAGCGGACTGCTTCGGCAAGCCCGCCATGGCACATCATTCCTGGTTATGTCACGCAATGAGGTGATCGCCGAGATCAAGCCGCCATCAAATCCGGAGCGTCCGCGCCGCGTAGCGGGCATGTTGAAAGGCAAAATTCGTATGGCGGAGGACTTTGACGTCCTCCCTGCTGATATCCTGTCTGCAATGGAGGGGAACGAAGATTGAGACTTCTTCTCGATACCCATGCCCTTCTCTGGTGGCTTGCCGGGGACAGTAGGATCGAAAGCAAGGCCCAAGATCTCATAACCGACCCTGCAAACGACATTCTGGTCAGCGCAGTCTCATTATGGGAAATTGTGGTGAAGGTGCGGGTCGGAAAGCTTGAGGCTGATATCACTGAAATCGTTGCCGCCATCGATGCGCAGGGTTTTGAGATGCTCGATATTCATCCCAAACATCTTGAGGAGCTGGTAGGCCTGCCGATGCACCACAAGGATCCCTTTGACCATTTGCTCATTGCTCAAGCCATCGCTGAAGGGCTCACTTTTCTCTCATAGGACAAACATACTTCGGCTTACCCTGTTGCGCATGCTACCTGCAGCACTGGCCCTTGAATACAACCATTCCCTGGCCCGTCTCGAATATACGAGCACGTCTCATTTACTCAGCAATGTTCCAATGACTTCCTCTCAAGACAGGTCTTTCTACACGGGAAAGCGGGTGGCACCTTTGCAGGTTCAATCCGCCTGATGTTCATCGGCCATGAGCCGATCCGGTCGCAGCCTACCCGGTCAAAACAAGGAGCCCTCGTGAAGACCCTCGTCATCTGTTCCGGCGGACTGGACTCCGTCACCCTCGCCCACAAGGTCGCGGCTGAGCGAACCCTCACCCGCCTCGTGTCCTTCGACTACGGCCAGCGCCATAAAAAGGAGCTCGGCTCCGCGCAGGCCTGCGCCGCCCGCCTCGGCGTGCCGCATGACATCATCGACATCTCGGCCGTCGGACGCCTCCTGACCGGCTCGGCGCTGACCAGCGGCGAACCCGTTCCCGAAGGGCATTACGCGGAAGACACCATGCGGATTACCGTCGTGCCGAACCGCAACGCCATCATGCTCGCGATTGCCTTCGGTGTGGCTGCCGCCGAGCAGGCCGATGCCGTGGCGGCGGCCGTCCATGGCGGCGATCACTTCATCTATCCGGATTGCCGCCCGGACTTCGTGGAGGCGTTCGAGGTGATGCAGCGCTACGCCCTGGAGGGATTAGCGAACATCGCCCTCTACACGCCCTTCGTGCGGGTGGGCAAAGCTGACATCGTGCGCGAGGGCGCCCGGCTCGGCGTGCCCTTTGCCGAAACCTGGTCCTGCTACCAGGGCGGCGATGTTCATTGCGGGCGCTGCGGCACCTGCGTCGAGCGGCGAGAGGCGTTCCACCTCGCCGGGGCCGAGGATCCTACACCGTATGAGGATCCGGACTACTGGATCGAAGCCTGCCGCGAGCATCAAGCCCGGCAACCAGCATAAGCACAGCCATGTACACCATTGCCAAACGATTTGCCTTCTCCGCCTCGCACCTGATCGGCGGCCTGCCCGCGGAACATCCTTGCGCCCGGTTGCACGGCCACAATTATGAGGTCGAGGTTATTCTGCAATCGGCCGAACTCGACCGGGTCGGCTTCGTCCGCGACTACCGCGAACTTTCGGAGCTCAAGACGTTCATCGACAACACCCTCGACCATCGCCACCTCAACGAGGTCCTCGGACACGACCAGACGACCGCCGAGGTCATCGCTCAATGGCTCTATGACTGGTGCAAAGCGCGCTGGCCAGAGGTTGCGGCCGTGCGGGTCAGTGAGACCCCGAAAACCTGGGCGGAATACCGCCCATGAAGGGCAGCATCCGCGTCAGTGAGATCTTCGGCCCGACCGTTCAGGGCGAGGGCCCGCTGATCGGACGCCCGACCGTGTTCGTGCGCACGGGCGGCTGCGATTACCGCTGCCGCTGGTGCGATACGCTCTACGCGGTGCTGCCCGAGTTCCGCGAGGACTGGACCTTGATGGCACCGACCGAGATCATGGCGCAGGTCGAGCGCCTGTCCGGCNNCCGCTCATCGCGCTGGGCCGGCAGAAGGGTTATACGTTCGCACTGGAGACCCAAGGCAGCGTGCCCCAGCCCTGGTTTGCCGCGCTCGACTGGCTCATGCTCAGCCCGAAGCCGCCCTCCTCGGGTATGGACACCGACTGGCAGGCCCTGGACGAGTCTGTCAGGGCCGCCGCGGGCGGACCGCACGGCGTCGTCAAGGTCGTTGTGTTTGACAAGGATGACTATGCCTATGCCCGGCGGGTGGCGAGCCGGTATCCGGCTCGAGGCCTTCGCGGCCACATTGTCGTGCACTGACGTGGTCGTGGTCGAGGCGACCGGCAACGCGGCCGCCGTGGCGGCGGTGATCAGCCCGCATGTGAAGCGGGTGGTCATTGCCAATCCGAAGCAGGTGCGGGTGATCGCCCATGCCAAGATCAAGACCGACACCATCGATGCCGGAGTCATGGCACAGCTCTATGCCAGTGGCTTTCTGCCGGAGGTCTGGATCGCCGATGAGACGACCCAGGCGTTGCGGCGCCAGGTCACGCGGCGCAACCAAGTCGTGCGTCAGCGCTCCCGGCTGAAGAACATCATCCAATCGATCCTGCACGCCCATCTGATCCCCGCATGCCCGACAGCTGATCTGTGCGGTCCCAAGGGACGGGCCTGGCTGTCCGAACAGATCCTGCCGGACGATGAACGCTCTGCCATTGAGCGGCATCTGCGGGAATTCGATCGACTGGTGGAAGATCTGCGGGTGATCGAGCGGGACCTCGCGCGCTCCGCTCTGGCTGACGCGAGCGTCGCGCGCTTGATGACGATCCCCGGCATCGACATGGTGGTGGCGCTCGCGTTAACGGCAGCGATCGGGGATGGTCAGCGCTTCGAGGCACCCGAGAAGCTGGTCAGCTATCTCGGGCTCAATCCGAGTGTGCGTCAGTCCGGTCCGGGTCCTGCCTACCACGGACGGATCACCAAGCAGGGACGTGGGCATGCCCGCGGCATGCTGGTCGAGGCCGCTTGGGCCGCAGCACGAGCCCCTGGTCCCCTGCGGGCGTTCTTCCTTCGGGTGAGCAGCCGGCGTGGCCAGCATGTGGCGGCGGTGGCAACCGCCCGCAAGGTCGCCGTCCTGATCTGGCATTTGCTGCACAAGGGCGAGAGCTATCTGTGGGCCCGCCCGGCGCTGCATGCCAAGAAGATGCGCGAGCTCGAACTTAAGGCGGGACACCCGGCCACCCGCGGCCAGAAAGGAGCAGCCCACTGAACCGCGCCGGGATTCCCGGAGGCTCCCACTCCTGACAGGATGGAGCCATGACCAAGAGAACACCTCCTTATTCACCAGAGGTCCGCGAGCGGGCGGTCCGGATGGTTTTCGATCACCGGGACGAGTACACCTCCCAGTATGACGCGATCCGATCGATCGCGGCGAAGATCGGCTGCTCGGGCGAGACCCTGCGCCACTGGGTGCGGCAGGCGGAGCGCGACCAGGGCCTTCGGGCCGGGCCGACAAGCACAGAGCAGGAGCGGATCAAAGCGCTCGAGCGTGAGGTGCGGGAACTGCGCCCGGCCAACGAGATCCTGCGCAAAGCCAGCGCGTATTTTGCCCAGGCGGAGCTCGACCGCCGCTTCAAGCCATGACGGCGTTGATCGACGCGCATCGGGAGGTTTACGGGGTCGAGCCGATCTGCCGCGTTCTGCCGATCGCCCCGTCGACCTCCTACGAGCACGCCGCCCGCAGGGCCGATCCCGACCGCAGGCCGGCCCGGGAACGCCGGGATGCCGAACTCAGCCAGGAGATCCGCCGGGTCTTTGCGGCGAACTTCGGCGTCTATGGCGTCCGCAAGGTCTGGCACCGGATGAAGCGTGAAGGGCTCGCGGTGGTGCGCTGCACGGTCGCCGGGCTGATGCGGCAGATGGGCCTGAAGGGCGTGGTTCGCGGCAAGAGCATCCGGACGACCGTCAGCGACGCCTCAGCGCCATGCCCGCGCGACCGGGTCAACCGGCAGTTCACGGCGCCGCAGCCGAACGCCCTGTGGGTCAGCGACTTCACCTTTGTCGCGACCTGGTCGGGCTTCGTCTCTGTGGCCTTCGTGATCGACGCCTTCGCCCGCCGGATCGTGGGCTGGCGTGTGTTGCGCTCGGCCCGGGCCGAGTTCGTGCTCGATGCCCTCGAGCAGGCTCTCCATGACCGGCAGCCCCTGCGGCGAGCCAACCTCATTCACCACAGCGACAGTAAGTATGCCCTGACCAGTGTTCCTGGGCGGCCTGACCCTCACAGCGATAGACCGTTTAGAGTGGCTGGTGCCGCAAGGTGTCCCGGCGTGGCCTGACCCACACTCTGATCGACCAGATCCGTGTCTTTCCCCTCGCCAGAATGCCTCGAGCTGCGAGCATCTTCTCGACCATGCGCAGGCTCAAGGGAAAGCGGAAGTACAACCAGATGGCGTAGCTGATCACTTCAGCCGGGAAGCGGTGGCGGACATTGCGAGGGTGACGGACGTTCTTCATCCCTCACATATGCCTCTATGCGGTCACCCACCAGTTAACTTGATGGTGCCCCGTATTGTCCGATTTTCGACGATGTCGGACATGCGACATAGCAGTATGAGAGCCATCATATTGTTTAGAAGTAATTTTCTCCTTTGGCACAGTGCATGCATAGGTATGTGCAAACGGGTCACGGATTAAGGAGACAGGCTTTGTCGCAAACTGATTGGCAACACCTATCCGGCATGAGTGCTCCTCGTTTGCACACGCCGTCGTCAACGCGCCCTGTTCGCAACACGGCCGCCATTATTGAACATGGGGAATCTCATTCTCGGGGATTGATGGATGTTTACGGCCGATCGGGAAACGGTCGGACCATCCGTCTGGAGCGCGGCGATCATGCCGGTCGGGACATGTTGATTTCGTTAAATATTGCTATCTTGGCCTCGACCACCATCCTGACGTCATCGCAGGCGTGCTTGCCGCAATCGAGGACTATGGCTCGCTTCATTGGTCCTGCTCCCGAACCCGGCTGAATTTCGGTCTGATTGGTGACCCGGAAGACGATCTGTCCGATCTCTGCGCCGCCAGGGTAATCACCTATTCCTCGGAGCTGGCGACTAGAATGCGTGCCTGCCGCTGCTCGTCTCGGGCCGTCTTCAATGGGCGAAAACCGCTGAGGATCTTCGTCCGGTTCGCTCATGCGGCTCTCGCCTTTCACTCCGCATTCGCCACCGCTTCCGAATCAACCGTTGATAGCTCTGCTCTGGCCTTTAAACCCGAGAATGGCCATCAGATGCCACATAGGGCAGTGTTACAGCCAAAAAACACGCTCTGGTTGCATCTTTCGCTTGAATGCCGTCGATTCGGCCTTGTAGCTTACCACTGGTGCTGGTTGATCGTACATCTGGATCTCCGACAGGTTGTGTACTTATCATCCCAGACCGGTTGGCTCACTGAGTACCCATGTTCAGCGGAGGCAATCATGCAAATGCGGACTGACTTGATCCTAGAAGACACCACCCTCCGTGATGGAGAGCAAGCTCCCGGTGTAGCACTATCGAAGGTCCAGAAACTCGAAATACTCCAGGCACTGCTCGGTGCAGGTGTGAAATGGATCGAGGTCGGGATCCCCAAGATGGGTGGGGAGGAACTTGACTACCTTCACGCATCCCTGGATTACGCGGACCAAGCTGTTCTTGTTGCATGGAACCGCGGCGTAAAGGACGACATCTGCTTCTCCTTAGATATGGGCTTTAAAGCTGTTCATATCGGGCTTCCGACGTCCGATGTTCATCTCAAATCGAGTGTTGCTAAGGACCGATCCTGGGTATCGCAACAAGCCTCCGACATGGTTAAGTATGCGAAAGACCGCGGGGCTTTTGTATCCATAAGTGCGGAAGATGTAGGCCGCACTGACGCTTCATTTTTACAGGACTATGCCGGGATTGTCGCTGAAGCCGGAGCAGACCGACTAAGACTGTCTGACACGATCGGCATACTGGGACCTGAAGGCTACGCCGAGCGCGTCTCATTCGCCGTTCGAGCAGCAGATATTGCCGTGCATTGTCACTGTCACAATGACTTTGGACTTGCTGTCGCTAACACAATCGCCGGCCTCAAGGCAGGCGCCAAGTTCTTCCACGTTTGCGTAAATTCAATGTCCGAACGCGCAGGCATGCCTGACCTCGCCCAAATGGTCATGGCCCTAAAGTGCATCTATGATCGGGATCTTGGGATCGATACAACTAAACTGACCGACCTTGCGAATCTGGTATCTAACCATACAGGCGTAGCGAATGAGCCGTGGCGCCCTGTCGTCGGGAAGAACGTCTTCGCTCATGAATCCGGGATCCACTCTAACGGGATGCTAAAAGATCCTCGGTCATTCGAACCGATCTCACCAGATGAGGTCGGAGGCACCAGACGAATAGTGATCGGTAAACACGCTGGCCGAGCAGCAATCGAGTATACGCTTAAAAACGCCAATATTGCTGTTGCGCCGGATCTGCTGGTCGACTGTCTCGACAAAGTTCGGCAGCAATCGATCCTCCAAGGGAGCGAGATTACCTCGGCACAACTTATCGACATCTATCGGGCAGTCGAAAGCGACGCGACGGGCAATGCCGCGCCAAACTAAGTGTTGCGGACCTCGATCTTCGACGCCAATCCCCCGCTTGAGGTGATCCCAAATGTTAGTAGACGATATCATAAGCGACCATATGGTCGAAGGCAGGGCTCGTCCTGGAGACTTCGTGACCGTCAAGGTAGACCGAATCTATATCCAAGACGGCAACTCTCCAACTCTCGCAAGGCTCTTCAAAAAACACGATATTCAGAGGGTTTTTGACCCGAGCCGCGTGGGCGTCTTTTTCGATCATTCGGTCATATGGCCTAATGCGCAAATTGCAGCGCGGATCCGAGAGGCTGAAGAATTCTGCAGAATTCTAGGGCTACGGCCTGTTATGACTTGAACCCTTTGCACTTGGAGGCGTTTTGCTCGTCCTGACTTGAGGAGGAGCCATGCTGACGGATGCACAATGGGCGATGCTGGAGCCGCTGGTGGAACAATGTCGTCCGAAGGGCAAGACGCCGCCGCAAGATCTGCGTCGGACGTTCGAGGCCATCCTCTGGCGGCATGAGAACGGCGCCAAGTGGCGCGCTGTGCCGACGGAACTGGGCCCGTGGTGGCGGGCCGCTCAGACCTTCATCCGCTGGGCTCGCCTGGGTGTCTGGGAGCGCCTGCTCAACCTGGTGCAGGAGCGTGGTATCCTGCTCCGCATGATTTTTCTGGACGGCACCAGCGTGCGGGCGCACCAGAAGGCTGCAGGGGCTCGCCGAAAAGGGGCTCTCAAGCTCAACGAGACGATCGTGAAGCACTTGGTCGTTCTCGTGGCGGCTATGGCACCAAGGCTTGCGTGATCGCCGACAGCTTGGGACGCGCGATTGCCTTCCGCATCGCGCCCGGTCAGGCGCATGAGCTGCCTGAAGCCATTCCGCTGGTCGACAGCTTACCAGATGTGCCCGCTTGGGTGGTAGCCGATCGTGGCTATTCCAGTCACAGCTTCCGCGAGCACACCTGGAGCATCGGTGCGAAGCGGGCGATCCCGGCCAAGTCCAATGAGGCGCCGGTGGCCTGTCCAGACTCGATCTACACCAACCGCAATGTCGTCGAGCGGCTCTGGGCCAGGCTCAAAGAGTGGCGAGCCGTTGCAACGCGCTACGAGAAGACCGCCCGATCCTTCATGGGCGTACTTTGCCTCGCGGCCACTCTCGACTGGATCAAGCGCTAACAGGCCGTAATTGAAATTCTATGCATCGTAAATATTGACGTCGTAAATATCAGTATTACCGACTATAGTGCAGACTATTCGACTGGTTTTATTTTGAACAATGGCAAGATTAGTTTCGCAATAAAACGAGAATACAACGATGTTCGAACCATTTTACCACTGGGTTCAGCGAAGTAGCCAGCGCTTCGGATGAGAACAACATATCTCAGGAAAGGGCAAGGGATAAGGATCGGGGCCCGGCTGACGGATTGGGCGCGCGCCATCAACAAGGATGTCGTTGCCCTCTCCCTTGCGGCTTGAAACCGCCGGTGCCGGAGTCTGTGAAGGCTGCAGCGGCGGCAACTGCCGCCGATGTCTCAGCCTCGTCGACCTCATCCCGGACGTCTCCCCGTGCTGAGCTATCTCGATGAGGTGATCATCCTGCCCGTCGCGAGGGTTCGGCCTGCCATGCGGCAGTCGCCTGCTCGGAGAACCGCACTGTGAGGCTTTCCCGCTGGCGCAGGCAGCGTCATGATCGGCCCAGTTTGTCCCTCTGCGCCGCTGCCTGGGGATGCAATGATAGCGATCGGCATGGATCTTGACCGGCTTGGCGGATCTTGGCTCAGACAGCGAACAGGCCGCTACGTTACCTCCTTTCGGGTCACTCCGTGGTCACGAGAGGGCCTTCATTGGCAGCCTGCACGCGGAAGGCCGAGACGAACAGCGCTGTCGCGACGGCAACGACTGTCACCAGAAGCGTTTTGGGGTTCATGTTAACCTTGCAGGGTTGTTCAGCGACGACGCCGGGTGAGTTTTTCACGCGCCGCCCGGCTGGCCTCCTCGATCGAGGCAAAGATGGCCAGATCGAGGGACTTGAAGGCGAAGCCGGCGGCGAAGAACCGGAAGCCGCCTTCGACGGCGACAACGATGCCGGCGGTAACGTCTCCGACTTCAATAACGTGAGTGGTATGTGGCATGACAGAAGCCCTCTGCCGCGAACGTTGGGTTGGCAATGATGCGGTTGTCTCAAGGACGGGAAAAGGCTGTTTAATAGTGGCGACACCAGCTCCGGGTGCCGCGAGCCCGACGCACCACTCGATGCAAGGCGAAGTTCAGCAGAGCAACAATCATGATCGCAACCCTTCGATGGGATCACGAGGCGCATGCGACGCATCGTGACGCTTTAGCGTTTGGTTTCGCGGCGCAAGCTGCTCACTTCAAATCACCGCGGTCTCGAATGCCAGATCGGGTTCTGAGACCCTGAGAAAGTGGCTTGGCCTCATGGCTCCGTCAACGGGAATGGGTTTTTTAATTCATCGCTCAAACGCGAATGACTTTCTGTCGGAAAGCGAACGAAAGAAAACTTTTCCGCAAGTTGGCGGTGGAGCTTGCTGGATCGGCAGCCCCGTTCCATTAACCTGGACAAGTCACAATATGATGACCGCAGCTCCAAAGCTCTTCCGGGGCACACAGCGAGTGTTATCCTAAGGCTCCCATTGGCGCCGAGGTGGACCTGAGCGCTCGATGGGTGGCCCTGATGATCCTGTTCAAGCCCATTGAGGCGCAGCGTTTGCTTTTTTTAACGACAGCCCTGAGCTATGCAGGCACCAGATCAGCTGAGGACATTCACTCTTCGAAGTTTGTCCTCGCCCCCATCACGCAACGCGGCGCAGCTCCTTCTCAGTCACGCCGAGGCTAGTCAACAGCTGAGCGCGCAGTTGCGCGACGCGTAGCTCGCGCTCTCCTCTGTCAGAGGGTAAATTGACTTCCAGATCCACCGTGAAACGGCCCTGATCGAGAATAAGAATGCGCTGTGCCAGGCGGATTGCCTCATCGACATCATGCGTCACGAACAGCACTGCCGGCTGGTGACGGGCGCACAGATCGAGCAGAAGGGCCTGCATCCGCAGCCGGGTCAAAGCGTCGAGCGCTCCGAACGGCTCATCGAGCAGGAGGAACTCAGGCTCGCGGACCAGCGAACGTGCTAGGGCAGTGCGCTGCTGTTCGCCGCCGGAAAGCTGCATCGGCCAAGCGGTTGCGCGCGGCGCCAGGTCGACTTCTTCCAAAGCCTTAAATGCGCGCTCGCGGGAGGCCCCTCCCTTCAATCCGAGCGTGACATTGTCAATCACCTTCTTCCACGGCAGCAGTCGGGCATCCTGGAACACGACCGAGATTGCGTCGGGAGTGTCAACCTGGCCTGAGCCTGGAACGCCATGGTCAAGGCCAGCGAGTGCGCGCAGGATCGTGCTCTTGCCGGAGCCTGAGCGACCGAGCAGAGCGACGAACTCGCCGCGGCCGATATCAAGATCGACGCCGTCGACAATCGTGCGCTCGCCGTAACGGCGCCTGTGCCTGCGCACCTGCACGACAGGCTCCCGGATCAGTCCGCCAAGATCTTTCGCCATGGGAGGGCCTTTCGCGTGATAAAGCGTACCAGCCAGTCCGAGCTCAAGCCGAGCGCAGCGTAGACGGCAAGGCACAGGATGATGACTTCGGTCTGCCCGTAGGTGCGGGCAAGATTGATCATATAGCCCAAGCCACTGGTGGCATTGACCTGTTCGACGACGACGAGCGCCAGCCAAGTATAGGTGACGCCGAAGCGTAGGCCGAGAAGAAAGCCCGGCAGAGCTGCCGGAAGCACGACATGGCGCAGGAACTGCAGGTTGCTGAGGTCGAGCGTCTCGGCCAGCTCGATGAAGCGGGCGTCGGTCGAGCGCAGGCCGTCGTGGGTCTGGATATAGATCGGTGCGAACGTGATCAGTGCGATGGTCAGGATCTTCATGCCTTCGCCGATGCCGAACCAGAGCATCAGGAGAGGAATCAGGGCCAACGCAGGGATGGCGCGCTTGATTTGGATCGGACCGTCGACGAGATACTCGCCGATGCGGCTCAGGCCGGCGATGACACCAAGCGATGCCCCAGAACAGACCCCAGAAGGAACGGACGAAGGAGGTCCAGAGATTCTCCTGTAAGCGGCCATCTTGGATCAGTTCAAGGTCAGTTCAAGGCCGGTCAGCGCGACAGTCCATGGTGCTGACAGGATGCGGTCGTCGATATAGCCAGTGGTCGAGCCGATGCTCCACAGGATGAGGAGTAGCGCAGGGCCAATCGCAGTCCCATAAGGGATGGTCGGACCTGGTCCAAGCTTGCGCCGCCGCTGGCGTCCGGTCCGGTTGCTCGTGGTCGATGGCGAGGACTGGATCCTGCCAAGGCTCGGCCTTCTGAGCCATTGCTGGTGTCTTGGTGCACCGGAGGCAGAATCGGCGCTTGGGATCGAAAGGTTCACCATGGTTTACTCTCCCCGATAGGCAGCGCCGGCAACTGTCTCGAATCGGCGGTCGAACAGGGTTTCCGCTTTCAGGGCTGGCTTCTTCAGTTCTTCCGCGAGCAGGTCGACCGTTTCCTGTTGGCGTTCGATCGCCCCGTTCCAATCGAGTGGCACATCCGGATGGCCGTTCGATTCCACCAGAAACCGCGCAGCGTCATCTTTCAGGCCCTGGTCCTTGATGTAGTATCCGTTGATCCATTCTTCGGGATGCGTCTCGATCCATTTCGTGGCACGGCCCCATGCCCCGACATAGGCGCGGATGGCTGCGGCTTTGTCAGGATCCTCAAGAGAGGATTTCACCACATACAGATAAGCGGGATCGTCACGCAGGCCGTGCGCGAGCGCCTTAGCCCCGTCCTTGGCGTAGTTCTGAATGAAGCGCTGCTTATTCCCCTCCGCAATCGGCGCTGCATCGACGAGCTTACTCGCCAGCGCATTGACATAGGCATCGCCGAGGAACTGTCGCAAACCCGCTGGT
>NZ_LCYG01000046.1 GCF_001017175.1 Microvirga vignae | reverse complement strand
ATCTGCCACTGTTTCTCTAATCCAGACGAATGCATCGTCGGGACAAAGCCTATTATACCCGGTGACCATGCATATCCAAGTCTGCGGGTCACCAAGTGATAGATCCATGTAACGGAGAGCACCATGGAGATTATCCTCTATACAAAAAGCTGGTGCCCCTACTGTGCCTCGGCCAAGAAGTTGCTCGCGCAGAAGGGAGCCAGCTACACCGAGATTGATATTGAGGCAAATCCGGAGAAGCGGACGGAGATGATCGAGAAGGCGGGCGGGCACACAACGGTACCGCAGATCTTCATCAGGGGCCGGCACATCGGCGGCTCTGATGACCTGCATGCCCTCGTCGACAAGGGACAACTCGATCCTCTACTGCAGGGCTGAAGCGGTCTAAGATCTAGTCTGCATTGGTTCTGTCATGAGACGTCGCAATGGATTTTTCTAACTGGCCGGTATGGCTGACCTATATTCTAGTTGCGTTCTTCGGCATCACGGGGTGGCCAACCTCATTGGCCCCGAGAGCATGCGCAAGAAGTTCGTCGCCTGGGACTTTCCGTCCTCGTTCAATCTAGCCAATGGCGCCATTCAACTCACTGCGGCTGTGCTGCCGCTGATGGACGGCACCCGGGTTCTTGGATTGCACTTAGGCCTTCTCGTGGCCATTGGCGTGATCGTGACTATGGTCCGGAATCGCGAGTTCGGGCATCTGCCTCCCGGCGTGATCCTGCTCGGGGTCGTCCTTGTCGATCTCTGGGGCTCGCTCATCAACAGTTGGCGGAGAGTGACCGCAATGGCAGACACAAAGAAGATCGACAACGCCGTTATGGCCGGACGGGCCATGTAGGAAATCGGAAAGCCCAGAGCAGACTCCGAGAAGGAGTTCGACCGGACCGTCGACTACATCCGCGCGACCATCAACGCTCTGAAGGAGCTCGACAACAGCAACTCCCGTTTCATGATTGTCGAAGGCACGATCGGGCAGATCCGGCGTACCCCGCTTGGCGTCCCACTGTGGACAGCTATGGATTTTTCGACCTCGACGACACAGAACTGACTGCCGCCGCCGGAGTTTGTCCTGGGGCTGTGTGTGAGGCCGGGAACAGGGCTGCCGCGGCTCTGCATCAGGGCACAGCCACAAAAAACCTGCGGCTGTCGATAAAGCGGATGGAAGTCGCTACGTTTTATCCTGATAGCCGATCTCGGCCATGGACCATCGCGCCGTCAAGCGTCGGGTTCGCCGCCGGTATGGCAAGCCGGTCGTCATTCCAACCAGGATAGTCCAGGATGGGGTACAGACAGATTCCGTCGACCGGGACGCCTGCGTTCCGTGCAGCGATGACCTCATGGCCGATGATGCGAAGCCAGGCCGGTCGCCCTCGATCCACTGATTGGGGAGGTAACAGTTCACGCCCACGATATCGACGTCGTCAGGCCGGCCGCCCAGCTCGGGACGGTGGCGCCCTGACGGGAAGTCCAGCGCCTCATTGCGCTAAGGTGTAATGTTGGGCCGCTCGGATATCCTGCGGGTAACCGGAGCGCGGAACGACGTGGATGGCAGGCTCCGCATGAACAATGCGGGCACGTGGATCGACCTCGCGCACGGCCTCAACGGCCGCGATCGCGGCTCGCACAAGGATCGCCTTGAGCTCGTTGCCGTGCCCAGAGGCAAGAGGATTGATGTAAGCGAGGCTCCCGCCAGCCCAGGACCAGAACGAGATCTCGTTCACCGGCACATAGAACGGCACGGCATCGGTTTCGTCCCGGACAACCTGCGCGGCCACACGCGCAAAGCGTGCAAAGCGGTCGATGAATGCAGGCGACAAGATGTCGAGCCGCCTTCGCCCGGATCTGCCGCCGATGATGAGGAGGTTCATGGTGATTCTGGGCGGAAAGAGATGACCATTTTGGGATGCTGATGGGCGACGCTCTGTGAGCCATAATGAACGCCCGCAAACGGGGTAAACGGAATGACCAGTGGACAAGCCGAACCCATTTCGATCCGTAGATTGACCCATGATGACGCCGAAACTTACCGCGCCTTTGTTCTTCAGGCGCTTCAGGACACGCCATCGGCTTTCATCGTGACCTATGACGAATACCGGGCCAAACCCATTGAGTGGGTGAAGGAGCGGATCGCCTCGCCGCAGCAGCCCCATGACTTCGTCCTTGGAGCGTTCGACCAAGCAAGTTCGGAAATGGTCGGCATCGTCGGTCTCGATGTGCTGCCTCGCATCCAGGAGCGCCATAAGGCTCACCTGTACGGAATGGCGGTCTCGCCCTCGTGTCGTGCTCGCGGCATCGGCAGAGCGCTCATCGAACGCACCCTTGCCGAGGCAGCAGGCATTCAGGGCGTTCGGCAAGTCCTGCTCATGTACTCGGAAGGGAATACGGCTGCGGAACGGCTTTATCACTCATGCGGCTTTGTGGAGTTCGGACGGGAGCCCCGCGCCATGCTGACGGTGAATGGTCAGGTTGTGAACAAGGTCCACATGATCCGGCTGCTCGACAACCAAGAGTAAGAGAGGCCAAGCCGGAACCGCGATACGCAAATCGCGTTAGCTTTTGTTCTGCATGAATGGAGGACACCATGTGCCACTATCGGGGATCATATGTGTCCGAGGATCGGGCGAAGGCCGAAGCGGATCGCCAGAAGGAGCTTGAGGCCCGACGCACTCAGGCTATCGGCAAGCTGAAGCACGAGGCCGATGCAGCGGCCCAGAGCACAGCTTCCGCTCCAACGAAAGAGCCCATGCCTGTGAAGTAGCCTTCGGGCCTTAGTCGTTCAGCAATTGGAAGGCAGCGAGATCCAGCCGTTGCCGATTATCGTTCCCAGGAGTGGCGCGGACCTGTTCGCGCTCGTGCTCCATCGACGCTCCATGCTCCTGGGCCGGTGAACACAAACAGCAGGAACACGAAGCAGTAGAGGATCGCCGCATCCCCGCCATTGAGCACGGGGTACACGCTCTGCGGAGCATGGAACATCCAGTAGGCTACGGCCATCTCCCCGGCCAGAATGAGGGCTACAGGGCGGGTGAAAAGACCGATCAGGATCAATAGGCCGCCGACAAGTTCAAGGACAGCTCCAATCCCAAACAGCGACAGAACTGGCGGCATCCCACTTTGAGGTGGAGCAGGAAAGCCAAGCAGCTTCTGAGTTCCATGCAGCATGAAAATCAGCGCCGTCACGATCCGCAGAACGGCCAAGGCATAAGGGGACCAGCGGTCCAGCGTGTCTGAGTAGGCCATCAGGGCGATCCTTCTCGACCTCACGGGGAGTTCTAACCCGGACGTATCATGGCAAACGTCCTTCAGAGCCCCCGAGTTCGCCCGTCTTTTCCTGCTCCGGAATAAGAGCAGGCTCCCGCCGCGCTTCGATCAAAGGCTGGCGAGGAATAGACTCGCTGCGGTAAAGGCGCTGACAGAGGTAAAAAATAGGGCCGAAGCACGTTGAAGTCAGGGACCAGCATCGGCGCTCGCTGTGGAACTTGCCACTTCAGCGTGAGTAACTACCAAACCTTTTGTTTTGCTCATAACCTGTTTTGCCGGTTCTGTCGCAAACTCCAAGTATAGACATTTTCAGCGCCATTCTGGCATGAAGACGGCAACGCTAAGCTGTTCCTCGCCGTCAGAGCGGTACTGGAGAGCATGAGGTTTTATAGGCAGCTCTGCTGCCTTGGCATCTGTCCTCACTGATGAGCCGATAGCGGTATCGCGATGGCGCGCCCTCAAACCCTTTCATCAGTAACCGCCCCTCGGATCCTTATGCTCCCCTAGCTGCTCCAACTCGCACTCCTAGTGGCCTGATCGGGTCCGAGCTTGTGCTACAAAGAGGGGCATCAGGACAGCTCTGCGTTCTAAGTCGTCACCACCGTTGCCTCAGACATTTGGAAATCATGACCCATACTAGCGTCGCAGCGACACAGCCTGCCGCCAAGCCTTCCTTCATCGCCTTGCTCATCGCCGCCTCGGCTGTAAGCCCGCTCGGCATTAACATGTACCTGCCCTCCATGCCGGGCATGGCTCGGGCCTTCGGGGTTGATTTCGCCACCATCCAGCTGACCCTGTCGCTTTATCTCGCGGCCATGGCCTGCGGGCAGTTGATCATTGGCTCGCTCTCTGACCGCTTCGGCCGACGGCCCATGCTCCTGATCGGGCTCCTCGTCTTCGTGCTCGGCTCGCTGGTCTGCCTGACAGCGCAGAATGTCGGCCTCCTGATCTTCGGTCGTGTCGTGCAGGCCATCGGCGGCTGTGCCGGAATTACACTGAGCCGTGCCATCGTCCGTGACCTATATGGGCGCAAGCAGGTGGCCAGCATGATCGGGTATGTCACCATGGGTATGGCTGTCGCCCCCATGATTGCACCGACCATGGGCGGCGTGCTCGAAACCCTGTATGGCTGGCGCGCCTCCTTCGTGTTCCTGATGCTGTTTGGCGGCTTGGTCCTGGTCGTCGCCTCCTGGCAGTTGCACGAGACCAACCACAATCGCGATGCCGCAGGCTCCATCCGGCAACTCCTGCACAGCTATCTCAGCTTGTTCCGCTCTCGGCTGTTCTGGGGCTACACGCTGGCCGCCAGCTTCGTCTCGGCGGTGTTCTTCGCTTTCGTGGCAGGCGCGCCTTACGTGATGATCGAACTGATGGGCCGCAGCCCGGCAGAATACGGCTTTTATTTCGCCATTGTGCCGAGCGGTTACATTCTGGGTAACTTTGCCTCCGGCCGCTTCGCGGGTGGGGTCGGACCGAACCGGATGATCCTGGCCGGCACGTTCGTGACCCTAGCCAGTGTCGCCGGCATGGCAATCACATTCGCTATGGGTTTCCTGCACCCGGTGGCTCTGTTCGGGCCGATGTTCTTCATTGGCCTAGGGAATGGTCTGGTTTTGCCGAGCGGCATTGCCGGTGCAATCAGCGTGAAGCCGGAGGCTGCGGGCGCGGCGGCTGGCCTGTCGGGCAGCCTTCAGATCGGGTTCGGTGCGCTTGTCGCTCCGGTTGTTGGTGCTACGCTTGGCTCCACTGTCTGGCCGCTGATCACGATCATGGCGATCTGTTCGTTGCTCGCACTTGCCTCTTTCGGACTGGTTGCAGATCGGCGCAGATCAAATCCTGCCACCAGAGTGTGAGAGGGTTTGGCTTTACTGCCGCGGATCCACGGATGGGGTGGTGCAACGACCAGGGATCGCAGGTACGGAGAGCATTCAATGGAGCACTCGCACTGCCTCAACCGCCGCAGTTTCCTCGGCTCCTTGGCAGCGACCAGCGCCGCCGCGATGATGTGGCCTCTGACCGGAGCCGCGCAGCCGGGTCCGGTTCTCACCAGAACCATTCCCTCGACTGGCGAGGCGCTACCCCTGGTCGGGCTTGGCACCTGGATTACGTTCAATGTCGGCAACGACAATGAAGCACGGGATAGCTGTGCCGCGGTCATACGGGCATTCTTTGAGACCGGTGGACGCCTGATCGACTCCTCGCCCATGTACGGCTCGTCGCAGGATGTGGTCGGTTACGGCCTGCAAAAGCTCGGTCATCCGCCTCGACTGTTCTCAGCCGACAAGGTCTGGACCTCGTCCGCATCCGCTGGCCCAAGCCAAATCGCGGAGTCACGCCGGCATTGGAGGGTGCCTCGCTTTGACCTGCTGCAGGTCCACAATCTTCTGGCCTGGGAGGCGCATCTCAGGACCCTGCTCGCCATGAAGGCGGCCGGTGAGGTGCGCTATGTCGGGATCACGACCTCGGAAGGACGCCGGCACCGCGAGTTCGAGCGTGTGATGCGCCAGCATCCGCTCGACTTCATTCAGGTGACCTACAACATCCTCGACCGCGAGGTGGAAGAGCGCATTCTACCCTTGGCGGCGGAGCGTGGAATTGCGGTTATCGTCAACCGTCCGTTCCGGCAGGGTGCCCTGATCGACCGCTTGGAACGCTACCCGCTCCCAGCTTGGGCGGCTGAGGTTGGCGCACGGAGCTGGGCGCAGTTCATCCTGAAGTTCATCCTGTCTCACCCGGCTGTGACCTGCGCTATCCCGGCAACGACCCGGGTGGATCATGTGCGCGAGAACATGGCGGCGGCCAGCGGACGGTTGCCGGATGCCGCGATGCGGTCTCGCATGATTGCCTCTGTCGAGGGCCGCTGATGGGGGACTGGCTGTCCTACACGCTATCGGATTTCCTGCTGTTTTCGGCCCGCACCTATTATCGTCTGTTCGAGCTCTACAACCGTGCAATCTGGCCGGCGCAGATCCTGGCGCTGCTGCTCGGGCTCGTCGTTCTGTGGCGGCTGCATCGCGCTGGTGCTTGGCAAGGCTCGATGGTGACGATGATCCTCGCGGCCGGCTGGCTTTGGACGGCCTGGGCTTACCTTTTGGAGCAGTACGATACGATCAACTGGGCGGCGCGATACTTCGCCATCGGCTTCGTCTTCGAGGCGCTACTGCTGATCTGGTTGGGTGCCATTCAAGGCCGGCGCTTCTTCCGGCCATATCGAGACTGGAGCAGCAGGGCCGGATTGATTCTTTTCCTGTTTGCGCTCGTGATCCAGCCATTAATCGGACTGCTTGTGGGTCGTGACTGGAAGCAGACAGAGATCTTTGGCATCGCCCCGGATCCCACCGTGCTTGCCACGCTCGGCATCCTCCTGACCATGGACAAGTGGCCTCCGTGGGGGCTTATGATCATTCCGCTGATCTGGTGCGCGCTCAGCGGAGCAACCCTTTGGACGATGGGCTCGCCGGATGCTTGGGTCATGCCTGTGGCAGCCCTTATTGCTCTTGGATTGGCCGTCTCTCGGGTGTTGTCTGCGCGAGGGCAGGATCAGGAAACCTGAAGGGAGTTGAAATCGATTTCCTGAGCCTGAGCGCCCGTGTTGGAGAGCATGAGGTTTTGTGGGCAGGTAACCGTGCTGAGATGGCGGAAGCCTGAAACAGATCCATGACTGGGTACCCCACAGATCCTTATACTCCCTGACATGGATCATCTCCATGGATATGGCCTATGGCAAAGCATCGGTTGGCAGTAAGTGTTCCGCATGTGGACGAACGGATTGCTGCCCCTAAGTCTTGAGCTTGGCTGACAGCTTCGGAACCACCTGCTCTGTTAGAGACCCAGAGCACTGGAGGCATCAATGCTGAGCTTCGCTCGAGCCGCCTTTTTGATCGCCACCTGCGTTGGCCTTAGCCTCACCAAGCCAGTCGCGGCTGCCGAGCCGGAGAGCTGTCCTGGTTTGATCGCCTCCCGAGACACTCTGTTCTCAAGGGCTGCGTTGCGCCAGAATGAGGTCGGCCTCACCTTCGTAGGCCATGCCACCTTCCTGATCGAGACGCCACAGGGGGTGCGGATTGCCACGGACTACAATGACGGCACACGTCCGCGCGTCACGCCAGATGTGGCAACGATGAACAAGGCCCATTCCACCCACTTCAGCTATCACCCGGATCCAGCCATCAAGTATGTCCTCAGGGGCTGGAACCCGGCCGGAGATCCTGTCGTCCACGATCTGACGGTGCAGGATGTGCGTATCCGCAATGTCTCGACCAACATTCGCAGCTATGGCGGGGCGACGGAGTACGACGGCAACTCCATTTTCGTGTTTGAGACGGCCCAGCTGTGCATCGCGCATTTAGGTCACCTGCATCACACCCTCTCGCCTGGGCATCTCAAGAGGCTCGGTCGCATTGATGTTCTGCTGGTGCCGGTGGATGGGAGTTACACGCTGGAGACCTTCGACATGATGGAGGTGCTGCGTGCGATCAATGCACCACTCATGATTCCCATGCATTTCTTTGGACCATCAACCCTCAACCGCTTTCTCACCTCTGCCAGGGACCACTTCCCGGTAGAGTTCAGCGACACGGCAGCCATCACCCTGTCGCGCGCCACGCTGCCGAAGAGTCCGAAGATCCTGGTCCTGCCGGGGCATTGAAAGGCTGCCGAACATACCTCAGTGGAAATCTCTGACTTTCAAGCAGAGGGTCCTGGGTTCGTGTCCCAGTGCGCTCACCAATACTTTCAAAGGATTACCGGCATCTGCCCTTTGCGCCATTTCTATCCGGTAGCCAGACGTTGAGGCAGGGGCCTTCGCCTCAACTCTGGTGAGCCCTTGGCCTTTGTGGCTGAGGCCAAGGACCCGGTTCGCGGCGGAAAGCTATGCCGGCCGACCTGATCAGAAGCTATTGTTCGTGTGGCTTGCCGCCTCTGTCCCGTCGTGAGCGGTAAAGTGCCCTGCTCCACGAGCTGCCCGCGGTACCGGGCGCCAGTTCTGTGTTTGCCTCGGGCGCTGATTGGAGCCGGCATGCCACTGACGCCCCATGCCAGAATTCGGTGCCCGGCGACCAAGGAGCCAGCCCACGGCACAGCCGAGTGCACCCACGGCAAGTACAGTGGCGAGCGGGTGTTTCTGCACCGGCCGACTCATGGCTTCGGTGCCCTGCCGGTAGTAACGCTCGGCCTCCGGCAGATACCGCCTGCCCTGCTCCATGTAAGTCTGGCCACGCCGGTAGAGATCGTGGACAAAGTCGGAAGCTTGATGGGAGCGGTTGTAGCCACCCTCATCAACTCCCTGGCCAGGCGGTATGGGAGCTTCGTTCAGGTCGTCGGGCTCACATTCGGCGGCAACGCTTTTGGATGCTGATGTGGTCCACGCGGGCGGGTCACTGGCCGGGAAGCTATCGTCGACCGTATCGTCCACATGCCGTTGCTGGATCGGCTTCGGTTCGTTTTCGGCGTCGACTGGGCGTTTCTGATCGATCTTCTCGTCAGGCATCGGAACCTCCATCTCCTGCTCACGGCAATGAGGTCTCAAGAGGAATGGTTCCGCCCGCAGGGATCAGAGCAAGCTTGAAACGGCTCGCTATGGTCCAGCCATGCTTCGGTTCGTCCAGTGCCACACTCCCCTGAACCAGCCGTCGACCGAAATCAGCGGACGATCCCTGCCGGACTCGTGGGTGGCACCCATGTCAGACTTGGTGACTGGGGTTCAGACCAAACCTCTAGGCCAATCGCGCCAGGGTTGGCGCGCAAAGATGGACAGCCAGCCGAAAACCACGGCGAGTTCCTAAGCTTGCTGAAGTCGTGCTCGGTCAGAGGGTCGAGCCCTTGCAGACCCTTTCCTGTTGGACCAGTTCCTGCAGGGATTGGTGAGCAAGGGTCTCGTGTGCCACCCGCTGGGCAATCTCAGCCGACTTCCGGCCATAGGGTGCTGTGACGGTGAGAATCTTTTGGTCAACCCTGAGGTGCCCACGTCGGTTCGCCCATCGATTTTGATATGGATTGCGTGGCATGACCTCGCAAAGGGCCTCCTCCGTGAGACCGCCCCCTCGCCTCGGCAAGAGCATACTCCTCACAGGACGGGAAGCCACCTGGCATAAGCGGCGCTGAAGCGAATGGATCAAAGCGCCTTACTGCCATGAGGCTGGCATGCCTCAGATCTGCGTCGATAAAAACCGCAACGTTGCCAAGCTGACGGAAACCGCCAATCATCCTGCATATTTGTCAGACATTGGTGCAGGATTGATTGTTCGTCGCGTTCTTGATGAACCGCATCAGCGGAGAGAGGCCTGAAAGGCGCGGGTCCTGCACTCGACTTGGCCTTTAGTCCCGAGGATCTCGCCCCCCAAGGCGCTCGTGGCGGATCTCGGGCTCCACGATGACCTTGTCGCCGAAGCGGCGCTCAATCTCGGAGACTGCTTGGGGCGACGCCTCGATGACGACGCGACTTGGATTGCCTGCGCCCTTGACGTGAACGCCGGGCACCTGGCGGACGCGCTCCTCGGCTGTCACGGCTTCCAACCGTGCCTCACGCCTGATCGCGACTACATAGGTGGCCAAGACCAACCCTCCCCATCTCAGGTTCCACTATACAACAGCTTGTCCTGCAAATGGGATCCCCCGGCCACAGTAGGAAGGGGGAAGCCCGACGTCCCGCAAGCTTGCCTGAAGGATCCCTCTGGCGGCTCGGGATCGACCTATGTCTCTGGGCATCGCCTGGTACCCCGGATCCCTTGAGAGCACGGCGGCCAATGCTCCACAGGTGGCTGGTGTGGCCATCGAGGTGCCGTCCATCACAGCGTAGAGGCCGACGGTGCCATGACGATCTGGTACGGTGGCAATAATCCCGACACCGGGGGCACCGCAGACAACTTGCGGTCCGTGAGAGGTGAAATTGGCCGCATACAGGTTCTCGCGCCCGAAGAGGGACGCATCCAAGGGCAACCGAGAGGCCGACAGGCTTCCCGGTGGACCCCACCCGGCAAGCCCCAGCGCACTGACCGCGACCGCCTCGGGGAAAGCAGCCGGATAGTTGACGGGACCCGCGTCATTCCCGGCTGCGCAGAGGCAGAGGGTGCCCCGCTCCGCCGCGTCGATGATCGCGTCGTGCACTATCTCGGATGGCTCGGTTGCGCCGAGGCTCAGGTTGATGAGGTCTACTTGGTGGGTCCGGGACAGCGCGTCGATCGCGTTCGCGATGTCCGCGTTGCTTGCGCCAGCCTCGGCATACGGGAAAACCCGGGCTGCGAAAAGCCCACATCCAGGAGCGATCCCGGAGTACGTGCCAAGGCTTGTTGGTCGTGCCCCGATGGTGCCGACCACATGGGTGCCATGAGAGTCGACGTCCTGGGTTTGATCTGCCCCCAGCACGGCGCCGTCGATGAAGGCTCCGACCGCAACCGCATGAGCCAGATCGGGGTGAGGACCCAGTCCCGTGTCCGCGACACCCACACGAACTCCATTCCCAGAACCCGAATCGACACCGTCGAGACCGAGCGCCTGATGCCACCAGCCGAGAGGTCCATCGAACGGAAGCGGCGGACACTCGATCACTTGCTGAAGGCCAGCGCCTCGGACAACCATTGACCAGAAGGCGCTGAGGGGAGCTACGACCGCCACGGAGGGTTGGTACCCGAGGGGAATCTGGAATGGGACTTCACCGGCCGCATCAGTTTGGCCGGTCAACTCCACCGTTGATCCGAAGCCTCGCACATAGAGTTTCACGGTAGCGAAAGGGAGCGGCTGGCCACCCCCCGTGACACTGATCACGAACGGATGCGCGCCGACTGCCGCGGATGCTGCTCCTTGGCGGCGAAAGGGCATGACGTCCCGGGGCGGCGGCCATTCCCGATAGTGCATGATCTCCGGCTCGACGATGACATCGTGAGGCAGCCCCGCTTTGTACGTGGCCATCGCCCCGGGGTCGGCCTCGACGACAGTCACGCGCCGGGCCAGCGGGTCGCCTGGATCCTTGTCGTGGATGATTGTCGCGAAGGACATGGTGGCAAGGGCGGTGGCAATCTCTGCTCGTGAGGTCGCCTTGGCTGCGGCGCTGAATTTGCCAGCGCGGCGGTTTGCGATCACATACCGGGCCATCTTCACTCTCTGGTCGTCCGACTGCGGTAAGCAGGACAGGGTCGGGCGAGCCGCGTGCTGCCACTGCGTTTAGTCTGAAGACCTTATCACAGCGAAGTTACTGGCAGTAAGGCGCACTTCGGTAGGCGGATTGGACCGGATTTCGAACATGCAAGGTACAGAGACGGTGGCAATGCTCGATAGTCCGTCACTCCTCCGGTTAACAAAGCTATTTCGGGAGAGGCCCACGGAGTGAGATTGGAATGACTGCTGGCATGCAGAAGCGAGCCCGCTTTCGCAAGCCCGCAACCTACTCGCACGGGGTATTCTTCATCGCCTTATGCCCATCTTGCTCACGCTCGCTGGGGCAATAACCTGATGGAAGCGGCATAGCTCCGTCTTGCATGAGGGAGGCTAACAGTGGCGTGTCCTCTCACGATTGAACGGATCCATTTAGCTCGGGCCGTACAACCCTCTATCGCCGCTCTGTCATTATTGGTCTTCACAATCGTGCAGGTCGAGAGGACATCCGCACTCGACCTCGGCGTGAGTGGAGGTGCTGCTGGACCGGGCGCAGGAGTGAGCGCTGGCGTTGGATCTGGCGGGATCAGCGCCGGAGCGGGCCTCAACAGCGGAGGCAACGGGGCCTCCATTGGCGGCGGCCTTGCCCCGAGTGGCATTAGCGGTGGGGCAGGAGTTAATGCGGGCGCCGTGGGAGCCTCGGCTAATGCAGGTATCGGATCCAACGGGCTCAGTGCGGGAGGAAGCATCAACAGTGGAGACAGCGGGGCTTCCATAGGCGGCAGCGTTGGCCCGAATGGCATTGGCGCTGGAGGCAGCCTGAGCGGCGCAGGTAGCGGAGGTGGGTCGCAGGGTTTCAGTGGCGTGGCGGGAGCCAGCTTGGGAGGCCACGGAAGCGGAGTGTCGGGAGTAGGCTCCGTCGGTACAGGAACATCAGCCTCGATGAACGGAGGCAATCCCGACCAACATGTCTCCGACGAGGCACGCACCTCAGGATTTCTCGCCAGCATTGCTCCCACCGCCCTTGCAACGTCGTCCTTAGCAGGAGCCGCCGTTCCAAAGGCGCTGTTGCCGATTGAGAAAGGGGGCGGCGATAGCGGATGGTTCCGGAGCATATACCTGCTCCAACCTCTGCGCGCCAAACCCGGGACGCCGCTGAGCGTTGTTCAGTCCTGCCGGAACGCACTTATCTCCGGCGCCTTGCGCTATGGGGCCACGCAAGTCGACGTCGCCAGTGCCGGACGGACTGTCCGTGTCAAGGGCGGTGGCTTTTCAGCTCCCGTTGAAGCCAGAATCTTGTTTCAGCGAGGCAATCAGGTGCAGGTTCGGCAAGCACGGATCACGTGCCGCTTGGATCAAGCAGGCCGCATCGCCGCGATGTTTTAAGGCTTAAGATGCGACGGTGGTATCTTGATGAAACGGTTGCTGTCCGGCGTCCTGTTGCATACACCTGCTTTCTAAGCATTCTGCGACAGAAGGTCTTATGAATGCGAGCCGGCCTGTATTATTGGCTGCGGACAATAAAGAATTACTTCGGAAAGGTCAGGCCGGCATCAGTATTCAATGCCCAAAGTTGCCAGAATTGCCGGGTATTTTCTGAACCTGCTTATGACTTCATTCGTTTCCGCGTCGTGGGATTTTCCAAGTCATTTTAGCACTCCGCCGGCATTACACCTACCAACAATCTTTTCAGAGGGCTGCCATGGTGCCACAGAGCAGTTGGCCTTCAAGCACCTCCTACAGCAAGCACGTATCCGAGGGGCGACGTGGATGGTGGAGCCTTGTACCCACTGTAGTTGCTTTGGGTATGTTTGCGTATTCGTCGCACGGCCTCGCAGGTGACGAGATTGGCGGAGCCACTCCCCGACTGCCTCAAACGGGAGAGGAACAAGCCCCAGGGGGTGCGCGAACAACCCCTCATTCGGCGGAACAGGGTCTTGCAATATTTCCTCATGCGGGAGCATCGCAATGGTATTGGACTTCACTTATTCAGAGCCTTGTGTCGAGCCCTGAAAGAAGCACGCTCGCTGCGGATGTTGGAGAATTGCTGCGGCAGGGGGATTTGACTGGAGCACGGCAGAAGCTCGAGGCTGCTGTAGATGCAGGGACATTCGCCATCATCATCATTGATAGTATTCAGGATCCAAAACTGCAGGAAATGCTGCAAGCTATGGCACGTGAGCGGCAAGACACGCGCTTTGCTCAGGACGTTCCGGTTGGCGACGTGAGAGCAAAGGGGAGCAATGCAGGCGAACCGGCCGATGCAACGGAAAGAGAGAGGGGGCGTGCTGAAGCAGCGCTGCGAGAGCTGAACGCTATGCAAGGGCAAATCGCAGCTTTGAGGGAAAAGGAGGCCAGAGTAGCAGAGCTTGAGCATGCACTGGAGCAGGAAAAAGGACGAACTGCTTCAGCCATCCAAGACTTGAGCCTCGTACGAGGGCAACTCACAGCAATGACGCAGAACGCCTCAAGAGCAGCGGACAAGAGAGACGAGCATGCCCAAGAGGTGGAAAAGGGTAAAGCTGCCCTATCGGAACTGACTGCGAAACTGACCGAAGCGCAGGAGCAACTTGCAACTCTCAAGGGGAGCGCCGCAGAAGCACCCGAGTTGCGAGCAGCTCTTGAGCGGGAGAGAGCTGCGGCAAGGTTTGCTGCCCGCGAAATCGAGACTCTGAAAAGAGAACTCGTTACGCTCCAGACAAGCGGAGTCAGTTCCAACGGAGCGATAAGCTCAGCCTCCCAGGAGAAAGAGCGTGCAGATGCCGCATCCCAGCAGTTGGATGCTGTGCAGAAGCAACTCTCTGCACTCCGGGAGAGCGAGGCCAAGATGCAGGGCCAGTTAAAGCAAGAGAGAGAGCGCAACGCTTCGGTCACTCGCCAGCTGGTGGCTTTCCAGCAAGAAATTTTAGCTCTGAAAGCCCAAGCGGAAAGCACTGCTGCAATCCAGGAAGCACTCCGTCAGGAGAAAGAGAATACCGCTGCCGCACTCCATCGCGTGCATGCGTTGCAGGGGCAAATCGCGGATTTGGAAGCCCGCGCAGAATTCGTACCCGCCGCACTGCTTTTCCAAACCACTCCTATCCTGCTCAAGTCTTCAATCCATACATTCCAGGGCGGTGCTAAGCCAAGCAGCAGATCCAGTACGGAGGGCGATGTTTCCCAACGTAAGGCTCGGCAGGTGTCTCTCCCTCCCCAAGTCGAGAGGGAGCGCAAGTTGTCCGATGAAGCAGCGGCGCAGACCCGTCGCCGCAACCTCCCGCTAAAATCCGAAGAGGAGAAATCGGTCAGGTCACCCTCCGGAAGCCATAAGCCAAATGAAGCGGCAGACAGAAACGAAGTCGTCAAGCTCAAGCGTTCTCCTCGCTTACCAGCTCGGGAGAATTCCGCCACTGAGGGCCTCGCTCCGGATCTGCCCGCAATCCTACTGCCTGTCGATGGGCTCTGGGCGTTCTACTAGGTGAGAATCCAGTGGAGACGTCCTGTCCACTGCCTAACGCCCGGAAGGACGAAAGGGAGCTCACTGGCAGGAGGGTCTTTGGCCATGCGGGAGAAGTGCGGAGCAGGAGGCGGATTTAGCCGAGAGATTTCGATTCAGAAGTCAAGTGCAGGAAGGCGGCGGCGAAGGCGTGGCTCCCCGGTGGTGCGGACCCCGATAAGTGGGATCGGTCGCCCAGACTAAAGGGAATGCGCTGGGCGACCTGTGAGCGGTGGGTTGCACGCTATGATGCCGCTGAGGAGATGCTCGATGCGCAATTCGTCCTAGCGGCGGGGCGGTTGATGAAAAGATTCTAGAGCCCGACCCCAACTGCGGGGCTCAAGATGCGGCAGCCGAACTTCCTGAATGTTGCTCACCGCGAGCGAGCTTTACGCCAATGCTCATGGTGCAGGCAGGAGCGACCAATAATCGTCCGCGGGGCTGTTCTGGTAATGGTTCATTTACCATTCGGGCGCAGCCTTACCTAGTGCCTCTTGGCAGGGTCTTTCTTCCTGAGACGGTCGCGTCAGCGACCTACCTTAGAGCGCCAGCCGAACGGGCGCTCTTCTTTTGAAATGGCCAAAGGCCTGTTGTGCGTCGTCTACCCCCGTCAGTGAAATGTGTGGCCCCGACCTCTATGCCCACGAACACAGGAGAATGGAATGGACCTGCAGAGCGCAAGCAAGCTAATTGCTGTCCAAAGCCCGAACCTCGACTTAGGGGACGCATTTCGCGAGCTTGCCGAGACAAGCATCCTTCGCACGACAATCAAACACTTCGGGCGGCTCAGCACAGCCTTGGTACACGTGACCTGTGAAGGGCCTTTGTTCCACTGCACCATCGATATTCAGTTAGCCACGCTCAAGATGGTACGCGCCGAGTTTCAGCACGAAGATTGCCATGTGGCCTTCAAGAGCGCTTTGGACGCGGTCGAGAACCAGCTTCGAGGAGCCAAGCACGCGTTGCGTGAGAGTAAGGTGAGCCGGACTGACAGAGATCCTATTCCTCGGGATGCTTTAAGTTCATCGCCGGTGATGTGACCAGATGCGTACAGCAGATTAGGATTTTGGGCGGAGATGCTTGATGCACATCGTGTCGTTCGTCACCCAGAAGGGTGGGACTGGTAAGAGCAGCCTAGCTGTTTCACTCGCAGTGGCCGCGGCGGAAAGCGGCTTGAAAGTCGTCGTTCTCGACATCGACCCCCAGGGGACAACAGGAGAATGGTACAAGCGGCGCACCGCTGAAGCGCCCGAGGTTCACTCGCTTCCCTGGACCTATCTCTCCACTCGCCTCTACACTCTTGACCGGCAAGGCTACGACTTGGCGATCATTGACACGCCCGGGGCGGACAGCCATGCCGCGTCAGAAGCTATGAGACAGGCACACTTCTGTTTGCTGCCGGTCCGACCCAGTGTCGCCGATATTGAGGCCAGCAAACCTACCGTTCGGTACCTGAACGAACGCGACAAGCCTTTCGCATTCGTCCTCAATCAATGTCCAGCGGGCGGGCGAACGAGTCGGACCTCCAATGCACGTATGGCTCTCCAACTGCTTGGGAGCTTATGTGACCCGACACTGGCGCATCGGTCCGATCACGTAGACGCTCTTGCGTCGGGTCTGGGCGTGACTGAGTTCAGCCCTTTTGGAAAAGCTGCCGATGAGGTGCGTGCGGTTTTGCAATGGCTCACAGCGAGACTGAGAAGGTCGGATGCCATTGAGATAGCTGATGAAGGCGCAGCGATCCCTCTAAAAGCAGTCTCGTGAACGATGCCTGCCACGATGCTGCTGAGGAGATGCTTGATGCTCAACTCGGCGTGGCAGCGGCGCGGCTGATGAAGCGGCTTTAGCCAAGAGATTTCGATTAAACTGGCGGCGAGAGCGCTCAAGCCTTCCAGTTAGGGCGCCTCTCTTTACATTATCATCAGACGACGAGCAGGTCCTTGTACGAGAGAGCGAGGTTAGCAGTCACCTTCGCGAAGGCCATAACCGTACCCTGACCAGAGGCATCCGCATCGTAGTGCCGGTCGCCGGCCGTCTTGTCGTAGATGATGTGGTCGTTTTCATCCAGCGCCTTGGTGCCAACCCTGAAGAACGCGCTGCTCAGCAGCTTCGGTACAGCCAGTGAGCCTGAGCCCAGCTTGGTGAAGACCGCGTTATCCAGGTAAATGCTGTCATCAGTCATACTGAAGTCGTTGATGGTGTTCCGGTCAGCGGTCGCGCTCAGTTTGGTGCTGAAGACGAACGCATCCGGATTCGTTGCAAACCGTTTGGTAACTCAGTTCAGCCTACGCCTCCGGCAGGCTCCGGCTTCGATCAGCATAACCGCTTTTCCGAGGAAGTTCTGCTTGTAGCTCATGAACGCAAAGATCGTCCCCACCGTCGGGACGTTATCGAGGGCGAGCCGCGCTGCGAGGTAAACCGTGATGACGCCTTCGGCGCCGAATATGACACCATTGATCGTTCTAAAGCCGATCTTGGTGCGGCCCGAGCGAATATTCGCGTTGACAAAATCCGCATACCGGTCGAGCCATTGACCTTCCCGCTCACTCTCGCGGTTGAAGAGCTTCAAAGCCTGCATGGCTCGTAAAGTCTCGATGAAGTTCGATGACTCCTGAGCTTTGGCCTCTGCTCCTGCTCGAGAACGTCCTGCGGCCGGCGCTTGTATTCGATATCCGCGATGTACCCCTTCGTGTTGAGTTGGGCAGCAGAGGAAACAAAGCCTTTCACGAGCTTGATGCGCTCCGCCTGCGTGCCGATCTGTGTATGCAGGTGAGAAATCTCGGTTTCCATTCCGTGCATCAAGGCGAGGATCCGCTCCCGCTCCGAGACCGCACGAAGCTCCTCCGCCTTGATTTGTTGAGCCGGCATGACAGGTAACCGGCAACGTCACAGCCGCTGCCATCCTGGCTGACTGGTGGATTGCCGATAACTCGGTGCCCGTGGACGATCCTTGAGAGCTCTATCGCTCAAAGACTTGTTGGCTGACCAGCCACAGTGATGACGCTTCGAAATTCCGCGCTGTGGGCCAAAATAGGAAATCTGCTGCGCTTAGAAAACGTCTGATGTTCTCTTATTGAGCGGACATTCAGTCAACTTCAGCTCCGTCCATCAAGACACCGCCGCGCAATTGATACTCACGATGGGAAGGGGCGACACACGTTCGACGTGAAGCAACGCTGATAATTGTTCTGCGTTAGACCATGCGGTCAACGCGCAGGAGGATCATCATGCCGGTCGACTACCGCGCTGAGCTGAAGCGACCCTTGTCTCTGGTGCTGGCTGGCGCTGCCGTATTGGGTTGGCTTCTGGCTCTCAGCATCTGGCTCTCCTCCTCGAACCGGCTGCACGAGGCCCAAGCCGAAACGACCCGCGTGCAGCAGGCGCAGGTTGCCCTGCAGCGGCAGCTCGACGAGCAGCAGCGCGCCGGAGCAACCTTAGCGGACTTACAGACCAAGGTCGCGGACGCCGAGCAGCAATTGTCTCGTATCAGACAGGCCCGCGACCAAGCTCAGGCCCAGCTAGACACCCTGCAGCAAACCACTCAGGCTTCGCAGCAGCAGCTCAGCCAGGCAGCTCAATCTCGTGAGCAGCTTCAAACTCAGCTAGACACTCTGCAGAAGTCCCTCCAGGCAACGCAGCAGCAGCTCACCCAAGTCTCGCAAGCGCGTGAACAGGCCCAGGCACAGCTCAGCGCCATCCTGCAGGACCTCCAAGCCCAGCAGCAGCAACTGACGCAACTCACACGGGCCCGAACCGAGGTTCAGTCCCAGACCGCAGCTGCCCAGCAAAGCCTGCAGGTCAATGAGCAACGCACTACTGAGCTGAGCCGCAGCATCACGGCGCTCTCGCAGCGCCTGTCGGAACTCCAGGTTCAGCTGCCGCAGGCGGAGCAGCAGCTCCAGCAGGTGCGTGGGGAGCAGGCCTCCGCCCAGACGGACCTTGCCAACCTCCGGTCTGAGCGGGAGCGTCTCACGAGGGAACTGACTGAGATCCAGAATCAAGCCGCCCGGCAGCAGAACGATCTTCATGCCCAGCTTGCTGAGACAACGGACGACTTGGCTGCTCGGAACAGAGAGATAGCAGAGCTGGAAGGACGCCTTCAAGCGACCCGCCAGGACCTCGCTGATACGCAGCGTCGACTTGCCGAGGCACGTCAACAACTGGCTACGCCACCCGCCGGTGAAACCACGCCCGGTGCAGGTGCTCTACCCGATACAGCACCTGTACCAACTGAACCGCCACAGCCGTGAGTCACCAGAGCGGAGACAATGGCTGCTTTGGTCCTAAATGAAGTGACTGAGGCAATCCGCTAAGCCTGATAGCCGGTTGTGGATCGCCGCTGCGTGAAGGTCCGCTCACTGAGTCAATTCGGACATGCGATTTGCTTCCGCTATGTGCCAAGAAGGGACGTAGTCGAACAGCTTCCTCCAGGCATGACGACTGCTTCGCCTTCTGGCTTTGCAATGATCCGCCTGCAGGCCTTCCTGCGAGTCTACTGAGATGGCGCTTGATACAGGAACTGATAGGTTTGCCCTACCCGCGCCAGAACTGGGGAACGAACAAGATCAGCACCGTAAACAGCTCCAGCCGCCCCAGCAACATGCCAAAGCAGAGGAGCCATTTTGAGGCATCCGGAAGCGTGGCGAAGTTGCCTGCAGGGCCGATGATTGGCCCGAGGCCCGGCCCCACGTTCGATAGTGCGGCCGCCGCAGCGCTGGCGCTGGTCAGGAAATCAAAATCAAATGCCATCAGGGTAAGGGTTAGTACGCTGTAACAGATGAAGTAGAGCGTGAAGAACACTACCACGGACCCGATCACTTCGTCCGGCAGCAGCCGGCCCGCATAGACGCGGGGAAACACGCCCCGTGGATAGAGCAGGCGCAGGAACTGGCTCTGGAGCATGCGTATCATCACTTGGAAGCGGAAGATCTTCATCCCGCCCGTGGTGGATCCTGTGCAGCCGCCCACGAATAAGAGGCCAAAGAACAGCCCGACCATGAGGTTGCCCCACAGCGTGTAGTCAGCCGTGGCATAGCCGGTAGTCGTCACCACCGACACGACATTGAAGGCGGCCAGCCGGAGCGCGTCAGTGGCGCCGTGTCCACCTGATAGGGTCAGCCATGCCGCAACGGCGATAATCAGGACTGCAAGGAGACCAACCAGGAACCAGACTTGGCTGTCGCGCAGGGCATCCCGCTGTCCCTGGAACAGCCGGAGGTAAAGCACGAATGGGACGGCTCCGGAGAGCATAAAGAATGTCGCAATCCAGTGCAGAGCGGCATTGTTCCAGCGCGCCATCGAGGCGTCGGAGGTGGAGAACCCGGCCGTCGAGACGGTGGTCAGCGCATGGGCCAACGCCTCGAACGGCGTCATCGCCACCAGCCAGTAGGCAACTCCGCAAATCACTGTGAGTGCCACATAAATCAGGACTATGCCCGCTGCGATCTCTCTCGCCCGTGGCATGACCTTCTCGGAGCGATCGGACGACTCCGTTCGGAACAGTTGCATGCCGCCAACCCCAAGAGCGGGCAGGATTGCAATTGCGACGCCGATGATGCCGATGCCGCCCAGCCATTGCAGGAGCGCTCGCCAGAGAAGAATGCCGTGCGGAGCGGCGTCTAGCCCGACGATTACGGTCGCGCCGGTTGTGGTTAGACCCGATACGGACTCAAAGAAGGCGTTGGTGAAACTGTCCCTCAACTGGGCATAGTCGGAAATGTACAGAGGGATCGCTCCGAACAGGGCGATAGTCGTCCAGGCCACTGGCGTCAGCAGGAAGGCTTGGCGCAGTGTCAGCCCCCCGGACAGTCGGCATCGTGTCATATGGGTCAACCCTGCGCCGCAGGCGAAGGTGATCACGCTGCCGATGAGAAAAGCCCGCCAGTTCGGGTCGCCTGTGAGCGCATCGACCATCGCAGGCACGAGCATGGCCGCGGACAGAGCTAGGAGCATACGTCCGGTCAGGTGGAAGACCGGACGGGTGTAGGGCGGCGCCCACGCTCCTGGAAATGGTCCTTCATGCATCGATCCGCCCTAGATATCAGCCCCGTTCGATGGACCGGCCAAGATCGCCTCGGCCTTGCGCAACGCTCGGTAGGCCACCACGGCGATGATGCTGTCGCCGGGATCCACCTGTGTCGAACTGGTCGGGATAATCACCTCCCCGTTGCGGACAATGGCGCCCACCAGCATCCCATCCGGCAGCTTGGCGTCCCGAAGAGTGCCTTTGACCAGCTGTGAGCCCTCCTGGGCCGTCGCCTGGATCACCTCGCCGAAGTCCTCCCGGAGCGTGTAGAGGGCGGAGATGGAGCGGTGGCGCACATGGCGCAGAATGGTCGAGATCGTGATCGCGCTCGGACTGACGACCGCATCGATGCCGAGGGCCGGCAGTACGTGCTCGTAGGAGGTCTTGTTCACCAAGGTGATGGCCCGAGTGCAGCCCTCGCGCTTGGCCAGAACCGAGGCGAAGATGTTCGTCTCGTCATCGTTGGTGACGGCGATGATCGTCTCGGCGCTTTGGACATTGGCCTCGATCAGCACGTCCTTGTCGAGGGCATCCCCCTGGATCACAACGGCGGCGTCGCCGAGTTCGCGGGAGATGAACTCGGCCCGCTCCCGCGAATGCTCGACCACTTTGAGCGAGACGTATGGAGCACGACGGGCAATCCGGCTGGCCAGATTCAGGCCGACATTCCCGCCTCCTACGATCACAATGCGGCGGGCGACCTGCTCCTCGTGGCCGAGAAAGGACATGACACGATCCACGTGAGTCGTCTCGGTGATGACGTAGACGTCGTCGCCCCGCTGCACCTGATCCTCGCCCCGGGGTACGAAGGCTTGCCCGTTCCGCACGATGGCGCCAATCACGATGCCGGAGCCTCCTGACGACGACAGCTCTTTCATTCTTCTCCCGATCAGGGAGCACCCGCCAGTGTTGCAATGAACGCCGAGGAGATGCACCCGTCCATCAGCCAGGGCTACCGTATCGAAAGCGCCAGGGGTTCGGAGGCGGCGCACGATGCCGTTGGCGACCTCGACCTCCGGCGAGATGATCACGTCGATGGGCAACTGGTCGGCAGCGTAGAGACCCTGCCAGATTGGCTCCAGATAGCCATGATGACGGACGCGGGCGATGCGCCGGCGAACATTAAACAGCGAGTAGGCCACTTGGCAGGCAACCATGTTGACTTCGTCCGAGCGGGTCACCGCGATGAGCATGTCGGCATCACGCGCTCCGGCCCGCTCCAACACTTCGGGATGGGAGGCATGGCCAACCATGCCGCGAACGTCATAGCTCTCATCGGCTCGCCGGGCCTGATCCGGCGAGATGTCCACGACCGTAACATCGATGCCTTCGGTTGCAAGGTGACGGGCAATCGTTGAGCCGACCTGTCCCGCTCCGCAGACGATCACTCTCATGGCGACCTCGTCATCCGAATACGCTTGGCTTCAAGATCATGTAGGGCAGATTCCTCGCGGAGCACGCGAATCCAATGAAGCTACTTGTGCGCCGATCGTTCCTGCCGGCAGGCTGCTTACCAGCTTCAGGCCTCAATCTGGTGATCGCCGCGATCGTGTTACTGGAACACGCTGTACAATGGGCCGGGCGGTGAAGCACCTGAGGAGTCAAGGAAGGATCGTGCCGGACGAGCTTCTTACGCATATCGCTCCACTTGGCTGGCGACGCATCAGCCTGACCGGCGATTACCTCTGGCAGCATGCAGCCACCGGAGCCGGGCAGCAGCGTCCGCTGCGCAATGTCCGTCACCGAGACACCCCCTGAAGGATGTTCACGCTTCGTCCAAGGTGCCGAGGTTTATTGCACAAACCTTGCGCGCTCCCCGAGTATGCCGAGACGACGGAGAGTTATGTCGCTGGCATCCGGCAGAAGCTGCCAATCGCCATGACGCCTAAGCAGGCGCGGGAGCTGGCAGAAGGGCTTCTGATGACAGAGAACTCAGCCAGCATGGGGCACCGCCGACAGGAACGTCCAACTAAGCGGAGCTAAAGTTCGATAAGTAGGCGCTGCCGGTCTAGCCCCCACATGCGTGCAGGCGATCAGCCTCCAAGTTTCTGGTCTCGGTCGCGCTTCTCCAACTGAACTAGCAGCATCTCAAGATGCGCAGGAACAGGCATATTCAGGAGATCCTCGTACAAACTCCGAAGCGAATGCCCGAGAATGAAGTTCACTTCTGCTTGGGAAAAGGTCAGACTAGGCAAAGTCCGATAGGCCGGACGAAGGGAAATACTGTCTGTCATGGGCGATCTCTGAATATGTTGCGGATTAACCTATGTTAGTCAGCAACTCAAAGATCCCGGAAGTGTTTCAGCGGAGCTGTAGTATCTTGCTGCTCATCAGAGGGATCTAGCCCTCACATGCGTGTAGGCACCTCTCCAGCACGGGTCGGGAGAATTCCTACCGAGCGACTGCACTTGTTAAACCCCGGCCGCAAGCCGGGACTATTATTCGGCCAAGCTGAAACGGCCCTACCTTTATTGGGTTCGACACCCGAAGGCCGCTTCGTCACAGGTCTTCAGGACTAGGACGCCTCCTCATCTCCTTGCGAGGACGGGTGAGGAGGACTTTCTCGTGCCCTATCCTACAAAGGCCAAAGTCTCTGCCGGGTCTTTGATGAACCACATCGCGGTAGCCCACATGCACAGGTGAAGAATGCACCCGCCAGAGTACCGTTGTCCCATCAGGATCGCGGGAGGTGCTCATGGCGGAGTTCTGGCTTCGGGTGATGGGCTCAGCTGCTATTGCCTCGCTAGTTGTCACTGGCGTGATGGCCTGCGAAGGGTCACTGCGGCTGACTGGCCTTTCGAAGCAGCGACCCGAGCAATCTCAAGACAAGAGCGATCAGGAGCCGCCGGACCGCGAATATGCATCGCCGCACAATCTGGCCCGGCTTTAAGGTCACGTTGACGATGCACTATTTATTGAAACCTAGAGATAAAGGCAGAGACGGTCAGAGCATGAGAGATACCAAGCCTCCATCCTCCTCGCCCGACACGCTTTCCATGTTGCATCAACTTGAGCGAACAATGGTGGCGTCAATCGCTCTCATGAAGCGCATCAGACGTGAGAGCCGGCGCTCCCATCGAGGTGGACAAGGGCGTAGTACCAGCGCAGCGTGACCTCGCGCTCCGGCGTGGAGTGGGCCACCGGTTTGACGCAGCTTTGTCAAGTGTGTCGTGTTCTCTGCAGGTCGAGGTCCCCCTGCTTCGCACGATCACCAACGGCGCAACCGCTATCGTCCGTTGACCGATGACACGAGAGCAGTCAGAGGCGCGGACTCAGAGACCCTGGAACAGGGAGAACGGCATGTCTACAGGAACGCCTGAGCAAGTCCTCGAATTGATAGTTGAGGGAATCAACACGGGTAATTTTGACATGCTCATGGCTCTTTATGAACCTGAGGCCGCTTTTGCGGCTCAGCCTGGGAACCTCGCTCACGGATTACCGGGTATCCGTGAAGCGCTGGGCGGTTTCGTTGCAATGAAGAGTCAACTCGATCTCAAGGTGACCAGGGTTCTTGAGGTAAGTGATCTGGCCCTCGTGATAGGGGTTTGGTCATTCACTGGCACCGGGCCGGACGGTCAGCCGGTGAAACTCACGGCAAAGAATGCGGATGTTCTGCGTCGTCAGGCCGACGGCTCCTGGCGCTTCGTGATCGACAACCCATGGGGAACAGACTGAATACTTGAGGGGGCAAAGAGGTTCTCACTCTGGAAAGAGAACCCGGCTCGCAGTGGCTGCATAACCGCCGTCGCCTGCTCGTCCGCACCGACCGACGTCGCGAGACCCACGACGGTCTCCTCGATCTTGCCTGCTGCTTCATCGCCTGGCGACGAGGGGAGACCTCATTGGATTAGAGGTTCTAAGCCCTCTCACAGGCGGCCACGCCACTTTCCAGCTGATCTCCGCGCGCAGCCGTTCAAGGGCCGTGTCCGAGTGGCCCTCATTCAGCAGGACCAGGATCTCCGCCGCTAGATCGCGCCTACCCTTGCGGTAGGCGGCCTCAGGGCAGGGCGTGAGGCATGGCGACAGGTCATCGAGGTCGTGATCCTGGCCGACGTCCTACTGACCTAACTTTTGTGCAACCTTCCCGCAAGGAGGGCCTGATGCCACTGCGGCGCAAACCTACCGGGGCCAACGGCTTCAATGTGTTCCACACGGTTTCCTGACCCGGCCGGTAGCAGAAATCCGGAGACGATCTGCCTCAGGTTTGGATGATTACAAGCGAAGAGCGCCTCAACGGCGCTCTTCATGTCAGGCTGCCCGCCGGGCGCTCAGGCCGCGCGGCTGACCCGCTCGGCGGTTTTCTCTGCCTGAACCGTCACAGTACGTGTAGCCTCCTCAGCCATCTGGATCGTGAGCTCGGCGATGCGCCGGCTGTTCTCCACCGTCTGCTCCAGGTTGTCGCGAAGGAGTGAGCTTTGCACTTCGACGACATCTGTTATCGACCGACAGCGGGCGAGGGCTTGCAGACCGTCGAGGTTGCGTTGCAGGCGCTGCTGGCTGCGGTCCACCACCTCGCGTGAGACCTCCTGCAAGCCACGGGCGAATGCCGTGCTGGACTGGGCCGCAGCCCGTAGGTTCTTTGCAGCCTCTTCGCTCAGTCCCAGCGCCACGGCATCGGAACGACCCGCCATCGGCAAGCTTTGAGCGGTCGAGCGGCGGGTCAGCTCCGAGAACGCGCCGAAGCTGGTCTGTACCACCTCCTGCAGAGCCTGAACCATGGTTTGAGCGCCTTCAACGCTGGCCCGTAGCGTGTCGGACACGTTCTCCGTCACCCGCTGCACGGCTTCGACCTGTTCACGGGCCTGTCGGCCGTCAGCGCGTTTCATCTCTTCGATGTTTGCCATTTCATCCTCCACTGTCTCGACTATGGCGTTGGCTTCCTCGTCGCTCAGCACCTTGAGCACTGCGGGAAGCAGCTCCTTTCTGTCGTCGCGGATGTGCTGCTGGAACACCTTCCGCAGCTCCGTCACTTGGCTGATGAACTCAGCACTGTTCTTGGGCATGCGCTCCAGTTCGGCAAGGAGCGCGGCCGTTTCTTGGTTGTCGTTGGTAGCCTCCAGCAGAAGATCGTGCATCCCGTGCCGCCGGAGCACGGGAAAGAGGTGCTCTTCCTGAAGGCCGGCCAGCAGCTCCAGCTCCGCCTTCAAATCCGCAAATAGCCGCTCGCGCGTTTTCACCGCGTTGTCGGACGTTGCGAGGAGCTTCTCGAAGAGCTCATTCGCCTTGTCCGGTGGAGTTTGGCTGAAACGTCCGTTCGTCATTGTCCCTCGCAGGTTATGAAACAGATGGCCTCAAGCTCTACAGCTTGGATCACAACATGTGACATCGATATGTCGACTGATCGAAAAGCGTTACGCACGACTGAAGGCTGGATGGGCAATAATCCGCGCCCGTCGCGCCACTCGTTTGGCGTTGATCGGCTACTGAATTTACAGGGCGTTGATCCCTCAACCCGGTTGCATGCGGGCGACCAGTTCTTGGCCTTGTTGACGCGGGTTAATCCTGGACGGCGCCTGAAGTTCCAGGCACCGTCATCTTGAATCTTCCCGCAGGACAGCTGCCGGTCTGTGGGCCGGGAGGTATGTCGCTAGCCAAGCGGCGGCGCTCCTTCATCGGCACGACATCGAAGGGCTTCCAGCCATTAGGACGCCTGGGCATGAACGTATGTTCTTGGATCGTGGAAGCAGTACCCTAAAGCCATTGGCCAAAAGGGTTGAGAGTTCCAGCCCTGTCCAAAGACACGGGGCATTGAGGGGACCCCACTGGACGCCGGAGTCAAAGCACCACCCGTTCAGGGTGACAGAGCATCACGCTCGCCGCGCAAGTCTGCAGTCGCTAAGGGTTAGGAATGCCACTCATCGCCATTCACAAGATGAAAGTAGCAATGCACGGGCACCTCCGACGACAAAGTATGCGACCATACATTTTGGAGATAAACTGCGCCTGAACCACCTGCCCATGCCCTCTCCCACGTTTCCTATCCTAATACAGGCGGCGCCTGTTGGACGTTGCTGATGTAGGTATCCCACCTGCTATCGCTCGCCCGATCCGGCATATCCTCGTCGAGGCTGGTGAACTGCGTCTCCATCCAACTGTCGCCTGGGAATGCTACGGAGGTTTTCATCCAGTAGATGTTCATAGCGGATGCATGTAGGGCCAAGAAGGGACAGCCAGGTCCCGGAGCGATGGGAACCAACAAAGAAAGAGCGCCCTGAAGGACGCTCTAAGTTCCAGCCTCGAAATTGGCAGGTAGGAGGTTGCGACTGCGAAATCCAACGAACGAAAGTTTGAATGTCGTTTTAAGAGCCTAAGGATTGAGGAAGCTGTTGTTTACGGAGTTCCTCAAGTTGTCTCACGTAAGGCTCTCGCCGTTCACGGTGCGCGGCTTTTAGCTTTTGTTGGATGTCATTTCTGATGTTCTGATCAAGCTGACGGTGCTGAAGTTTATCGAGGCGTAGATTATGCTGAGCATCCAAATCGCTCAGGATACGTATAATCTCTTGGGCCTTATACTGTGTTACGTATGAATATCGGCTTCCCCAAACAATCTCTTCTAGTGATGGAGCATTGTAGCTGTTTGTGCTTCTCATGACGCTCTACGCTCTTGGCAGTTTGCTGTAGGTGTTGAAGAAGGATGAGAGTTGAAGTGATTACGAAACGGGCATAGTAGGCCGACCTAAGCTACAAAAGCTTGGTACATTGCTTTTCCCAACGTTCGTTTAGAAGTTTGACAAACGGGTGTCGCTTTTCACGATACGCTAGAATTGTATTAATTTTCTTAGCGTTCTTGATCTCATTCATAACGTGACTATTATCGATTTTAAGTAGTTCAATTTCGGTCATGAAGTCGATGCACCACAAGGAATGAATAAGGCCCCTAATTTCGTTATCGATTAAGTCAAAATGGGTTGGCTTCCTATTAGTAACTTGTTCAAACGTCATCTTTTCTCCCTTTATGAATTTTATTCTTATTCGGCTCATAAGGTAAATATACAATAAGCATGGCGATATGCCGAACAAATCAGCGCAGATGAGCGGGATTCATTGGAGGTAACTACTTAGTTGTAGAATCGAACCAATCGTGTGCCGGGACAAAGGGCGACCCGCACTTAAATACTCACCAACTTCTTCATTCAGTATGGCTCTCGGCAATGCTGAGAAAATTCAACTTAGTTCAAAGCTCTGCGTCGGGCGAGCGAACAGGGTCCGATGTAGGATTCGTGGAATAATCAATCGCCTACAACATTAAGCTGGTGGCGGTTCAACCACAGCGAGCTTTGCACTCCAGTGCGCCTGAACGGGTTTTTTGTTGAACGCCGCTCCGCACTTGCATCACCCTGCAACTTTTCGGCGTTTCTACTGAACTGTGGCGCAGTCGTTCTCGAGGCTGTTGAAAGCGATATTAGGCTCGAGGCAGGATACCGGTGTCCGTCTATATGTCATCTCCGGTCTATCTGTCATCATGGAGAGACGCTGACGAAACGCAGAGCTGGTGACCCGAACGTGGTAGGCATTCGCGGCAAGGACCTGCTAAGGATCAAACTCGGCCATTTAAGCGCGACCGCGTAAAGGTCCGCTTTCCAGTCTGGACCTGCCCTCCCCCCTCTACTGCTGTCGTGGATGCCCATTAACAGGTCGGAACAAGAGCAGCAGATCTTTTCTGACTCGGTCCGCCCCGAAAGACTTCTCGAAGGAGAATCTTCAACGGCATGCCGTCCGGGTTCGGGTCAGAAGACTAGTGCATATATTTTTCGAGGAAACCGAGAACCTTCTCTGGGTGTCGCCCGAAATAGTTATATCCATCCTTGAACCGCCACGTGGTGTTTTCGATCCAGAACAGCTCCTTCTCGTTGCTGCCGAGACGATCAAACGTTTTCTGGCCATCTTCCGGATTGCGCGTCCAGGCGTCGTCCAAAAACCTGAACCATGAGCACGGGCATTTTCACTGCCGGAGCCCAAAAGTGCGGGCTCATCTCGGCCGCCACGAAACCACCCATCTTGACCAACTCGAGGTCGATCAGTTCCTGGTACTGACTCACCCCCTGCAATTGGCTTCGTTGCATTAACCTGGAAAAGGTAGAACGAACCCAGTCGAAGGGTCCCTCAGGCAGCAAGACCGAAGAGCTGGTTCACAAGACAGATTTCGCCTGTCGCGCCGGGCTGTGTCAGAACACAGTGGCCGCGGCGGATCATCCGCATCACCTCAAAGCCCTTGATTGTCGCACGCGCCGTTTTCATGCTCTGGAATCCGCGTGTCGGCCGGATTACGCACTTGAGGGCACCGCGATCCGCCTCAATAACGTTGTTGAGATATTTTGAGGTTCGATGCTCGACATCCTTCGCCAGCAGCCCTTCGCACTGTAAGCGCCGGATCGCGTTCCGGTAGGATGGGAGTTTGTCAGTTGTGATCGAGGAAAGCGGGTAGTCACTCATCACCTTCAGCGCGTTGCGCAGAAAACGATAAGCGGCTCTGGTGTTCCGGCGATCCGACAGCAGGAAGTCGATCAGCTGACCGTGCTTAGCGGCTGCCCGAAACAGATATTTCCAGCGCCCGCACAGAAGGGTGATCTCATCCGGAAAGCGGCGGCGCTTGAAGATCGACACAGGAGCGGCTCCTTGACGAACCGCTCCGGATTACCTGAGACCTGTTCGCCCCTTGTACGTCGTACACCTCCGGTCTCACCGGAGGTATAAGAGAACTAAGTTACCGAAGGGCTTGCGACAGTTCCGTGGAAATCGGTGGCGTTTGTAGCTGACAGGCTTGGTCATGCTCACACCAGCCCATCTACACGCCTCGCCCTCGTACCTGAGTAACGTGGCAATGCGCAAATTTCTCCACCAGTGACTCCACATACCGAGCCACGGGATGGATGAATCCTTCGCATTGCCAACCTAGCAACGTCACCTTTGCTGGGCTTATCTCGTCACTATCGGCTAGGCAGGAACTGCCTCTTGTTCTGCCGACATGTCCGCTTCGAAGAAGCGGCTCGGGCGGAAGGGAGCCAGCTCTGGCCGGGTGCGACCAGAGGCAATCTCATCCGCTACGGCGATGCCGAGGAAGGGCGATAGGGTGACGCCACTATGAGTGACAACAACATAGTATCCTTCCACCCCTGGAATCGGGCCGACTGCCGAGTAGCCATCCTTCGGAATCGGCCGCCGTGTGACACGAACGGCTTCTGGCCGCGCAGTTCCGATGCAAGGCAGCACCTGCGCAAGGCGTTGAACGAGTTCCTCGGCCTCGGCCATGCCTGGATTGACGGAAAGGTCTGGCGTGATCGTCGCGTCGGCAGGGCCCCAATGAATCATGAGGCGCCCTGCTCCATCCGGCCGGAAGTCACACAAAGGCGTCGAGACCACCCGTGATATTTGAGTTGGGACCGGTGGCGTGAACACGAGAAAACCGGTTGTCGGGGCAAGCGGTACGTGCAGCACCTCCTCATCCGCAGCGTCGTTGAGCCAGCGGCCCGCGCAGTTGATGACGCGGTCGGCTCGGAAGACGCGCCCGTCCGCACTTCGCACGCCGGTGACGCGGCCTGATTGAAACTCGATGCCATTCACACGGACGCCGATCTCGAGCTTCGCGCCGAGCCGGCGGGCCGCTGCCATCATGGCTTGCGCGTAGACAACAGGATCAAGCCAGCCTTCTTCCGGATAATAGGCGACAGGCGCATCGCCGATCAGATTAGGATCGATATCAGGCTCAATCTCGCTCACTTCCTTGGCAGTCAGCCATTCGGCCGCATAATTCCAGGAGCGCAAGCGCTCAACCTTGTCGCGCTGGGCCGAGCGTCCACTCTCTTCCACCCATTCGAGGCGGCCACCGCCGTGCCACCAGGGTGTCCCCCCAAACTCGTCAGCGAGGGCCGCGTGGGCGCGCATGCCCGCGACATTCAGATCGAAATAGGGACGCGGCGTCTTGTTGTTGGAATTTGTCCAGGCGAAGCTCGAGCCGGACGTGCCCCCGCCGACCCGTTCGGCTTCGAGTACCGTGACATTGACGCCCGCCTGAGAAAGACGATAAGCGACCGAGGTGCCGATGACACCAGCGCCGATGACGATCACATCAGTCATGTTTGTTTCTCCATGGAAGTTCCGCACACAGCACTTGACCAAGGAGGTCGCGCAGGTGCCGTTGAAAAGGGCTTGGGAAAAGAGCTTCGGAAGTGTCGCGGAAATACTCAGGCAGCGAGCGCCTCTTGATCCCAGCCGTCGCGCATGAGGATGCGCAGATCCTCGAGGGACATGCCTTCGAGGCCGAGCTCCGGCAGGAGATCGTTCTCGGCGGCAAGATCCCGGCCGTACAGGGCTGAGAAGATACGGATGCCCGCGGCGTGGAGCGGTGCGCCGACTCCGGTCAACGTGCCGAGCATGACGGTCGGAACGAGACCATAGGGCACATCCTCGAGTACGTAGCGAGTATCGATTGTTGTTGGGCCGTAACCACCGCCGCCACGCTCATGGATCGCCTTCGACATCGCCCCGACCGGACCTGGCTCAACATGAAACGAAAGGTGGTAATGCTCCTGGATTGTGCGCACCTGGTAGCCGAATGCTGCCGCTATTGCGAGGCGTTCGTCATCAAGGGACTGGAGCAGGTTCCCGACCGAGTCCGTAATATTCTCGTTCTGCCCCCAGCGCTCCCCTCGCTCCATGCGCGTGAAGTTGCAGAGCGCAATTCCCATGTGGTTCTGCGGATTGAGATTGCTCAGAGCGATCGCGAGCATGTCCGGCCGCTCATTGAAACGATCACCGAACAAAGCTCTGCAGACGGCGAGCCCTTTGCCACTCGCGGAAGCCGGGAGAGTTGCCGCGTCGACCTTTGTGCGAACGACAGCGACGTTGACCGAGGCATCACCGGTCTGACGACCGGCCGTCACGGTCGTGCTCCACACCACGATCGGCACCTCGATTCCGCGCTTGGCCAAGAGCTTCGCGAGATAGAGGGCGCTGAACGACGTATGCGAGGAAATCATGACCGTCTGATCGGGCCGGAGATATGGCGCGGCCTCGTCCATGGCCCGTTTATGACCATTGGCAGGAAGTGCGACGAGTACGGCCTCGGCATCTCGTATGGCATCCTCGCAACGCTCCGTGACTTGGGGATGGAACGAGCCCTCGATGGCGCCCTGCGCTACCAGAGGAGCACCGCTCGAAATAGACCGGCCGCGACTCCCGGAAGGCGACCAGAGCACGGGCTCGTGCCCCTCGCGACAGAGAAAGGCCGCGCATCCGTAGGCAATTGCGCCAGCACCCAGAATAGCAACACGCATGATTTCAGTCCTTAAAAAGGCGAGTGGGAGGGATAACGGGCCACAGCTGCGGCCCGCTTGGATGATCACAGGATGCAAACGGGGCCCGTCAGTAGACGTAGCCGGCCTTTTCCATGTACTTGCGCGCCAGATCCATGTCGTAGGCGATGGGCTTCAGCAGATCGTGAGCGTACTCGGCTGCCGTGAAGGGGATCGGGACTGTTCCTGGCTTGCCGTCGCCGCTGACGACATTCTTGATAATCTGCTCTCGTGGGATCGCGTGACTCATCGCTTTTCGGACATATGCCGCGGCTTCAGCCGCGCGGCTGGGATCCTTCCGGCCGAGCGGTGTGTCGACGCCGGTCCCGAAGACCGGGTGAGCCATGTTTAGGCACATTTGCTGCCACTTGAACGAGTCGAAGCGGTTTACCTTGCCCCATGAAGGATCAATGGTATTGACCAAACCACCCACGTCATACATGGGGTCGTGAGCATCGATCTCGCCGGCCTTGAGAGCGCTGAGGACGGCATCTGCGCCCTGAATGTTGACGACGTAGAAGGTCGTCACGTTACCGGGTGTTTTCTTCCAGTAGTTCTCGTTCTTGATGTACTTGTAGGCTTTGCGCGCCGGATCGAACCCCTGCGGGATCCACGGTCCAGTGCCGACGGCACCTTTGGCCTCGAAGACCTTGCCGTTCGACGTCTCGACAGGAAACGTTCCCAGCCAGGTGCTGATCGTGTGGCCACGCATCTGCTCCGGCTTGATGTTGCGGTAGGCATGAGCCGGCATCATGGCGATCACCGGCAGGACGAACTCCTCAAACAGCAGGGAATATTCCGGAAGATCGACTGTGATCTCATGGGGGCCCGTAACCTTATAGGCGTCGGGTCCGCCAAGCGCGGTCTTCAGGGGCGATTGGTACAGGCTGCCGTATGCAGGATCCAGCACCCGGTCCCAGGTGAACTTCACGTCCTCGGCCGTGAACTCCTCCCCACTGTGCCACTTTACACCTTTGCGCAGAGTGATGACCCAATGTTTCCCGTCGTCAGAGCGGGTATAAGACTCTGCCAAGGCGGGCACGACCTTCTTTGTCTGCCAGCTTTCATATTCGAACAGTCCGTTATAGGCAGGCCCAAAGATATTCGCCTCGTTGTACCCGGTCGAATACATGGGGACGAGGGTGCTCGGCGGCTGCCAGGATGCGAAGGCGGCGCTCACATCGCCGGTGGCACCTTCGATCGTCCAGTTTTCCGGACGGGGAAAGAACACAGGATTATACGTCGTCGAGTCGAAACCCTTCAGCTTCGGGTTCGTGATGATCACATCCTCGGGATAAAAGACCATCAGGAGCGGCTCGGTCTCATACCAGCGCTTCTGAAAGTCCCTGATCGCCTGTTGCCGCTCTTTCGGGTCCACGGCACGCGAGTGGCGCTCAATCGCTGCGTCGATCACCGGGTCGTTGATTCGGTAATAGTTCTGCCCGTTCGGCGGCTCCGCTCGGCTGTGAAAAAGCACTTCCGGTAGCGGGGTGAGGCCGCTGTAATAGATGCGCTCCGAATACATGTCCCATCCGCCGTCGACGAAAGTCTTGCCCTTGTCGCTCGATCGACGGGCGATGATGGCGGAAGGTGGATGGAAGCTCGTCACAACCTCAATCCCAAGCTTCGCGATCTGCTTGCCGATCAGGTCCGTCCAGATCATTCGGGATTGAACGTTGTTGAAGATGGTCAGATAAATCTTGAAAAACGGCTCCTTTGCCAATGCCGACTGTGTGAACACTGTTGGCATGGCGCCTGCGGCGAGGCCCGCTCCGCCAAGTTTGAGCAGATTGCGTCGAGTCGTTGTATTCCCACCCATTTTTGTTCTCCTCTGTGCATTTGTAAGTTTATGTGAATGCTGCGCCTTACCATGAGAGCGCGATAGACGAAGGATGTGAGTTTCGGACGCTCCTCTTCGCTGGCCGGTTCACCGGCAGTAGACCTCATCGTGGATTGTGGCAGGCAAGCTTGTGGTCGGGATCGCTCGGCACGAGGGCCGGCATTTCATCCCGACACACAGGCAGCGCCGCGGGGCAGCGCGTATGGAAGGGGCATCCTCGCGGGCGTTCGGTGACAGACGGCGCCTCGCCGCGCACGCCCTTAGCGGTGGCGACCCGCGTTGGGTCGGGCACCGGGATCGCCGAGAGGAGCGCTGCGGTATAGTGATGACGCGGCCGGTCAAAGATCGCATCGACGTCACCGATTTCGACAATCGTGCCGAGATACATCACCGCCACTCGCCGGCTCAGGAATCGGACCGAGCCGAGGTCGTGGGAAATGTAAAGGTAAGACAGCCCGAGATCGTCCTGTAGATCGGCGAGGAGGTTGAGAATCTGAGCACGGACCGAAACGTCGAGGGACGAGACCGGCTCGTCGCAGATCAACAAGCGAGGCTCGACTGCAAGTGCGCGAGCAATACCGATGCGCTGCCTCTGTCCACCTGAGAATTCATGCGGATATCGATCCGCATAGCTCGCCGGCAGACCAACGCGGGCAAGAAGGTGCTCGATTTGGTCATCCCAGGTCGCGGGCTCGCCTCGCCGGTGTATCCGCAACGGCTCCCTCAGGATCTGTCGTACGCTCCAGCGCGGGTTAAGTGACAGATACGGATCCTGGAAGACGTATTGCATCTGCCGCCGCAAAGCCAAAGCGTCCTCTCGCCCGCCGGTCGCAAAGGTCTTGACGACGTCACGGCCTTGATACTGGATCTCGCCCGAGGTCGGCGCGACGAGGTTGAGAATGGAGCGGGCCGTCGTCGTCTTGCCGCAGCCGCTCTCGCCCACAATGCTCAACGTCTCTCCGGCATGGACCGAAAAACTGACTTCCTTTACCGCGTCAATCGTTCCGACGATTTTCTTGCGCAGAAGACCTGAACGAGTGACCGGGTAGCTCTTTGAGAGATTGCGGACAGTGAGCAAGGGATCGGACGCAGCCGCGCTTCGCACCGGCTCAAGCATGGTTCGCCTCCCCTGCGCTACCGCGCTTCAAGCAATGAACAATGTGCCTCGGTCCAACGGCGAGTGGCAGGGGCGCAAGCCGGGCGCATTCGGGACCGGCCTCCGGACAGCGGGTCGCAAAACGGCACCCATCGCCTTGCTGCATGATCGTCGGTCCAGATCCTCCGATCGTCGGGAGCCGGAAGCCACTCGCGCGTGTTGAACGTTGATCGACCCGCGGTGTGCTGCCGAGAAGCGCGCGAGTATACGGGTGCTGTGGATCAGAGAATATTGTTGATGCGTCAGCCGTCTCGCAGATCTGCCCTGCATACATGACGGCGATCCGGTCCGCGATCCGAGCCACGACGCCCATGTCATGGGTCACGAAGATCATCGACATGCGGAAGCGTGCCTTCAGTTCCTCGAACAGTTCGAGGATCTGAGCCTGGATAGTGACATCCAGGCTGGTCGTCGGCTCGTCGGCAAGTACGAGGCTTGGATTGCACAGGAGAGCGCGGGCAATACAGACCCGCTGCTTCATGCCGCCACTGAGCTCATGCGGGTACTGTCTGATCCGGGCTCCAGGGTCGCTGATACCGACGAGACGAAGCAATTCTTCAACCCGTGCGTCGGCATCCTTTCGGGCGAGCCTCTCATGAACGGCGAGAATCTCGCTGAGTTGTGCACCAATCGTCATGAGTGGATGGAGAGAGAAGCCGGGGTTCTGGAAAACCATGGCGATGCGCTTGCCGCGCAGTCGCCGCATTTCCTCGTCGGACTTCGCGGCGAGATCCTCGCCCTCGAAGACAATGCGTCCTCCGGCAATCTGGGCGGGGCGCGGAAGGAGGCGCAGGATTGCAAGGCTGGACAGCGTCTTTCCGCTGCCGGACTCACCGACGATGCCGAGAGTTTCCCCTCGAGCAACCGAGTAGCTGACGCCTTCCACGACTCGGATGGGAGCTCTCCGAGGAGGGAAATGAATGCGCAAGTTATCCACGTGCACGAGCGGCTCTGTGGCCTCACCGGCTGAAACCAAGCCGCCGACCTGGGCTCGCTCGCCGGTGGACAGGGGAGCACGGCTGAGCCCCGCGGAGGCGATCGACGAAGGGGATGTCGTGAGTGGATCGGTAATCGGACGAGAGATATTGGCCTGGTGCATCGGATCACCTTCCGCTACGTGGATTGAAGGCATCCGAGAGCCCATCGGCGAGGAGATTGAATCCGAGAACTGTCACGAAAATCGCGGCTCCCGGGGCAAGCGAGGCCCATGGCGCCACCTTGAGTGACTCGTAGTTGAAGAACAGAAGCTGTCCCCAACTCACCGCCTTCGGGTCGCCGAAACCGAGGAAACCGATCATGGCCTCCGACAGGATAGCCCCGCCGATTCCGAGAGCGACCATGACGATGAGTGATGGCAGGGCGTTCGGCAGGATGTGTCGGAACAGAATATCGCCCGTCGTTGCGCCAATGCAGCGCGCAGCCTCGATAAACTCCTGGTTCTTCAGGCGCAGGAATTCGGCGCGGGTCATCCGTGCGATCGGAGCCCAGCCAAAGATGCCGATCAGGACGATGATCGTGCCAAGATTGAGATAAGGGATACTCTCGAGAGGCGTATTGACCACCATGCTGGAGAGCAGTCTCACGACGGCGAGGATCACGACGAAGACCGGAATGACGAGGAAGAAGTCCGTGGCCCGCATGATGATCTCGTCGGTGAGGCCACCGCGGTAACCGGCGATGCCCCCGACGACAACGCCTACGAAGGCTGCGATCGACATGGCCCCGAGGCCAACGATGAGAGCCGTGGGCGCGCCGTAGATGACCCGGCTTGCCACATCGTAGGCCATCCGGTCGGTACCCAAAGGATGGACCCAACTCGGAGGCGCCTTGGCTCCCGGATCGAGCATGGCGGATTGATCGTGCGGATCAAACGGCGCGAGGAATGGGCCAAAGACGGCAACAGCGACGACGAGAGCCACCAGAACAAGGCCCAGCATCCCGGTGCGGCTGTGGAGGAAACGCTCGCAGCCCTGTCGCCAAATCCCCTTAGGCTTGTGCCGGGCGAGCACTGCGGCGTCATCTGGAAGGACTGACGCATTTAATGAAGACGAGTCAGACAAGGACTTACTCCAATCGGATGCGCGGATCGATGAGGACGTAGGCGATGTCGGTGAGTGTCGTCGCTGCGATGAGCATCGCGGCGATGACCATGCTGGCGCCCATGATGATGGGGTAATCGAGCTGATGGATTGCTGTGACATAGAGATAGCCCAGCCCTGGCCAGGTAAAGACGGTCTCGGTCACTGGAGCGGTACCGAGCATCAGCCCCACAAGCAGGCCGAGGTAGGTCAGCACCGGAATGACCGCGACCCGCAGCGCATGCCGATAGACCACACGCCTCTCCGGGATGCCGCTCGCCCGCGCCGCCGCTATGAAGTCCAACTTCAACACATCCACCATGTTGGAGCGCATCAGAAGCGTCAGGGTGGCCGTATTAAAGAAGGCAAGCATGGCAACGGGCAGAACCATGTGCCAGAGACCGTCGGCAACAACACTGCCCCACAGATAACCACGGGTCGAATACGCTCCGTAGCTGGGCAAGACGTCGAAGGTATAGGAGAAGATCAGGATCAACAGGATCCCGAGAAAGAAAGCCGGCAGAGACTGCCCCAGGAGGGCACCGCTCATGACCGCGAAGTCGGTGCGGGAATGCTGGCGCCGTGCTGCTGTTGTGCCAACGAAGATCGCAATCGCGAGGGCGATCAGGATCGCGGGCACTTGGATCTTGAAAGTTTGCCAGCCCCAGGTCGCAATCAGAGAGCCGACAGGCTGGTTGTAGATGATGCTTGTTCCGAAATCGAGGGAAAGGAGCTTGCCGAGCCAGATGAAGTATCGGGTCAATGGATCCTGATCGAGCCCATAATGCACTTTCATGCGCTCGATGGTCTCGGCGGAGACGCCGGGTGTCTCCGCCATCATCAACTCGATCGGATCACCGACGGCATTGACCAGGAAGAAGATGATCAGACTCACGCCTACCATCAGGAGAAAAGCAAAGAGCAGGCGGCGAACGATGTATATTGTCAATCTCATCGTTTATCCTAGTGGAGTGAGTTCTGACTAGGTTGAATCTTGATTGCTTCGTATGTATACAAGCGCGCCATACCCCGCCTGACCCATAGGCTTACAGCCCGATAATTGACCAGCAGACCGCAAACCAATCTGATGGCGATGGCTTGAGCGTATGGGTTGTCTTTGATCCAGATCAATACTTTTGTTTTTCGCAGTTCATAACTGGAGGTTATGAACTGCGGCTTGTGTGCGGGCCGGTACGGAGCGGTCGCTCGTCGTGCTAAATGGGCTTTTAGTCCTGAAAGAGGTAGCCGTGACGGGCAAGTTCGGCTTCGACCTCAGCTTCGAATGCATCGGTAAGAGCCGAACCGCGCAGGGCGGTCGGTCGCACGCACCAGACGGGGAAGAAAACATGAGGTTGGAAGGGTTTGATCACGAGACCACCCTGGGCGAAGCAATGAGCCGTCGTCTCGTCCACAATGGCGACGCCCGCGCCGTTCGCGACAACTGCGCAGGCCACGGGCGTCATCGGGACCTCAAGTAGAAGGCGGGGTGGCACGCCGGCGCTGTCGAATATCTCATTGAACATCATCCGCCGTTGCAGTTCAGCATTTCCGACAGACACGAAGAGTTGGTCGGCGAGATGAGGCGGAGTGATGACATCCTCTTTGGCGAGACTGTGCCCGAGCGGTAGCACGCAGACACCTGGGACCCGGGCTATGAGTCGGCAGGTTACCTGCGGATGGGAGACCGGCGAGTTCGTGAAGCCTATGTCGATCTGCTGCGCGATCGCCCATTCCACAATTCGGTCGGAACTGCGGGCATGGAATGAAATCGCAATGTTCTCGTGCTCTTCAGAAAAGCGGGCCACCACGCGCGGCATCACCGATCCTGCGAACATCGGCGACGCCGCAAGGTTTAGTCGCCCAAATTGCAGCTCGCGAATGTCCCGAGCGACCCGCTTGAGCCGCTCGAAGCCGGTCCACGCGCGCTCGAGCTCAGCATAGAACATTTCGCCTTCGCGGGTCAGCACGAGACGCCGCCGCTTGCGCTCGAATAACTTTATGCCAAGCATATACTCGAGTTGCGACAGGAGCTTGCTGGCTGCGGGCTGAGAAATGGATAGGAGTTCCGCCGCCTGGGTTAACGTGCCATGTTTAACCGCGTATCGAAAGATATCGAGATGCCGAAGGTTCATGGTTGCCGTCCGCCTCCCGCTAGACCGCTACAAAACAGCAGACCCGATAAACACAATCCATTTGGTAGACACGTTGGTAATCGTTGCATGGCCTCGTCCCACGGGAGCTGATGCTAATGATGTATCTTCACCGCCATGAGATTTTGGCCTTTATCGGGGATTGCACAAGAGATCTTCGCTTACATGGAGGCCTCAGTGGGTGGCAGACTCTGTCGCAAACTCTTTGTTTCAGAGTTTCAGATACTGCTCCCTGGGTTCACGGACGGAGGATGGCGTGGGTGGTGTCACATTAACTCGGGCATGAGAGTGGGTCGTATAGATCGACTGGCATGACCAAGCCCGTCAGCTATAAACGCCACCGCTTTCCGCCTCAGATCATCGCTCATGCCGTCTGGTTGTATTTTCGTTTCCCACTGAACTTGCGGCTCGTCGAGGAGATGCTGCTCGAGCGTGGAATCGTCGTTTCTTATGAAACGCTCCGGCGCTGGGTGATGAAGTTCGGGTCGTCTTACGCCCGCCGCCTCAGACGCAAGGCGCCAAGCCCGCGCGACATCTGGCATTTGGATGAGGTCGTGATCACCATTGCCGGCCAGCAGCACTGGCTCTGGCGGGCCGTCGACCAAGATGGATATGGGCTCGATGAGATCGTCCAGACGCGGCGCGACACCAAGGCGGCCCAGCGCTTGCTGAAGCGTCTGTTGAAGAAGCAGGGCTGCCCACCGCGACGGATGATCACCGACAAACTGGGCTCCTATGCTGCCGCCCGGCGTCAGATCATGCCGAGGATCGAGCATCGCTCGCATAAGGGGCTGAATAACCGCGCGGAGAATTCGCATCTGCCCTTGCGCCGGCGAGAACGGGCGATGCAGGGCTTTCGATCACCCGGAGGGCTCCAGCGTTTTGTCGGCGTTTTCTCGGCCGTCCGCAATCTCTTCATTCCGACCCGCTCCCGCCGCTCTGCCCTTGCTATCCACCTTCACCGCCTCAATGCCATGGCGGAGTGGAAGTCTGCAGCCTGCATTGCTGCGTGAGCCCGCCAGGTGACCGAGTTTACCTCAGTGCGCTCAATACCAGTTAATGTGACAAGTCC
>NZ_LCYG01000045.1 GCF_001017175.1 Microvirga vignae | reverse complement strand
CCGGTGAACGGCGCCAAGACGTTCTAATCGCCCACACCATCGCGCCCCTGAATCGTCATCAAAGTGGCGGTTAGAACAGCAATGAGCTTCTCTTGCCCTCCGTTCTCGGCAAAGACATCCGCTTGTGCGAGCGTGATTGTCCGCCCCGCTTTGACGACCCGCCCACGCGCCACAAGCCGACTACCGATAGCGGGCGCGAGAAGATTGATCTTGAACTCGACCGTGAGGACGCCCGCGCCAGAAGGCATCAGGGTCAGGGCCGCATAGCCCGCGGCGGAATCCGCAATACTCGCCACGGCACCCGCGTGCACGAAGCCGTGCTGCTGCGATACACTTGGCGAGGTGGGCATTGCGATTTGCACCAGCCCTGGAGACACGTGAGCTATCGACGCGCCCAGGGTCTCCATGAGCCCCTGCTTTGTGAAACTCCCGCGCACCCGCTCCTCGATACCGGGATCCTCCGGTGCTCGATCGTTCATGACATCGCCTCCAGCCCTGAACGCATTAAGACAGGTTTCAAACCTCTTGTGAATTCCGCCGGCTTCCCCCATGTATGCGGCCCATGAGTCACTCTGCCTCCCAATCCGCGAAAATGGTGCGTTCGGGCGCGCTCGTCGGCATCGGCCTGATGCTGCTCGGCACATTCATGTTTTCCGTCAATGATGTAATGGGCAAATGGCTCGTTGCCACCTATTCCGTCGGCCAGGTTCTGCTATTGCGCAGCATTGCTGCGTTGGCGATTCTTCTGCCGCTCATGCACCGGCAGAATATTCCGCTTAAAGTTCCGCCACAACCGGGTCTCCACGCCGTCCGCATCCTGCTCTCGACCTTCGAGGTCGCATGCTTCTACTGGGCCGTCACCTATCTGCCGCTGGCTGACGTGATGACCTATTATCTCGCGGGCCCCATTTACGTGGCCGCCTTCGCGGTGTTTTGGCTCGGCGAGAAGATCGACAAACCTCGCATCCTCGCCATCGGCGTCGGCTTCATCGGCGTGCTGATTGCGCTACGTCCCTCGCCCGCGACGATCTCGTGGCCCGCCTCCATCGCTCTGGCCGGCAGCGTGTTCTATTCGCTACTGATGATCACCACCCGCAAGCTGCGGGACACCGACGACGGCACGCTGGTCTTGGGCCAGATGCTCGGCAACCTGATCTTCGGCATCGCCGTCGCGCCTTTCGCATGGGTCACGCCAGGATGGCTCGATCTGGCTGGCCTCTTCCTGCTGGGGATCGTGTCGATGGTGGCTCACGCCTGCGTCAACCGCTCGCTGAAAATTGCTCCGGCCTCTGTCGTCGCGCCATACCAGTATACGCTCATCATCTGGGCGATCGTGCTGGGTTACCTCGCCTTCGGCGACATCGTCGAGTTCTGGACTCTGGTGGGCGCAGCCGTGATCTGTACGGCAGGTCTGGCTCTGCTGCTTCTCGAACGTGAAGCCGCACGCCGCGGGCGCGTACCTAAGGATATCGAGGAGCCCGTGCTGCCGGAGGCTTAACCCAAAGACCAACGCGCTCTCCACAGACTGCCCAACAATCGCGCTTGACAGTTTCCGCCACGGGACCGTCAATGGTGCAACAAAAACACACATGGGGAGTGCGATGCGCCTCAAGCTCAAAATCACTGCCGCAACGGCAGGAATTCTGTTCGCCACTGCGGCTTTTGCCCAGGATATCAAAATTGCTCTGATCGCCGGCAAAACTGGTCCGCTCGAGGCTTACGCGAAGCAAACCGAAGCCGGCTTCATGATGGGCCTTGAGTACCTCACCAAGGGCACCATGGCGCTGAACGGTCGCAAGATCTCCGTGATCGTGAAGGACGACCAGCTGAAGGCCGATCTCGCAAAGACGCTGCTGGAGCAGGCTTATAACGACGACAATGTCGACATCGCTGTCGGCACAACCTCCTCCGCTGCGGCGCTCGCGATGCTTCCCGTTGCAGAAGAGAACGGCAAAGTGCTGATCGTCGAGCCCGCCGTGGCTGATGCGATCACCGGCGAGAAGTGGAATCGCTTCATCTTCCGCACGGCCCGCAACTCCACCCAGGATGCCTATGGCGCCGCGGCAGCCATTCCGGCCAGCGGCGATGTTTCCATTGCGACGCTCGCGCAGGACTACGCCTTCGGCAAGGACGGCGTAGCTGCTCTCAAGAACGCGCTCGCCGAGATCCGCCCGAACGCGAAGGTCGTGTTCGAGGAATATACACCTCAGAACGCCACGGATTTTACCGCCTCCGCTCAGCGCATCTTCGACGCGCTGAAGGACAAGCCGGGCAAAAAGATCATCAACATCATCTGGGCCGGTCAGCATCCACTGCCGAAGATCGCCGACCTGAAGCCTGAGCGTTTCGGCATCGAGATCGCGCCCGGCGGTAACATCCTGCCCGTCATGCAGATCTACAAGAACTATCCCGGTATGGAAGGCGCCGTGTACTACTACTATGCCTTCCCGAAGAACGCGATGAACGACTGGCTCGTCGCCGAGCACCAGAAGCGCTTCAACGCTCCGCCGGACTTCTTCACCGCAGGCGGTTTCGCCGCTGCTTCCGCTGTCGTCACCGCGATCGAGAAGGCCGGCGGCACCGACACCGAGAAGCTGATCAAGGCCATGGAAGGCATGAGCTTCGAGACGCCAAAGGGCACCATGAGCTTCCGCAAGGAAGATCACCAGGCGCTGCAGGCTATGTATCACTTCAAGGTCAAGGCCAGCGGCAAGGACGCGAACGACCTGCTCGATCTCGTCGCCACGATCCCTGCCGACAAGATGCCCATTCCGGTTCGCAACAAGCGCTAGCGCATCGTGCGGAAAAGTAGGCCCGGTTTTCCGCATCCAACGATGCGCCGCGTAAAAAGGGAGCATCGGATCGATCCCAAAAGTGGGCTTGCACTTTTGGGTCCGATGCGTAAGCCAACTGTGACATCATCAGCCACGACAACGCCCGCGCTTGAAACGCGCGGGCTTACCATTCGCTTCGGCGGCCATGTGGCCGTCAACAACGTGTCGTGCCAGTTCTCCCCTGGCACACTGACAGCCATTGTCGGCCCGAACGGCGCTGGCAAGACTACCTATTTCAACCTGATCTCCGGCCAGTTGTGCGCCACGTCGGGACAGGTTCTGGTCGAGGGAGAGGACATCACCTTCCTACCGCCGTCTGCCCGCGCTAAGCGCGGCCTAGGCCGCGCCTTTCAGCTCACCAACCTCTTCCCGGAACTGACTGCGCTGGAGAACGTGCGCCTTGCCGTGCAAAGCCGCGCCGAGGCGGGTTGGTCCCTGCTGAAGGTCTGGAACAGTCGCCGCGATCTCATCGCGAAGGCGGAAGAGATCCTTGAGCGCGTGCGCTTGAGCGACAAGCGCCACATCGCACCGAAGGCGCTTTCACATGGCGATCAGCGCAAGCTCGAAGTCGCGCTGCTCATCGCGATGGAGCCCAAGGTTTTCATGTTCGATGAGCCCACCGCCGGCATGAGCGTCGATGAGGTGCCGACGGTCCTCGAACTCATTCACAACATCAAGCAGCGTAGCGACGCGACCGTACTTCTCGTGGAGCACAAGATGGACGTAGTCCGCTCGCTTGCCGATCGCATCATCGTGCTGCACAACGGCACTCTCGTGGCTGATGGCGATCCAGCCGAGGTCATCGCCTCGCCCGTGGTGCAGGAAGCTTATCTGGGCGTGGAGGTAGCGAATGGCTGAGCCTCTGCTGCAGCTATCCGGCGTTCACACGCATATTGGGCCGTATCACATTCTGCACGGTGTCGACTTTGCCGTTCCCGCAGGCCAGCTCACCATGCTGCTCGGCCGCAATGGCGCCGGCAAGACGACGACTCTGCGCACGATCATGGGCCTGTGGCAGGCATCGTCCGGGGCCATCCGGTTCGACGGCAAGGACATCACGAAGAACAGCACGCCGGATATCGCACGTGCCGGAATTGGATACGTGCCGGAATCCATGGGCATCTTCACGGATCTCACCGTGCGAGAGAACATCGTGCTCGCTGCCCGTAGCGGCCCGGTGGATTCTGCGCGTCTCGATTGGATGCTCGGCCTCTTCCCGGCGCTCAAGCGGTTCTGGAATCTTCCTGCGGGCAATCTCTCCGGCGGCCAGAAGCAGATGCTCGCCATTGCCCGCGCGATTGCCGAGGCGCGCCGCCTTCTGCTCATCGACGAGCCCACCAAGGGCCTCGCGCCCGTGATGGTGCGCAACATGATCGAGGCCTTCAAGGCTCTTAAAGCGGCAGGCGAGACGATCTTGCTCGTGGAGCAGAATTTCTATGCGGCCTCCGCCCTCGGCGACAATGTCGTCGTGATGGATGATGGACGCATCGTGCATTCCGGCGCCATGAGCGAGCTGGTGACGGACAAGAATCTGCAGCAGCGCCTGCTCGGCCTCTCCCTGGATGCTCACCAATGATCGATATGGCTGTTGAACCTACTGCATCGCCTGAGCCGCTTCCGCGCAACAAAACGGATTGGCTGCCGCTCGCGCTCGTTCCCGCGCTCGCGCTCCTTGCTCTACCCTTCGTCGGCAGCGGCTCGACCTGGGTGACGCTTACCGTCGCGGGCCTTGCGATGGGCATGATGATCTTTCTCATGGCGTCCGGTCTCACGCTGGTGTTCGGTCTCATGGACATCATCAATTTCGGCCACGGCGTCTTCATCTCGCTTGGGGCCTATGCGACTCTTCTCGTCCTCGGTCCGCTCGCTGGCTGGGGGCAAGCGGACTCGGTGTGGCTGAATCTTGGTCTGCTGCTCCTGTGCATTCTCGCCGCCATGGGCGTCACTGGCGTCGTTGGCGCGATTTTCGAGCGCGTCATCGTGCGTCCTGTCTATGGCAGCCATCTCAAGCAGATCCTGGTGACCATGGGCGGTCTGATCGTGGCCGAGCAGGCGATTCACGCCATCTGGGGCGCTTCGCCCATCCCGCTCCCACTGCCGCAAACCCTGCGTGGCGCCTTCGTCATCGGCGATATCGTTATGGAGCGTTATCGCGTCGTGGCAGTGGGCATCGGCCTGGTAGTGTTCATCGGCATGCAGCTGCTGCTCAACCGTACTCGCATTGGCCTTCTGATCCGCGCGGGCGTCGAGAATCCTGAGATGGTCGAGGCGCTGGGTTATCGCATCCGCCGCCTCTTTGTCAGCGTGTTCGTAGCAGGCTCAGCACTTGCCGGCCTCGGCGGTGTCATGTGGGCCTTCTATCGCCAGACGCTCACCGCCGGCATGGGTATGGAGGTGATGGTGCTGGTGTTCATCGTCATCATCATCGGCGGCCTCGGCTCTGTTGGCGGCTGCTTTGTCGGTTCCATCCTGGTCGCGCTGGTGGCCAACTATGTCGGCTTCCTCGAGCCGAAGCTCGCCTTGATCTCCAACATCCTCGTCATGGCCCTCGTGCTGATCTGGCGTCCGCAGGGCCTCTTTCCGGTAGCGCGTCGATGAGCACATCCCCTGCCCTGCCCCTCGCCTTTGATGAGACCCGCAAGAGCGGCGGTGCTTTGAGCGGCATCCTGTCCTCGGACATGCCGCGCTCGAAGGTGCTGACCTTTATCCTGCTCGCCATTCTGGTGGTGTTGGCGGCAACGCCGTTCCTGTTTTCCGGCAGCCAGCCATTGAGCACGGCGGCCAAGATCTGCGTCTTCATCGTGCTCGTTGCCAGCTACGATCTGTTGCTCGGCTATACCGGGATTGTCTCTTTCGCTCATACGATGTTCTTCGGCATCGGCGGCTACGGCATTGCCATCGCGCTTGAGCGTCTTGGTCCCACCTGGACCTCTGTTGCTATCGGCCTCGCTGCGGCTCTTGTGCTCTCCGCTGTGTTGGCTGTTGCGATTGGCCTCCTGTCGCTGCGTGTGCGTGCGATTTTTTTCTCGATGATTACGCTGGCCGTGGCCTCCGCTATGGCGGTTCTCGCCTCCCAGCTTTCCGGCATCACTGGTGGCGAAGATGGCCTATCGTTCCAGTTGCCGAATGAGTTGCGCCCAGCCTTCAGGCTTTTGTCCGAGCCAATCCTTGGCGTCGCCATCAATGGGCGTCTCATTGCCTTTTACATGTTGTTCTTCGTCGCCCTCCTGATGTTCCTTCTGCTTCTGCGCATCGTGAATTCTCCGTTCGGCCGCGTGCTGCAGGCGATCCGCGAGAACGAGTTCCGTGCCGAGGCTTTGGGCTATCGTGTGGTGGCGTATCGTACGACAGCCTCCGTCATCTCGGCTCTCATCGCCACGGTGGCCGGTGCCCTCATGGCCCTGTGGCTGCGTTACAATGGTCCGGATACCACGCTCTCCTTCTCCATCATGATCGACATTCTGCTCATGGTCGTCATCGGCGGCATGGGAACGATGTATGGTTCTGTGATCGGCGCCTCTCTCTTCGTTCTCGCCCAGAGCTACCTGCAGGTTCTCATGGAGGCCGGAAGCAAGGCGCTCGCCGGGGTGCCGGTGCTGCCAAACCTGATCCACCCGGATCGGTGGCTGCTCTGGCTCGGTGCGCTCTTCGTCATCAGCGTCTACGCGTTCCCAGGCGGCATCGTGGGACGCTTGCGACAGGCTGAGCAATAAAGACCTGAGGCGCGGAAACTTAGCCGAGTTACAGCGTTTTCTTCGAAAGAGCGGAGGAAGCGCCTATGAGTCGTGCCTTTGTTCGCGAGTCTGAAGGTGGCGAAGCTTTTGAGGATCTGCCTGATCGGACCTTGAGCCCGCATCATCTCGTCACGCCATCGGGACTTGCCCAGATGGATGCCGAGATCCGAACCCTGGAACAGCGCCTTGAGGAAGCGAAGGCCACCGATGACAAGGCCGAAATGGCGCGCCTCTCACGCGATCTGCGCTATTGGTCGGCCAGGCGCGTTTCGGCCGTAGTCGTGCCTCCTCCCACCGACACGGCCCACGTCCGTTTTGGCACCCTCGTGACCATCGAGCGCGAGGATGGGCGGCAACAGACTTATCGGATCGTAGGTGAGGACGAGGCCGATCCCGCGAAGGGAACCATCTCCTATGTCTCACCACTCGCCCAGGCCCTCATGGGAAAAGAGGTCGGCGACGTCATTCCTTTAGGGTTAACGCAAGCCGAAATCATCACAATAGCGGCCTGAAGATCAGTCGGCTTCAAACGCCACCGTTCCTCTGCAGAGTGGCGTAGTAAGCACGTTTGGCCTCATACATACGCAGATCGGCGCGCTTCACCACGGATTCCAGCCGCTCGCCAGGCTCGCTGGTCGCCAGTCCCATGGAAAAACTGAGCGGAAGACCGGTGTAGAACTGGTTGTTGACCTCGAGCAGATTCTCAATGCTCTCCAGGACCACCTTGGCGTCTCGCTCCTCCGTTCCCGGCAGCAGCAGGGCGAACTCATCGCCGCCGATGCGAGCCGCGCACGAAGGCTTGTCAACCGCTTTGTTGAGCACCTCGCCCGCACGGCGCAGCAACGCATCACCGGCTGCATGACCCAGCTGATCGTTCGCCGTCTTTAATCCGTTGAGATCGATGATGACCACTGTCAACGGAAACGGCCCCTTGCGCTCAAGACGATTGAGCTCATCGACAAAGAAGGAACGGTTGTAGAGCTTGGTCAGGACATCGTGCTTACCGAGATATTCCAGATAGGCCTCGGCGCGCTTGCGGGCCGTGATATCCGTCAGCGCAACCTGGACGAGCGACCAATCCTGTTCGTAGCCGGGCAGAACGGAAAACTGCAGGTGCAGGTGAAGTTCGTCGCCGGCCAGGGAGTAGTTCACCACCTCCCGCTGCTGGAAAATTCTGCCATGCCAGAGATCGATGAGCTGCTCCCGGAAGTGCTCCTGCATCTCCTCTCGGAAAACCTCACCGAGATTGCTCAGCAGGGTCTTCTTATCAGGCGCAGCAAAGAGCTCGAGTGTGTGCCGGTTCACGTCGATGACGCGGATCTCGCTCATGCAGCGGGAGACGAATTCCGGATGAACGTCCGTAAAGGTACGAAAGTTGCTGATTCCCTGCCGCCGTACATCCTCAAGCAATTGCTTGACTGCGCTGAAGTCCTCAACCCACAGCGACACAGGAGAGTGTTCGAAGAGGCCGCGCGCGTAGGACTCGCTGACCGCCAGTTCGCGACGTGCTGTTTCCCTTTCCGTCACATCCTCGATGGCAACGAGAACGCGGTTCCAGCTGTCCTCATGTCCCGGCAGGATCGTCCCCTTCAGCTGAATGTCAAGGCGCTTTCCCGAAAGGGCGTAGTTGACGGTATTGCTGCCGAACTCGAGCTTGCCCTCCCATAACTGAACCAGCTCATCGATATGGGTCTTGAGCATGTCGGCACGGAAAATCTGAGAGAGATTGTCAACCAGATGTGTCAGACTCTCGGCCTCGAACAGACTGAGTGTCTTGCGATTGACCTTGATGACGCGAATACGGCTCGAACAAGCGCGGACGCGCTCGGGATCGGCCTCAAGATGCGCCCTCAGCGAAGTCACGCCGTCGGCCCGCCACTCCTGGAAAAGCTGCTTCAGGCCGCTGTAATCTTCCAGCCACAGAGATACGGGTGCCAAATCGAACATGCGGGCGTCGTCTCGTTGATCGTCCGAAGCATAGACGCGCAGAGTGCTGGAGCTGGAATGGGGCATGGAAGGCCTGAGGGATCGTCGAAATCTGGACCATTCAGCCCGCAGATGCCATGTAATACTAGATCAAGAGACAAACTTTTCCTGTCTTAGCTTCATTTTCAGCCTGGGGGAGCGATCATGATTGCCATGGGATTTTACCCGATTATCCCGCTCTTGAGCGGCTCAGTCTCTTCGTCAGCGCAAGCCAACCCGAGCCATCGGCAGGTCTGCCATAGGCTCGGCGGTTCTCTCTCCGGATGCCGAAATCCAGCCCCTATCGGATTGGCGAGCAAAATAGCGGTGTCCCGTCTGAGAGGGCCGGAGGATGGATGAATTGAGGTTGTCGAGCACGAGTTGCCCCTGGACGGTAGAAACCGTGAGAACCGCGTGAGCCACGCCTTGCACGGTTGCGCCAACTGTGACGGACAAGGCGGACGTCGGCCAGCCACGCTCGATCAACATCTTGCACTTCAGAAGCGCGAGATCCTCGCAATCACCTCTCCCACTCATAGGAAGGGTCCAGACATCCCCACGCCCGTACTGTTCCAGGTAAGCCACTTCCACGATGGTGGAGTTCACATGATGTTGACCTGCTGCAGCTCAGCCATTTACCCGGTGTCAGAGCAACCTGTCGCGCAGGTTTTGCCAGGGCTGCGGGAAGCGGTGAAACCACGACGACAAGCCAACATGCAGCGACCACACTGCGCAAGGCTCGAAATCATCGGAATGCCCCCAGGTGCTTTTTGCTGCAGGAGCCTTGTCTATAGCCCTGCCCTGTTCAATCTTGTTTGGGAGTAAGCTGGTGTATTGAGGCCAAAATCGAGCAGCTTGCCTGTTGCGGCCGAGCAGAATGGTACCTTCCTCGTGAAGAGGGAGGAAGAGATGAGATGCAAGCTAAGCAGCATCTTCGCCTTGGCCTGTGCAATGCTGATCGCGCTCGGGGCGACGCAGATAGCAGCCGCATCAGAGGCTGCTTGGCAGCAATTGCAGGCGGGCGGCTCGGTTGCGATCCTTCGCCACGCCCGCGCACCGGGCACAGGCGACCCTCAGAATTTCCGACTGGGGGATTGTGCGACGCAACGCAATCTCTCCGATGCCGGGCGCGCTCAAGCGCAGGACATCGGCTGGCGTTTCAGGGAGCGCAAAGTATCGGTCGAGCGTGTTCTCTCAAGCCGGTGGTGCCGCTCGCTTGAAACGGCCCGCCTTGCATTCGGCGATATGGCCGAGCCTTTCCCACCTCTGGATTCGTTTTTCTCCGACAGAGGACAGCAAGATCGACAGACGCAAGCCGTCCGCCGGACCATCGAGGAATGGCGTTCTCCTGGCGTTCTGGTGCTCGTGACGCATCAGGTCAACATCACTGTCCTGACAGGGACCTTTCCCGCCGAGGGGGAGATTCTCGTGCTCAAGCCCAAGACGTCAGGAGGCTTCGATCTCGTGGGCAGGATCAAGCTTTAGAGGCAAGAAGGAAGACCTCAGGCATCCGCCCGCATCTCGTCGGCCACCCTCTGGCTCATGTAAGGATGGCCCGCCTCATTGAGGGCTCGATCCAGTGCCTCGATGGCGGTCAGGATTTTCGAAAGCTCTTCCGCCATTTCCACCGAGGGAAGTGGCGCTTCCGCGATTTGCCGTGCCATTTCTCGACGGCGTTTCACAAGGCTCTCGCGCGCTGCATTCAGCTCCTTGATTTCCTCGGAAGTCATGGGCTCCTCATCATCTCAAGCAGTTCTAGGGATAAGTCCGCTCGGCTGAATATGTTCGCATGCGACCTGCAAGCAAGTGGCCGGACGACCGATCTCAAAAAAACCTGCCCAACAGCGCCACAATAGACTTCAACCGCTCGTCAGGCTCTTCTATGGAGCGCGCGAGGACCAGCCGCTCACCGTTCCAGTGAAGCTCGCCACCGGAATCCTCAATCGCTTGGTTCAGTGGGAGTGCGTCGGCAGCTCCGGGTCGGAACGTTAGGGCGATGGCCTGTGGCCCGGCATCGACGCGCGCGATCCCTAGACGAAGACACAGCTGCTTCAGCTCCGCCAAGTTGATGAGGTTCTGCAAGGATTGCGGCAAGGCTCCAAAGCGGTCCTCGATCTCAGCTTCGAGATCCTCCACGTTCTCTAGTGAATCAAGCCGCGATATCCGCGCATAAAGATTGATCCGCGTTTCCGGATCGTTGATGTAGCTTTCCGGGATAGTGCCCATGAGACCGATATTGAGCTCCGGCGACCATGCATCCTCAATGCTCTCGCCATGCAAGGCCCGCCGCAGCATATGCTGGTAGAGGTCTGTTCCGATGAGCTTAATATGACCGGCCTGCTCCTCGCCGAGGATCGAGCCGGCTCCGCGTTGATCAAGATCCTGCGCGCTGATGGCAAACCCAGCGCCGAGGCGGTCCAGCGCCACAAGCGTCCGCAAGCGCTTCTCGGTTGCCTTGGGAAGCACCTGATCGGGCTCTGTCAAGAGATAGGCGGTGCCCCGAATGCGTCCTCGTCCAACACGTCCCCGCAGCTGATGAAGCTGCGCGAGACCGAAACGATCGGCCCGCCATACCAGCATGGTGTTCGCGCGAGGAACATCGAGGCCGCTCTCGATGATATTTGTGGTCAGCAGAACATCTCCCTCTCCATCCGCGAAACGGACCATTGCCTCGTCCGTTTCCTCGGGCGGAATCTGGCCATGCGCCACGATCAGTTCGAGTTCAGGAGCAAGCCTGGTCAGCTGCCCCCTCATCGGTTCGATATCTTCGATCCTCGAACACACGACGAAGCTCTGCCCCGCGCGTCGCTTTTCGCGCATGAGAGCTTCGCGCACCGTGGCTGGGTCGAAGGCACTCAGGAAGGTGCGGATCGGCTGGCGCCGCGCGGGCGGCGTCGCGATGATGCTGATATCCTGCAGACCAACAAGAGAAGATTGCAGCGTGCGCGGGATGGGTGTCGCAGTCAGCGTGAGCACGTGCCCACCACGTCCTAATTGTCTGAGCTTGCTTTTGTGAGCCGTCCCGAAGCGCTGCTCCTCGTCGATGATCACCAAGCCGAGATCCTTGAACCTAATCCCTTTGCCGGCGAGCGCATGCGTCCCCACCACGATCCTGATTGATCCATCGGCGAGGCCTCTCTTGACGGCCCGCGCCTCTGCAGGAGTGACCAGACGCGAGAGATGGGCAATTTCCATGTCCAACCCAGCAAACCGCCGCTCGAATGTCCGCAGATGCTGGCGGGCGAGGACCGTGGTAGGTGCGACGACGGCCACCTGTTTTCCGGACAAGGCGACAGCAGCAGCCGCACGCAGGGCAACTTCCGTCTTGCCGAACCCAACATCGCCACAGACGAGGCGATCCATGGGATGCCCTGAGGCGAGATCCTGCAGCACCTCCTCAATGGCACGGGCCTGATCCGGCGTTTCGGTAAACGCAAAGCGAGCGACGAAGCGTTCGTAGTCCCGGTTTGGCGGAGTGATCGGATCGATCTGGACTGCTCTGCGCTCGTCAACCAGAGATCTCAATCGCTTGGACACGTCCTGGATCTCGGCTTCAATCGTCTTGCGGCGGGCAATCCATGCATCGCCATTCAGCCTATCCAATTTAAGAGTGTCGGATGCCGAACCATAACGCCAGATCTGGTCCATTCCCGTCGCGGGAACCATGATCTTTGCCTCATCTGCATAAGCCAGACGGATAGCATCTTCGCCGCTCTGATCTCCAAGCGAAATTGCTTCGATGCCTTCCAAGCTCCCGATGCCATGTTCGATGTGGACGACGGTATCACCAATGTGAAAGCCTGCATCTGCCTGCAGAGACCATACCGAAGTTGCCTCAGGCGCAACCTCGGTGCTGACTCGGCTCCCGAGGACATCGTATGCCGTGATGACTGCGGCTCCAGCATCATCATCGATGAAGCCACGCCTGACATCTGCCTTGATGGAAAACCATCCTCGAGGTTCTCCATTGATCACCTTATTCCAACAATCTACGGCAGCTATTTTTGCTTGAATGTTCTGTACGCTGCGTCGAAGTCGACTGAGATCGCGCTCGGCCGCCGCGATAAGCACAATTCTCCGCTGCAATTTCTCTTGGGAACTTATGAAGCTGGACAACGCCTGCGCCGGCTTGGAAGCACTTGCGAAGAACGGAACCTTGCTCTCACCTGTTTCGGTTTCCGGAGCATCCCGAATGAGGGTCAATTGCATTGCATTCAGAACCTGTTGCCATTCGTCATCAAGGATGAAGAGCCGTTCTGGCTTGACTGCATACTCCGCGCCGCTGCGAAAGCTGTTTCGACTTTCATAGGCATCAGCAATCTGTTCCATTGCATTTTGACGGCGCTCTTCTGCCCTTTCTTCCATGACCATTTCAGCATCAGGCCAGTAGTCGAAGACAGTCTCAAGCTGTCTATAATACTCCGGCAGGCGGTGCTCCATTCCCACGTAACGATCTCTGGAAGAAGCATCATCGCTCGTCTCGCTCAGAACGACTTCCGAAGCCGGCTCCAGCGTGATGCTGTCAACATCCTCTTCCGTTCGTTGAGAAACAGGATCGTAACGACGAATGGAAAGAATGGAAGAACCATCATGCTCCGCGCGATAAGGCAGCGGACGATTGGCGGGAAAGAGATCGATAACCTGCCCGCGAATGGCCGCCTCTCCGGCTTCATCGACTCTGTCGTCCAACACATAACCCGAGCGATGCAAAAAGCTCTCAAGCGCTTCTTGGATAAATGCGTCACCTGTTTTGAGAGAGAAAGTCGCACTCGCCCATAGCTCCCTCGGCGGCACACGTTGGACAACGGCTGCCGGGCTGGTAATCAGCAGACGTGGCCCTTTCGCGGGTGCCGCCATTTGGCGGAGGACAGACATTCGCCGCCCCATGACATCGCGCGAAGGTGACGCACTGTCATAAGGAAGACAGTCCCAAGGTGGTAGAACATGGACCTCCAGATCCGGCGACAGTCCTTTGACAGCGCTTGCCAGCTGCTCAGCCCAGCGTTGCCCTTGCGCCAGATGGATGAGACCCTGCGCCCCAGCATGGTGCGCCAACGCGATTAGACGCACCGCATGCAAGCCGACAAATGGCGCAAGGAATAAATCACGATGCCCAAGGTCCTGAGAAGCGGCGGGCTCGGTGCGCATAGGGTTCCTTTGGATGGAAGACGCTCTGAACAGAGCATCAACGCCCAGTGTCCCTCGCAGTTGCAGAATTAGAGACTTCTCCTCCGCAGGAGAGCGCCGATCCGTGGGGCTGCAATCTCTGCCTTGCGCATCTCGAAAAGCGCATCCTGCATCACATCGATCGATGCGACCGCCTGTGCACGGGATGCAGCGATCACCGCTGGATCTCGCGCGGAGAAACGGTCCGCATCCCGCACCAACTTCACGCAACGTTCCTGAACGAGGGAGCGAGCCTCCTTCAGTCGCGGCGTCGACTGAGAGGACTGAGCCATGTCATCACAGATCTTCAGCACATCCCGGGCGAGGTCCTCGCTAGAATACAGTCCCGAATAAGAGCGGATCATGCCGCGCACGCCGCTCAAGGAATGGCGGATCTCCTGCCGCAGAATGCTGTCATCGCTCATCGTTAGGATCCGAAAGGACTGGTTGAGCCCGCTTATCGGGATGAGGGCCGATATACCTCAGGAAATCTAAGAGACTCTTAGCCCTGCCCTCCTGAAGCAGGCGCAGTTTTAGCGCGGATCGGTTCCGGCGCAGGTACATGATCTTGGGCGGCTGTCACGGATGAGCGGAGTCCAGCCTTCTGCAGCACCGGTCCGGCGATGATCCCTGCAACGAAAGCAAATGCAAGCACGACCAAAGCAACACGCCCATAGAGGGTCGCTAGATCCTTGAGCGCCATTCATCTCTCCCAGGGCTGTTTCGTTGAGAGAAGCATAGGAGTCGCCGCTGAGTCAGCCAAGCTACGACACAACAATTCGGGCAAGCCTACCCCAGAGCCAATCAAAACTCGCTATGCAACCCGTGGATCGAAAAACAGTTTTTCTCCTGACCTTACTGAAAAATACTTTTCCACAGCATGGTTAACGCGTGATGCATTCATATACTCTGTTACACATTCAATGCGAGTAATGCACTGTTGTTTCAAGTCACATGAAAACACGTCGAGAGCCCTTATGAACATTTTGCCTGGACCATGATTGAACCTGTCGAACCGGAATAAGAGCCGATGCCCCTTTCTCCCGCATACCGTGCCTCGACGTCTCACCAAGATCTGGGCTCGGATTTCTTTGACGTCGTCGTACCTGCCGAATTTCCGATCCACATTCTGCGCTATCGTAATCAGCGCTGGGCTGAGCGGACGGGCCTTGCTGATCTGACGGATGAGGAATGGATCCGGCACTTCGGCCTCTTCGCCCCGCTTCCTGGGAGTTTCGGGCAGGCCCTAGCGCTGCGCTATCACGGCCATCAGTTCCGAACCTATAATCCTTATCTCGGCGACGGACGCGGCTTTCTGTTCGCGCAATTGCACGACATCGAGGATGGAAGGCTGCTCGACCTCGGCACCAAGGGAAGTGGACAGACACCCTGGTCTCGCCACGCCGATGGGCGCCTGACGCTGAAAGGTGGCGTTCGGGAGGTGCTGGCAACCGAGATGCTCGATGCACTGGGGGTCAACACATCGAAATCATTCAGCCTGATCGAAACCGGTGAGGAACTCGAGCGCAGTGACGAGCCTTCCCCCACCCGCTCATCGGTTCTCGTGCGCCTGAGTCACTCGCATATTCGCGTCGGCACATTCCAGCGCCTGCTCTATCTCGATGAGACGAACAATATCAGGAAGCTGCTCGATTATACGATAGCAACCTACATGCCTGAGATTTGGCGTCAGAGCGAAATGGAGCGCGCGGCTGCCTTTGTCGAAGAAGTGTGTCGGCGCGTTGCACGCATGGGCGCTCAATGGATGGCTGCAGGTTTCGTTCATGGTGTTCTCAATACCGACAACATCAACGTCACAGGTGAGAGTTTTGATTACGGCCCTTGGCGTTTTCTCCCCTCTTACGAACCAGGCTTTACGGCTGCCTATTTCGATGAGACAGGTCTTTATGCATTCGGGCGTCAGCCTGATGCACTTTTGTGGAACTTGTTCAGGCTCGCTGAATGCTTTTTGCCGATTGCTGAGCAGAGCGAACTTGAACCCTCATTGGCTGCCTTCGAACCTGCTCTTCATCAGGAATTCGCAGCTGCCATCCTCCGCCGTCTTGGTCTTCGCTCTGAAGGCTATGAGCAGGATGGCATGCTTGCCAAAAACCTATGGACATTCCTTCACAGCACGAGAGCTCCCTTCGAGCAGACCTTCTTTGACTGGTTTGGCGGCTTGAAGAGCCTCGAACGCGCGACACAGGGCCCATCGGACGAGTTTTACGCTCATCCCAGCTTCCAGCCATTTCGCCAGAGTCTTGAGGATTTCAAGACCCTTCCAAACCTTAGACTCGACCACTCCTACTTTGCGAGAACAACGCCTTGTACGATGTTGATTGAGGACGTGGAGGCAATCTGGGAACCTATCGCTCGCGCCGATGACTGGTCCGCCTTCAATGCTAAGCTGACGGAGATTGCACTCATGGCCGAGGCTTATGACCTCTAGATCCTCACACCTACTGGCATGAAAGAACCTTCAGCCATGTTGAGTAAATATTCTCACAGAATGACTTTTCATATCTAGCGGCCAAGCACGCAAAGAAGAATTGCAGTTATGTTTGCAACTTGAAAATTGTTCCAGCTACTGAGCTGTAATTTCTTCAACAACTTACGGGAACGATATTCCTAGGCTTGCGTAATATAGCCACGAAAGTCGTCAAGCGGCGACTTAAGTAGAGTAAAATCTTTCCAGTAGGTGAATCATGAAGCGTTCCCACGCCCTCGTTTTGTCTGGCGCTGCCTTCCTCGCCGTCCTTTCCTCTCCGTCATTCGCTCAAACCGTTCGCTCAGGCATGCAATGCGTGCCAGATGTCGCGAATGCGTCGATGTACCACAACTGCCGCCTTCGCACTGTTGCGGGGGAGGAAGTGTGCCGCTGCGCCGTCCGTCCTCAAGCCTTGCGCCGCACGGATCGCGTCCGCAATCAGGACCAGGGTGATATCACCACTGGCTCGATCAACCGTGGCACGATCTTCCAGGGTGGCCAGTTTGGCGAAGGAACCCTTAGCACCGGCGCGTCTGCTGGTGGGGGATCTCTCAGTGGTGGAACCAACGGCAGTGGCGCTGCGGATGGCGCGGCAGGTGGCGGCACGACGAGATCCGGCAGCGGCGGCGCAGTTGCAGATAATGGCGGCACAGGTGGCAGCGGCGCTGGCACCAATTCTGGTAGCGGCAACACAGGTGGTAACGGCGGATCTGCTGGTGGCGGCACGTCCAGCGGCGGCGACACCGACAATGGTGGATCGGGTAATTCCGGCAATGGCAATGGCAATGCCAATGGCAATGGTAACGGCAACAACGGCGGCGGCCATGGCAATAACGGCTATGGCAATGGCGGTGGCGATGGCAGTCCCAACGGCAAGGACGATACGATCCGCTAAACTTGCCTGACGTCTTTTGTGAGAAACCCCTGGCCTCAACGGAGCCAGGGGATTTCTTACTCGCGGAAGACCTTCACCTGCTGCGCAGGTTATTGTGGCGTTGCCGGGGCACTGGATGGAGGAGCAACTCCCCCTGTTTCTGCATTACCGGTGCTGTAGCGTCGCATGACAACAGCGGTGCGCTGCCCATCACCTGGAATCTGAGTATTCATCACGTAAGGTGGCCAAGGATCGGAAGTGTGCACTGTCCGGTTCCAGGCCTGTGCCTCGCCTGCAGAGAGAGTGATCGTATCGCGGCGTTCCATGTAATCCACGCAACCGCCAAGCGATATGGCTGAAAGAGCCAGGGCCGCTGAAATGGCGAGCCGAGCCTTACTGCTTGACGACTTTTTTGACGGCATTGCGCTTTCCTGGCTTCAGCTCGACGATGTGTCCGTACGGTCCGATCACGCCCGTTCCTTCAGCGAAGCGCTTCTGCATGTCGCTATCGACTTCGAGCGAGCCGAGAAGGAAGAACTCGAGATCATTGCTGGGCTTTGCTGAATCGAGTGGTGTGCGAAGCGGTTGCCCTGGCTTGCCCGGCTTCACGAGACGTGGAGTCACGATGATGACGAGATCCGTCTCCTGCTCTTCGAAGGCTGAAGAGCTGAACAGCGTACCGATGACGGGTAATTGCCCGAGCCACGGAATCTGCTCGCGGCTCTTCGAGTGAACACTCTGCAGCAGGCCCGCCATCGCAAAGCTCTGGCCATCACGGATCTCGATCGAGGTGCTGGCACGCCGTGTGATGAAACCTGGAATGGAAATCGAGCCCGTGCTGACGCGGATCGTTTCATCAACCTGACTAACCTCAGGCTCCAGCTTGAGATTGATGATTCCATTCTCAAGTACAGTGGGTGTGAAGTTCAGGCGAACACCGAATTCCTTGTAGGTGACGGTCACTTGGTTATCGTCGGACGCAACAGGAATGGGAATTTCGCCACCAGCCAGGAAGCTCGCCTTCTCCCCGGAAAGAGCAACCAGGTTCGGCTCGGCGAGGCGACGTGCCAATCCCTTCTCTTCGAGAGCCTGCACGAGAACATCCGCGCTCACGCCTCCTCCGAGGACATTGGCTAGCACCGTACCGAAGGGCGTGCTGCCACTAGGCAGGAGCGAGTTGAAGCGGACGATACCATCCTCAATCTCCTCGTTACCGCGGGGCCTGAAGCCCCCCGTCCTGACGTCGCGAGACCCGCTACGGACATGCCAGCTGATGCCGAGTTCGCGACCGGCACTACGGTTCGCCTCGATGAAGCGGACTTCCAGCATGACCTGCTGACCGCCTGTGACACGCAGAGCATTGATGATGCCGTCCGAGCCGCCGTATTGCTCTGCGATTTCCAGAGCCTTGCGCAGTGCGATCCCGTCCGGCACCGTGCCGCTCAGGCGAAGACGCCCGTTGACGGTTTCCGTCCTGATGTTGGCTTGGGGGATGGTTTCCTGGATGGTAGCAGCGAGATCAGGCGTATCGGCGCCAACTTCCACATTGACCGTTCCCAACAGTTCGTCGTCGGCTCCGTAAACCGCGACATTGGTCCGCCCGTCTGCCTTGCCCAGAACGTAGAAAGAGCGCGCGGTGAGAGGAACGGCCGTTGCGATATCAGGATTGCCGACGACCACGCGCCCGACATCCGCAGCGGTCCTGGCCGTCAGGAACTGGCCCTGGGCCACATTGATATCGCCAATGGCGCGTCCCTTGTTGAAACGCAGGAGTCTCTCCTGGGCCTGAGCCGATGGCAGCACTCCGACAAAGGCAGACAGGAGGGCGGCCATTGCGAGAACAGGCGCGATCTTGCTCAGCGCAGCACGGCAGCGCGCCGGATCAAACGTTGCTCGCATCACTGAAACCGCCCCTGGTAAACGATACATTGTTCTATTTTGCCGCTCTCATTCTCCTCTGGACCACACGTCCAGCCGATCAGATGGCCTAGAACGCCAATACTTGGAGGCATGCATGGTTAAAGGGCCGTAAAGAACCGGCGGTCTAGGCCGTCTGGCCTAGTCATAATCTCAGATTAATCGCGCATGCCCACTGAGAGCATAAGCCATGCGTCCGGGCTTGCGAGCGCCACTGATCCATTGCTACACCCTTAAGTGAATCGCACATCCAGTGCGGGGAAAAGATGCGTGGGGGCTGCAATGGGGACACTCGAACGTAAGCTGGCATCAGCACTGCTCGCGTGTGCACTTCCCTTGTTAGCCGCCTGCAACAGCACCGGCCTTTCGAGCTTCGGCAATAGTACCGCCGAGCTCGAGCTCCCCTCCTCCGTCGAGGAATATCCTGACAACGAGGTGTTCAAGGTTGCGAAGGTCCAATTCGCAGCTGGGAATTATGGGCATGCCGCGCGCTATTATGAACGCACGGTGGAGGTTCAGCCGAACAACGGCGAGGCTTGGCTGGGCCTTGCCGCCTCTTACGATCGGGTGCGTCGTTTCGACCTCGCCGACAGAGCGTATCGGGAGGCCGGCCGCCTGATCGGAGACCGGGCCGAGTATTACAACAACATCGGCTACTCCTATCTTTTACGCGGCGATGTTGTGAAGGCCCGCAGCAATTTCCTCAAAGCCCACGAACTCGATCCCGCGAGTGCCACGATCAACAACAACCTGGACCTCCTGAGGGATAACGTCGCACGCTCAAAACAACGCTGATCCGGCACTGAGGTCAGCTTCTAAAACACAGTCGCCCTCGACCATTTGGACGAATGGAACTCGCGAGAAAGACCTTACTGCCACCAGGCAGCTCTCGCTGACGTCCGGCAGAGTGTTGTTGACGGACCTCCAAAAGATCTCTTCTTCAATCCTGACATAACAGCCTCTCCTCACTAGGCCGTTTGGCCGAATTCAGGCTCTTGGAAGCTCTAGGCCATCAGGCTGAATAGACCTGCCTACAAAAAGTTCCTTAAATATCTTTAACACAGCCGCGAGGGCTTGTGGGGGGTCGCATCAAGCATGCGACAGACCAGTGTACCAAACCGAGGAACAAAAACTATGAAGTCTCTCGTTACGCGCTTCCTGAAGGACGAGTCCGGCGCCACCGCTATCGAATACGGCCTCATCGCCGCCCTGATCGCAGTCGTCATTATCGGAGCCGTGAGCGTGGTTGGCACCCAGCTGGATATCAGCTTCGATAAGATTGCGACGAAGCTGACGGCAGCCAACACCGCAAACCCATAAGTCGTAGACTTGGGCAAGCTCACGTCTTGAACATAGCGGAGGGGAGCCCCCTCCGCTCCTTTCATTGAATTCTCCACGTTCATTGCGATACGAACTTCCAAGGGGCCGGAATGACGATCTCCGCTGTAGCAGCGCTCACTGCAAGCATCTGCTTCGCTGCAGGGACGATCTGGGCGGGCCTCATGGATCTGGCCACGATGAAGATCCGCAATGAGCTGGTTCTCTTCCTTCTCGCCATCTATGCTGCCTTGGCACCGCTTGCCGGCTTTGGAGCGGTCGAGATCGGGTGGAGTGCAGCGGTTGCATTAGCCGTCTTGGCCGGCATGTTTGCTGTCTTCGGCTTGGGATGGATCGGCGGCGGCGATGCCAAGCTCATCGCGGTGATGGTGCTGTGGCTCGGCGCAGAGCAGGCTCTGCCTTATGTCCTTTACATAGCCGTTTTTGGCGGTGTGCTGAGCCTGCTCCTCCTGAAATTTCGTTCATTGCCGCTTCCGGCTTTCTGCACGGGCGTGCCCTGGATCGTTCAGCTGCATTCGCGAGAGTCTGGCGTTCCCTATGGAATTGCGATCGCAGCAGCAGCTCTTTTCATGTTTCCGAATACGCCTTGGATGACGGTGCTGTCATGAGACGGGTCATCACCATGGCAGGCCTGAAAGCGCTCTTTCTCATTCGTCAGGGTCTTTGATCATGCTGCGTATTGTCATTCTCGTCATCGCTATCACAGCCGGCAGCCTTGCCGGCTGGCTTGCATTGTCGATGAGACCAGGTGTTGCCGTCACGACGGCTCCCGCTCCCGCGCCTCAGGCCGCGATGATCGATGTTCTGGTTGCATCGGCCGAGCTGGGTCAGGGGCAATACCTGAACGACAAAAGCCTTCGGTGGCAGCCCTGGCCTGCCGATGCGGTCAGCTCCGGTTTCATCACCCGCCCCGCGCAACCGGAGGCCATCAAGGTTTTGACGGGCATCATGGTGCGTAGCCAGTTCGTCTCCGGCGAGCCGATCCGCGAAGAGAAGCTCTCCCGTAACTCGAGCCTGCTCGCCTCCATCCTCGCACCGGGCAAACGCGCAGTCGCCATTCGCATCTCAGTGGAAAGCACGGCAGGTGGGTTCATCCTGCCAAATGACCGTGTGGACGTGATCCAAACCGTCGCGCGTCCCGGACAAGGTCAAACCGACAATCTCAGCCGCACGATCCTCACCAACATCCGCGTTCTGGCGGTCGACCAGAAGATCGAGGAAGCCAAGGGACAGCCTGTTGCCGTCGGCAAAACGGCGACCCTCGAGCTCGGCCCATCTCAGGCCGAAGCCATCGCGGCTGCCCAAGCGGCGGGCATTCTCTCCCTTTCGCTACGTTCGGCTGCCGATAATGACGACGAGCCTCTACTTCCTTCGGAGAGCGTGTCCGTGCGGATCCTGCGGGCGGGCCAAAGCGAAGTCGTGAAGTTCTAACACGCGAACCTACAGCAGGATCGCTCATTCAGATGACGGACATGACCTTCGACATGGCAGACGACCTTCCCCGCAGGGCGACCCGGCAGGATTTTGACCAAACGGCACCGTCAACGAGCACTTTGGAAGACATTGCCCGCGCCCGCGAATCTGCGCGCATCCCACGCATCAACATCGACGCGTTTTGCGATAGTCCGGATGTGGCAAGCGTTATCGAGAATGCAGCCCGTGATCGCTTGATGTCACGCACACGCGTAGATGTGCATATGGGCGGCGTGTCCGCCGCCGTCGAGCATTATCGCCAGACGTCAACTCCGAACCTCGTCATCATCGAGAGCCGTTCGGAAGGGAATCTTTATATTGCCGATCTCGACCGTCTTGCCGAAGTCTGCGATCCGGGGACACGCGTCCTGGCGATCGGCCACGCCAACGACATCGTGCTCTACCGTGAGCTCATCAAGCGAGGCGTCAGCGAATATCTCCTTGCACCGGTGAATCCTGTCTCGCTGATCGCATCGATCTCCAGTATCTATGGCGAGAACAGATCAAGCAAGCTCGGCCAGACCTATGCCTTCGTTGGCGCCAAGGGCGGTGTCGGCTCGTCGACCCTCGCTCACAATGTCGCCTGGACAATCGCCCGCCAGCTCGGCTCCGACGTGATGATCGCCGATCTGGATCTCCCCTTCGGGACCGCCAGCCTCGATTTCAACCTTGATACCGGACCGGGTATCTCGGAAGCGATCCAGGACACTGGTCGCCTCGACGACGTACTTCTGGACCGCCTTCTGACCCAGTGCGGCGACCATTTGAATCTCCTCTCCGCTCCGACGGATCTCGAGAAGCCCTATGATCTCCACGAGAACGCAATCGAGCCACTGATCGACGTTGCACAATCGAGCATTCCCTTCACGGTTCTGGACCTGCCGCATATGTGGACCTCCTGGGCCAGGAATGTGCTGGTTGCAGCAGATGAGATCGTCATCACGGCCGCGCCGGATCTCGCCAACCTGCGCAACGCGAAGAACATGATCAATGTTCTACGGCAAGTGCGCCCTCATGATCCTCCACCCAAGCTGGTCCTGAACCAAGTCGGCATGCCGAAGAGGCCCGAGATCAAGCCTAAGGAATTCGCCAAAGCCGTTCAGCTTGAGCCGATTACCTGCATTGGTTTCGAAGCCCAGCTGTTTGGAACGGCCGCCAACAAAGGACAGATGATCGCTGAAGTCTCCAGCAAGGGAGCAGCACCCAAGTCTTTCGGGGAGATCGCTGATATCCTGACCGGTCGAAAGGATGCAAAGCGCTCGCAAAAGAAGGCGCTCCGCCTGGGATCTCTGCTCGGCATGATGAAGCGCGGCTCCGGCTCGGTGAGGAAGTAAGCGAGGTCACGGCCGTGCAGCGGGATCTTGCCCCATTCAAGATAATCAGAACAGCCCTCTCGGCACTGGGCCTTTGTCGGTCCAGGGCTGCATGGAGCAGGTTTCTGCGCGATCAGACTGGAGTCTCGGCGCTTGAGTTCGCACTTTTTGCGCCGATCATTCTGCTCGGTTCTCTTTCCGTCGCAGATCTGGCGGTTCTCGCGCACCAACGCATGGCGATCGATCAAGTTCTCAGAGCCGGCGCTCAGCAAGCCATGCTGGATAAATCCACAAGTCCTGCCGCCGAGGAGGTCGTCAATGTCCTCAACATCATGGCAGCCTCGGGAAACTTTGCTGTCGGCAGCACAGTTCCGGTGAAAGAGAAGCCGCCCCTTATCGTCGGCGCCTCTCGCTATTGCGTATGCCCCAATGCGATCGAGGGCCCCCATGTCGCCTGTTCGACAATATGTACAGGCTCTAAGCCAACCCTCGCCTTCTACTCGCTCCGGGCCCAGAGCAGGTCCTCGAACATGCTATTGTTGGATTTCTCATTCGAACCTCAGATCAGGGTACAGGTTCGATGAGAAGGATCGCCCGCACGTTCAGACGTCTGGGCTCTTGCGAGAAGGGATCGGTTGCCGTCGAATTCGCATTCATCGGTCTGCTCCTGATTGCAGGATCCTTGATAGCCATCGACTTTGGCCGCGCATTCTATCTCTACAACAAGGTGTCGAATGCGATGGATCGGGCGGCCCGAAAAAGCTTGGTTTTCAACACTAGTAATGAGCAGCTGGTCGCGGAGATCATGAAAGATTTCCCGACGCTCGTGACCACAGACCCGAGTCAGTATCCGGATGAGATCCCGAAGGTCACGGTTACTGAGGATACGGGTTTTCGATCCGTAAAAGCCGATGTGATCTTCAGGCCCGTTGTGCCTGCTTTCGTGAGTGACACATTCACTATGTCGCTCACCCGTCGCTTCCCTAAAGCAGCGTGAATGATAGGCATGAGTGTGGACCAAGATGGTCCCGCTTGTGCTTTGAGAGGCAGATCATTCCTTATTTTGCAGGATCAGCCTTTCCGATCGGCCGGCAGGTATCGGCGCAGGAATAAGTCTGTTGTACGCCGCCATGATCGACCATGGTCACCTGTCGCGCGTTGGTGGACACGTTCACGCGTAAATTGGCGATCTCCCGACCACCCTCACCCAGAACGATCATGTTCGTGGACCCCACCGCCTTTCCGGTGAGCACGATACTGGTTTCATCGCTCAGGGTACCGTCAACGATCCCAGGATTGCCGATGATGATAGTCCGTGCGGGCTGGTCGAAGGTCAGGATCTTGGCGAAATCCAAAACCATCGGAAGAGTGGTCTGATCCCGGGTGACCTTGAGGCGGGAGATAGATGAGCCCGGAGGCACTTGGACGACCGCCTCATCCGCCTTGCCTTGTTGTGAAAAGGCAGAGCTCCCCAACAGGAGAACCGTAGCAATCAATTGAAGAGAACGGCGTTGCATGAAGAATGTCCGGTCATCTGGCATCCTTTTTTCAAACCATTTCCTGCGCCAGTAAATCAATTAGACCATTTGGCCGAGGGCCTGTCTCGGCTAGTCCTAGACCATGAGGCTGAATAGACCCTAACGGTAGCCAGGCTCTAATAAACACTAACGAATTGTGGCAGCCAACCTGATGGGCAGGTTGGAGGGCCCAAAAACAAAGCGGGGCTTGCAGCATGTTCGGCAGGAGAAGTTTGCAGAACGAGGGGATCAAACAGCCCCATGCCCTCCCCCCCGGATTGCAGACTGACCGGCCGTCCCAGGTCATGTCCCCCGGCACATCCAAACCGGCCCATCCGACCCAGCCCCATTCTCGCATCTCATCCGCAACAGTTCCTCCGACCCAAAATCTGTTGGAACGGTCAGAGCCGCGCTCGCAAGGCAGCCGAAAGACTGACGAGTATTACGGCCTGAAAGCCCAGGTTTTTGCGGCACTGATCGAAGCCATCGATGTCGCCCAGCTGGGTAAGATGGAGCTCGGGGACGCACGTGAGGCGATCGGTGAGATCGTCAAGGACATCGTGACCGCCAAGAAGCTCGTCATGTCGATTGCCGAGCAGGATGAACTGCTTCAGGACATCTGCAACGACGTTCTGGGTTATGGCCCCCTCGAGCCCCTTCTGGCCCGGGACGATATCGCCGACATCATGGTCAACGGCGCTGATACGGTCTACATCGAGGTCGGCGGCAAGGTTCAGAAGACGGATATCCAGTTCCGCGACAATGCACAGCTCCTGCATATCTGCCAGCGTATCGTCAGCCAGGTTGGACGCCGCGTCGATGAATCCAGCCCCATCTGCGACGCGCGCCTACCGGATGGCTCACGCGTCAACGTGATTGCTCCGCCGCTCGCCATCGATGGACCAACCCTCACAATCCGCAAATTCAAGAAGGACAAGCTCACTCTCGATCAGCTCGTCAAGTTTGGCTCGATCACTCCCGAAGGTGCGCAGATCCTTGAGATCATCGGACGTGTCCGCTGCAATGTGATTGTTTCCGGAGGTACGGGCTCCGGCAAAACGACGCTGCTGAACTGCCTCACCCGCTATATTGAGCCCGGCGAGCGCATCGTGACCTGCGAGGACGCCGCGGAGCTTCAATTGCAGCAGCCTCACATCGTGCGCCTGGAAACACGCCCGCCGAATATTGAAGGCGAAGGCCAGATCACCATGCGTGATCTCGTGAAGAACTGTCTGCGTATGCGCCCTGAGCGCATCATCGTCGGCGAGGTTCGCGGCCCCGAGGCATTCGATCTTCTTCAGGCGATGAACACAGGCCACGATGGATCCATGGGAACCCTTCACGCCAACTCCCCTCGAGAGGCGGTGTCCCGTATCGAGTCCATGATCACGATGGGCGGATACAGCCTGCCCTCAAAGACGATCCGTGAGATGATCGTTTCTTCCGTTGACGTGATTGTTCAGGCAGCCCGCCTGCGTGACGGTTCTCGTCGCATTACGCATATCACCGAAGTTCTCGGCCTCGAGGGCGATGTCATCATCACCCAGGATCTTTTCACCTATGAAATCCTCGGCGAAGATGCCAAGGGAAACATCATCGGACAACACCGCTCGACGGGTGTCGGTCGCCCGCGCTTCTGGGATCGCGCGCGCTACTATGGAGAGGAAAAGCGCCTCGCAGCTGCCCTCGACGCCGCCGAAAAATCTAACACCTAGCGAGCTGCCAGCATGCTGACGCAAGAGCTCACTCCCGTCTACATTGCCCTGCTCGTCACCTTCTGCGCGGGCGGCATCGTTATCGCCCTATTCTATTCCTATATCGAGCGCCGTTCCGAGAGCTACAAGCGCTTCGCAGCCATTGCCGCAGCAGGGCCGGTGGCCGACCGTGTCGCAGGCAATGACGAGTCCAGGAGAAGAAAGGCTGTTGAAGCCACTCTGCGCGAGTTGGAAGACAAGCAAAAGATCAAGAAGACGTCCAAGCTCACATTGACGGCCCGCATGCGTCAGGCAGGCCTGGGCTGGAATCTCAGAACATATAATGTGATCTGCCTCATCGCCGGTGCCATCTCTTTCCTGACGTCTCTGGCTGTCTTCGGTGTCGGCCTCATCCCTTCCATTGGCTTCGGCATAGCAGGAGGACTTCTCCTCCCTTATCTCTATGTGAATGGTAAGAGAGGCAGCCGCTTCAAGAAATTCTCGGAAGAATTCCCGAATGCCGTCGATGTGATCGTCCGTGGCGTCAAAGCGGGTTTGCCGCTTGTGGATTGCTTGAGGATCATCTCTCTCGAAGCGCAGGAGCCTGTCAGAAGCGAATTCCGCGTCATTCTGGAGGATCAGACCCTAGGCGTGCCCATGGACGAGGCGGTCCAGAAATTTGCCGAACGTATCCCTCTCCCGGAATCAAACTTCTTTGCCATTGTCATTGCCCTGCAAAGCCGGACGGGTGGCAGTCTCTCAGAGGCTCTCGCGAACCTCTCGAAGGTGCTGCGTGAGCGCAAGAAGATGAAAGCGAAAATCAAGGCTGTCAGTTCCGAAGCCAAGGCCTCGGCGGGCATTATCGGCAGCCTGCCTGTCGTCGTTGCCGTTCTCATCTATCTGACTTCGCCTGATTACATCAGCCTTCTCTTCACCACGACCACAGGACATTTTACGCTTGCGGCATCTGGTTTTTGGATGATGGTCGGGATTCTCGTTATGCGTAAGATGATCAATTTCGACTTCTGAGGCATGTGATGCTCGGATCCCTCCTTACGAACACTGACTTCATCATTGCCTTCTCGTCCGCGATTTCGGTCGGCGGCGCCATTCTTGTCCTGTCGTGGCCCTATTTCGCGCGCGACGAATTCACCACTCGCATGGCACAAGTCGCCAGTGAGCGGGAGCGCATTCGACTGAGAGAACGCACCCGCCTCAATGACAGGAACAAGCAGCCGTCTCTGCGAAGCGAGCCGAAAAAGCTGTTTAAGACGATTGTGGACTGGCTCGACCTCGAAAAGCGCATGGAGGATGGAGACCTTAGCCAGAAGCTGCGCATGGCGGGCTACCGCGGACAGAGCCCTGTCATCACATTTCTGGCTGTCCGAGCGATTGCGCCTCTGGTGATGTTCCTCGTCGCCATCTTTTATGTCTTCGTTGTGCTGCGTCTGCAGCACCCCCTCTTCGTCAAGCTGGGTATTGCGGTGGCAGCGGCCTGGTTCGGCTACTTCGCCCCTCAGCTTTACGTAAAGAACAAGATCACGAAGCGGCAGGAAGCGATCCGCCGGTCCTGGCCCGACGCGATGGACCTCCTCCTGATCTGCGTCGAGTGCGGCATGAGCATCGAGAGCGCCTTGCGGAAGGTGTCGGAGGAGATCGGCTCCCAATGTGTCGAGCTCGCCGAGGAGCTCAGCCTGACGACGGCAGAGTTGTCCTATCTTCAGGACCGCCGCAAAGCTTACGAGAACCTGGCCGAGCGCACCGGCCTCGACGGCGTCAAGGGCGTCGTGACGAGTCTGATCCAGTCGGAGAAATACGGCACTCCCCTTGCCCAATCCTTGAGGGTTCTGGCTCAGGAAAACCGAGACATGCGCATGAGCGAGGCCGAGAAGAAGGCTGCGGCGCTTCCGCCCAAGCTCACTGTTCCGATGATCCTGTTCTTCCTGCCCGTTCTCTTCGCAGTTATCATCACGCCTGCCGTGATCAAGATCATGAGCATCTAGTGATTGCAATGCTGACTCAGGTTCGTAAAGAGCGCTCTTGAGGACCTGAATAAACCTCGCCCAGTTCTATTCGACGAGCTTCACGACTTCCCCGATAAGGACGGTCTTTGTCCCGGTTCCCGCGCACGCCGCTCCCATTTCGATCTCTGAATTGCCTGTGAAGGTCACTTTATCGGCGATGATCTGAAGGCAGCTCGACGATGCATTTGTACCTCCAAGGAACTCGATCGTCGACCCGGGCAGATAGATCGCTCCTTTGATGCTGGTGGTGGACGAGTTGCCCGTTATCTTGAACACCTCCCCACATTCAGTCGGAGCATCCTCACAGCTCGCCCCATAGAATACGAGGCCTGCGAACATCCCCGTCGTTGGCGCAGTCAAATCGAGGACTGCTGAACCTGATATTGAAGCTATCGTATTGTTAGCAAAGAAGAACGTCGCTCCAGTCGCCTTCAATGTGGCATTGTTGTTGACCTTCAACTCTCCACCAGTGATGACATAAAGACCGGGTTTGAATTCGGCGGTCGTGTTTGCTTCAACCTCGATACCCGAGCAAAAGATCTTTATTGGACCATTGATGGGATCCGTGCGCTCCGTCTCGACAAGACCTGATACAACTTTGTCAGATTCATCACAGCCTGTAATGACCGGCTCGGGAACGTCGGCGTAGGGATCCGCGACCGGGGGCGCGTTCTCCTGCACGCTCTCGCAAACCTTCAGTTCCAATAGCCCACTTGATGGATCTTTGATGGAAGAGCCGCCGACTGTGCTGATGCAATCTGCCGTGAGATCAGCCGTGGAATTTGGCATATAGTAGGCATCAGGCTGCACTGAATTGGCAGCGATGCTGCAATCGTTGAGAGTCACGCTGGTATTGCCGGAGACCTCAACGGCTTTCGGCTTTGTCTCAGACAGTGCCACGACACATGCAGGAGAGCCTCCATCGAGCCTTACAACGGCGCGTGCTTTGATCTCGACAGCCTCGTTAGAGAAGATCGATGACAGAAGGCGCGGCTTGGTCTCGGTGAGGACAACTTCGACCGTCTTGGTATTGCCGATGAAGCTACCGGTCTGCGGTGGATTGTTGATGGTCAGGTTGGTGGCGACTGGTTGTGTAACGGCCGGGTCGGGATCGGCATCCACCATCACGGGCAGAAAGCCCGATGCGGCAGCCACTTGAGTGGCCGCTGTCCGAAGCGGCACTCCGCTTTCCCCAGCTCGCTTGCGGACGCCTGCCGCATGAGCCGCGACGTCGGCCGCATGCTGGAGTTTGCGCTGAGTATAATACCAGTATCCTGTCTCTCCCCCTAAAGCCATTCCGCCGATAATGACGGGAGACATGATGCCCACTGCAACGGCTGCTGCCCCGCCCTCATTCTTCCAAAACTTGTTCAGACGCGGCAGAACGCCCGACATTTGAAATTGCGGCCGATGGATTGGGGTCATTCTTCTGATCTCCGAGGGGAGCGCCCGAAGGCACGCCGCTCACGCCTAGTCTAGGATATGAAACTTTGCCTCATTTCAAAGGCCCACTCCATTCCACTGAATGGCCTAGGCCGATTGCGCTATGCTGGCGACAGAGAGGTCATGCGGGCAATCACTTTCCGAACCATTTGGGCGGCATGGCACACGTTTTTCAAAGACACGGAAATGTCATTGCCTGCTCCACACTCTCGCTCGAGAGCCGTGCAGAACTCGGCCAGCTCCGAGAAACCCAAGAGAGCCGCCTGTGAGGTTATGGCATGGGCTGCCTTGGCAATGTGGCGACGGTCTGCCACCACGAACTCATCGCGGGCGAAGGTTGCCGCCAGCAGCTCGTCAAGCCGCGTGAGCCATTGAAGGACCCGATCTGCACCAATCGTGTTCTTGAAATCGGCAAAATGCCTTTCCTGAAAGACGTTCATCCGTCCAAAGCGCGCATCGGGATGGGGATCCGCCCCTTCTGTAGTATCGGGAAGCCATTCCCTCATCTTTCTAAAAAGATCGTCGCGCCGAATAGGCTTGCCTAAGTGATCGTTGAAACCGGCAGCCAAGAAGTCGCGCACCTGCTGCGGCAGGACATTCGCCGTCATGGCAGCAACGAAAACCTGACTGGAGGAATGCTCAAGGCGACGGATCTCACGGATAGCCGTCATTCCATCCATTCCCGGCATCTGGATATCCATCAGCACCAGATCGTAGGACGTGGCCTGGACAGCTGCGACTGCCTCCTCCCCATTGGAGACGGCGTCGATGACGTGTCCCGCGGACTCAAGCAGGGTCTGCACCAGTTCCCGGTTGATATCGACATCCTCGACGATGAGGATACGGGCAGGTTTGGTGGCCATCGGCAAGCCAGCTTCAGCCGAGAGTGGCAGTTCCATATCAGCGTGACGCAATGCCAGCTCGATCCAGAAGGTCGATCCCTTGCCCTGCTCGCTGTCAACGCCGATCTGGCCGCCCATCAGTTCGACCAAGCGCTTAGAAATAGCAAGCCCCAGACCCGTGCCGCCGAACTCGCGGCGAATGGACGGGTCGCCTTGAGAGAAGCGCTTGAAGAGACGGCTATGCTGCTCTGGTGCGATACCGATTCCTGTATCGATCACGGAAATGCGGATCACATCCCCCGCCTCGGAAGTTCCTTTGCTCTCCAAGCGCGTCGTGATATGCCCTTCACGCGTGAACTTCACGGCGTTGTTCAGGAGATTGAGTAAAACCTGGCGCAGGCGCGCCTCATCGCCCAAAACCATCTTTGGAATATTCGGATCCCACTCGATCCTAATCGGCACGCCTTTTTTGCCCGCGCCGCTGCTGACAATCGAAACCGTGTTGTCGACGAGTGAGACAAGCGAGAACGGCTGGATCCGCAATTTGATCTGATCGGTCTCAATGCTGGAGAAATCGAGAATATCGTTAGCAACCGTCAGCAGGGCAGAAGCGGACACCTGGATGAGGTCCGCATAACGCCTTTGCTTGGCATTGAGCTTCTCATCAAGCAATTGCTCCGTATACCCGATGATGCCGTTCAAGGGCGTTCGGATCTCATGGCTCATCGAAGCCAAAAAGTTTGTTTTTGCCTGGCTGGCAATATTGGCTTGGCTGAGAGCTTTCTCCGCTACATCTTTGGCCGCCACTAGCTCCTTCTCTCGATCGGCAACTGCCTGAGCCATCCTGTTGAAGGCGCGTTCGAGAATGCGAACCTCGCCGGCCCCTTTATACGGTGAGCGCACATTGAAGTGTCCATGTTCGAGTGCCTCTGCCGTCTGAACCAAGCTCCGCAAAGGTCTTAGGATCAATCCTTCGACACCGAGCATGCCGAGGAGGAGCGAACCACTGACAATCACAATGACCAGGAAAATTCTGTAACGTAGCGTCTCATCAATGGGGCCGATCACCGATGCCCGATTCAAACCAATCGCGAGTATGGCCTCGGTACCTGGCAGGGTTCGAAATACGAACAGCCGGGAGGCTCCCATAAGGTCCGCTGCCTCCGCATTGCCTTGTGGGGCCACAAGGGCCTTCTGCACGACGTCGTACCCCTGAAGGTTCCTACCAACAAGTTCTTTCTTGGAAGGATAATGAGCGACAAGAGTGCCGTTACGATCGATCACGAGCATGTTGATGTCGAGACCAGGATCAAACCGGGTTAGAGAGCGCTCATCCAACAAGCCAGGCCGCACATCAGCAGAGATCACGCCCGAGATCTGACCGTTCCGGAGGATCGGCACTGCCGCTGTCATGCTGAGATCGCCGTTGGTCGGATCAACGGCAAGCTCACTCAACGCAAACCGCTCGCCATTGAGAACACGGCGGAAGAATTCACGCTCTGTGAAGTTCGGCACCTTGGCACCGGCATGGGTACTGCAGATTTCATTGCCACTCGGATCTGAGACCCGCACCGCGCTCATCCATCGGTACATGCTCAGATGACGTTGCAGAGTTGCTCCACACATCCCCCTGTCGGATTGGAGCGCCCCTGCCTCGCTCATGAAGTGCAACGCCGTGTTCGCCTCGCTAATGATATGGCTCTGGCTATCGATGGCGTAGGAAATCAGAATTTCAGCGCGCTCCCGCGTCGCCTTCATCGCGAGCTTTCGCTCATCGCCTGCGAATTGGACGAGAGCGGCTGTCAACGGTGCCAGAGCCGCGACACCAATCAGCAAGAAGCGCCAGTGAAGACTATCCCGGTGCAGGCGGAGCAGTTTTGTCCCTGCTCGCATCATTCTGACCTTGTAGTCGAGCCTCATCGCGACGCACTTCTACTGAATTACATGCCGCTCATCAGCCTGCGACGGCGGTTCGGATAAGGGCGCGCGCCGGCAACAGCCGCTGCAGCGCGGTTGTTCACGCCGAAATAGCGGAAGATCGCTGCCATATGGATCTTGACCGTCCCCTCTCCAAGCCCGAGAGCCAAGGCGATCTCCTTGTTGGTCTTGCCCTGTACCAGAAGATCGAGCACGTCTTGCTGGCGCGGTGTCAGAGGACTGACAGGCTCACCATGCTCCGGTTCTGGCTCAGGCGCTGGTGGCTCCGTCTTTTCTGCAGCCTTCTGCGGTTCGTCCTCAGTCGTTTCCACAGGCGCGCCGGAGATATCCGCCAAGCAGGGAGGGACATAGATCCCCCCATCGAAGATGGTTTGAAGAGCAGCAGCAAGATCCGTAATGCTCAGGCTCTTGAGCATGTAACCATGTACTCCAGCCTCAAGAGCCAGAAGGATATTGCGACGATTGCTGGATGCTGAAATGACGGCGACCCGTGTATCAGGAAAGCATTCCCGAACCGTGCGCAGATTTGTGGGTGTCCCCATGCCCGGCATGGAAAGGTCGAACAGCGCGACCCCAATGTTCGGATACTCGCCCAGTCGCTCCAAGGCCTCATCCAAAGAGCCAGCCTCGATGATCTCGGAGAAACCAAATTGCCGATTAAGAATTGCACCCACGGCCATCCGGAAATACGCATCATCATCGGCAATAAGGCCGATGCGCGCACGCCCCCCCATTATTATTCTCCTCCTTCAACGCACATGTCTGATCGGCAAGGATAGGACAGAAGTCAATTCTTATTGTTTACACGGTTCATCTTGCCGCACTTTTAACCGAAGAACAACACGATATACAGTTGTAATAAAATGAAGAACGGCAACGCTGTTCCTTGAAGATTTGTGCGCATCCCGCAGCAATGTTTCAAGCACAATGCATAAACGACACGTAATTACATTTTCAGGCTACGGAGCTGTGTGAGCAGCACTTGTCATTGCGTTCTAAGCAGGAGCGACATAGACAGGAAAACAATGAGCCTCTCCAAGATCATAAGCGAATCTGGGATACTGGCACAGTGCGCATTAATATTACATATGACAACGCGCATATAGCTTTTGCAGGAAAGAAAAAATGAGCACTGCGGTAGCGGCGACAGCTGCCAAATAGCAGGAAAATAAGCGCGCGCCCTGCAATTTATCCTGCACAAACACAAGATCTTCTAAACCAGAAGGAGCCGTGCGGCCTGAAGACCGCGCGGCAACGGTCATCCAAATGCAACCCACAAGCCTGCCAAAGTGACGACCACGCCTGAAATGTGCAACGCCTGGCTCTGCTTCGTTAGGCCAGTCCCTGTAGCGAGGCCAAAAAGGTGCAGGGCAAGGCTCGCAAGAGCAAAGCCAACGCTATAAGCGAGAACGCCACTTCCTTCGGGGATCTCCATGCCATGCGCATAGCCGTGGAAGAGAGCAAACGAACTCGCAAGCGCCATCGCTGCTGCCGGATGCCAAGAGCGCCCCCATGCAATAAGTATTCCAAGAATAATAATAGAGGCAGCAATGCCAGCCTCTACAGCGGGAATGCCAATCCCCGTCATGCCCAGCGCTCCGCCGACGAGCATCATGGCAATGAAGCCTGCAGGTAAAGTCCAGGTCGCTCTACGTCCGAGAAAGGCCGCGAACAGGCCAACGCTGACCATAGCAAGCACGTGATCCGGACCTGTGAACGGATGTCCGAATCCGGCTGCGAAACCGGAGATGAGGTGCTGCCCCCTATGGGCCAAGGCCGGAGTGGCGCTAGCCACCACACTGATTGCAAGAATTGAACGCATTAGTCTCATCGAGATCCCCCCTCTTCTCACGCAACCGCAGCCAAGCCGCCGGCTTGCTCGATAAACTTCGCGATGGCATCAACCCCGACGCCTTCACGGATATTGCTGAACACATAAGGACGCCGGCCGCGCATGCGCTTTGTGTCCTCCTCCATGATGGTGAGATCTGCGCCGACATGGGGTGCCAGATCGATCTTGTTGACGACGAGCAGATCCGAGCGGGTAATGCCGGGACCGCCTTTGCGCGGGATCTTCTCTCCACCCGCCACATCAATGACATAGATCGTGAGATCAGCGAGCTCAGGTGAGAAGGTCGCCGCGAGATTGTCGCCCCCGGACTCCACCAGCACGATATCGAGAGCCGGAAAGCGCTTTCGCATCGTGGCGATGGCCGCCAAGTTGATGGATGCATCCTCCCGGATAGCCGTGTGCGGGCAGCCGCCTGTCTCGACACCCATGATGCGCTCGACCGGAAGAGCACCTGCGACTGTCAGAAGCCGTGCATCCTCTTTGGTGTAGATGTCATTGGTGATGGCGCAAATATCGTAGCGCTCGCGGAAAGTCTTGCAGAGCGCTTCCATCAGTGCCGTCTTGCCGGAACCGACAGGCCCGCCGATGCCGACGCGAAGGGGTCCCGTTTGAGAGTTCATGAGCGGAAAAGCCTCGTATATTGATTTTCATGATGGAAGGAGCCGAGATCAGCGCGGAAGGTTGCGCCGCCAATATCATCGAGCGATAAATCTAGAGCTTGACGCGACACATTCTGAACGGTGACAGACAGGGACGCGCACACACGAATGCCCGCGGTCTGACCAATCGGCGCAAGCCTGATGGCAGCGGAAATGAGTGTTTGAACGAGTCCAAAGAGATAAGCTGCTGCGGTAGTGGCTAAAGGGACTTCATGGGCTGCCGCGGCCATACCGATGGCGACAGGAAAAGCGACATCGCCTTCCAGCGACATCAACAGAGGAGAAGGCCACGCTGCAAGCGTCGCATCCAGAAAGCTCCTTCCCTGCTGGCTCGTCTCGAGATAGAGCTCGGCCGAGGGTGAGAGAGCAAGCGCGAGTTCGTTGACCTCTTCGAGAGCAACAGCATCGCCTGCCCTCACCGCCCGATAGGCATGACAGAGCAGAATGGCGTCATTGCACCCTAGCCCCAAAGTCAACAGATCGGTAAGCCAGGCAACGAGCGTTTCCTCGCTCGTGACATCTCCTGCTTCCACTGCCCATTCCAAGGTATGGGAATAGGCATAGCAGCCAACGGGATAGGAGGGCGACAGCCAGACAAAGAGCGGCAGGATCGCCATTGGGTCACGATCAATCATCTGAAGCGGCATGCAATCATCCATGGGTATGTCCATGGTGATGATGGTGCTCCGAATGAATGCCATGGTGGTGATAAGCCCCACGCACTGGGCGGAAGGGACGCTCGACGATATCGACCTGAGCCCGTAGGCCGCGCAGCATATCGACCAGCACATGATCATAGCCGATATAGATCGCGTCCCGTGTGATCTCCGCAGGAACGTGCCGGTTTCCGATGTGCCAGGCCAGCGTCAGGAGTTCGAGAGGGTCGTCGGTCTTGATCTCGACGAGGCGCTCGCAAGCCGCTTTTACCTCAACGAGCCATCCCGTTTCCAGGCAGATGGCATCGCCGTCCTCCAGCACGTCTGCCTTGTCGAGATCGAGTAGAAACCTGGTGCCGCCATCGGCATTCAGTACGATGCGTCGGCGGTGGCGATCCCCATGGTCGAGAGTGATCACATCGACAATGCAGTCGGTGTCAACATTTACGTGGCGAATGATGGATGTGGCGCGGATCATGTTAGAACAGGAAATAGCGTTGGGCCATGGGAAGGATCGTTGCGGGCTCGCAGACCAGCAAATCGCCATCGGCACGGACGTCGTAGGTTTCGGGATCGACCTCGATCATGGGTGTGGCGTCATTGAGCACCATGTCCTTCTTGCCAATGCCGCTGCGAACGTTCTCGACCGCCACAAGCTGCTTTTGAACGCCGAGCTTAGACGCCAGCCCATTCTCTACGGCCGCTTTCGATACGAAGGTCAGAGAGGTTGTGGCGAGCGCCCGGCCATAGGCTCCGAACATGGGCCGGTAATGCACGGGCTGCGGGGTCGGGATAGAAGCATTGGGATCTCCCATGAGCGCAGCCGCAATCACTCCGCCTTTTACTACGAGATCCGGCTTCACGCCGAAAAAGGCGGGTGTCCAGATCACGAGATCGGCGAGCTTACCGACTTCGACTGAGCCAATGTGCTTGGAGACGCCATGCGCAATGGCCGGGTTAATCGTATATTTCGCGATGTAGCGACGCGCGCGAAAATTATCGTTGTTCCCCGTCTCACCCGGTAGTGCACCGCGCTGCACTTTCATCTTATGGGCCGTTTGCCACGTGCGGATGATGACTTCTCCGACGCGGCCCATGGCCTGGCTGTCGGATGACATCATGGAGAGGGCACCAATGTCGTGGAGAATATCCTCCGCCGCAATGGTCTCCTTACGGATGCGGCTCTCGGCAAAGGACAAATCCTCCGGAATCGAGGGTGAAAGGTGATGGCAGACCATGAGCATGTCGAGATGCTCATCGATGGTGTTCACCGTATAGGGCCGCGTCGGGTTGGTGGAGGACGGCAGCACATTGGGCAATCCTGCCACCTTGATGATGTCCGGCGCGTGTCCACCGCCTGCACCTTCCGTGTGAAAGGCATGGATCGTGCGTCCCTTGAAAGCCGCGATCGTATCCTCGACAAACCCCGACTCGTTCAGGGTATCCGTGTGGATCATCACCTGCACGTCATAGGCATCGGCTACCGACAGACAGCAATCGATGGCGGCGGGCGTGGTACCCCAGTCCTCGTGCAGCTTGAGAGCGCAGGCACCTGCCTGGATCATTTCCTCCAAAGCGCCAGGCCGCGAGGCATTGCCCTTGCCGGTGAAAGCCAGGTTCATGGGGAAGGCATCCGCCGCCTCGATCATGCGTGCGATATGCCATGGACCGGGCGTACAGGTGGTGGCGAAGGTACCTGTCGCAGGCCCCGTGCCGCCGCCGAGCATCGTGGTGATGCCCGACATGAGGGCCTCTTCGATCTGCTGCGGGCAGATGAAGTGAATGTGGGAATCGAAGCCACCTGCGGTGATGATCTTGCCTTCGCCGGCAATAATCTCCGTGCCAGGACCGATAATGATACCGACATTGGGCTGCACATCCGGATTGCCCGCCTTGCCGATCGCCGCAATGCGCCCATCTTTGATTCCGATATCGGCCTTCACCACGCCCCAGTGATCAAGGATCACTGCATTGGTGATGACCGTATCGACGGCTCCCGCAGCCCGTGTCGTCTGCGCTTGGCCCATTCCGTCGCGGATGACTTTGCCGCCGCCGAATTTCACCTCTTCGCCGTAGATGGTGAAATCCTTTTCCACTTCGATCATGAGGGAGGTATCGGCAAGACGGATCCGGTCGCCCCTGGTTGGACCGAACATATCGGCATAGGCTGCACGCGGGAGAGAGGGAGGCTTTCTCGCATTCGACATCAGAGTGCCCCCATTACGCTTTGGCGGAAGCCATAGACCTCCCGCTTGCCCGAAAGCGGCACCAACACCACCTCCCGTGTTGCTCCAGGCTCGAAGCGCACTGCGGTTCCTGGTGCGATATCAAGGCGCATGCCGCGTGCTTTCTCACGGTCAAACGATAAAGCCGGGTTCGTTTCATAGAAATGATAGTGGCTCCCAACCTGAATGGGCCGATCACCCGTATTCGCGATTGTCAATGCAATGCGTTCGGCACCTTCATTGAACATGATCTCACCGGTTTGAGCCTTCACCTCACCCGGTATATCCGCTGAAGCGGCACCGCGTATGGGATGATGGACGGTGACGAGCTTCGTTCCATCCGGGAATGTGGCTTCGACCTGCACGTCATGAATCATCTCAGCGACACCTTCCATGACCTGATCGGCGGTGATGACATGGGCGCCTGCTTCCATCAGCTCCGCAACGGATCTTCCATCACGGGCCCCCTCTACTACCGTGTCGGTAATGAGAGCGATGGCTTCCGGATGGTTGAGCTTGACGCCACGCTCAAGGCGTCGGCGCGCAACCATGGCGGCCATGGCGATGAGGAGCTTGTCTTTTTCACGGGGTGTAAGTTGCATGAGGTTACCCTAGCTGAGCCAGACACGAGGCAGGGGCTCGCCGCGGAATACGAGGAGAAATGGGATGACTGCTGCCCGAAGCACTTCGATGCTCATGGCGCAGAATCGCACAGCCAGCAGACCATTCCAGGCGCTGGCGGCAGCATCACAGCCACTTCCAGAAGAAAGGTTCTCGCGGGCGAACTCGAGACGTGCCTCGGCCTCGGGCGAGACATGAATCAAGGTAGCGAAAGCACGAGCGCCGTTACCGACACTCGGCCTTTTCAGCAGATCCGCGATGGGTCCATCCAATCGTAACGTATCGGCGTAAACCAGGTGCCGTCCGCGGCGGATACGCCAGCGATCTTCGAACAGACCATTGGCCATATGCTCGGCACGCGCTTCACGCCCGAACACAACCGCCTCAAATACGGTCAGGCGCGCATCCTCCTCGATTGTCGCATCGAGTCGGCGGGCTAAGCGTGCTTCATCGAACAGAAGGGTCTCCTGCGGGAGCCAGTCGAGGCGCGCTCCAGAATGCACATTCAGCGATACGGCCAGCTCTGCAACAGGCCCATCAGAACGGTAGACCTTCTCCGCTGCGGGGGTCGCTATCGTGATTGCCGCTCCCGTACGCGCCTCAATGCTAACGGTGAAGCGATCGCCGCATGCGATGCCACCTGCGGTGTTCACGAGTATGGCATCGAGACCAGTTCCCTCACCCTTTGGTATCCTAATGCGCATGGAACCGCTTTCCTCAATACGCATCGGGCGCGTGGATCCATTCAGACCTGCCGCACTGAATGCGACGCACCCGATGGCACGCTGACGCTGAGGAGTAGTCGACCGCGATGCGCCGTCAAATGGCCAAGCGTTGACGTACATCGTCGCCCTCAAGTGCATCACGATCACCCTCCTGGGCGATCTCACCACGTTCCATGACCACAAAGCGGTCAGCCAAGTCGCGAGCAAAATCAAAATATTGCTCGACCAGCAGAATGGCCATGTCCTTCCGCCCGCGCAGATAGATAATCGCCCGCCCGATGTCCTTGATGATGGAAGGTTGAATTCCCTCTGTCGGCTCATCAAGCACGAGAAGCCGAGGCCGTGTCACGAGCGCTCTGCCAATGGCAAGCTGCTGCTGCTGGCCACCGGAGAGATCTCCGCCCCGCCGATGCAACATCGACCTGAGAACGGGGAAGAGCTCAAACACCTCGTCAGGGATCCGACGTTCCGGGCGCGTCAGTGGCGCAAAACCTGTTTCCAGGTTCTCTCGAACTGTCAGCAGTGGGAAAATCTCTCGCCCCTGTGGAACATAGGCAATGCCTAAGGCTGCGCGCTCGAACGGCTGCAGACGGGAGATATCCTTGCCATCGAAGCGGATCGTCCCATCCGAAATCGGCCGATGACCAGCGATGGCCCGCAGAAGAGATGTCTTTCCTACGCCGTTACGACCAAGAATGCAGGTGACCTCACCCAAAGCAGCGTCAACGGACACCCCGCGCAAGGCCTGAGCAGCACCGTAATACAAGGACAGATTTTCAACTGAAAGCATCGTCATCGGCCCAGGTACACCTCAACCACGCGCTCATTTGCGCTGACTGCATCGAGCGAACCTTCTGCGAGCACGGAGCCATCGTGAAGACATGTGACCTTTACATTAAGATCGCGCACGAAGGTCATGTCATGTTCCACCACAACGACCGCTTTTGTTTTGGCAATGTCACGCAAGAGTTCGGCTGTATCGGCGGTCTCCTGATCGGTCATGCCGGCGGCAGGCTCGTCGATCAGCAGGAGTTTAGGCTCCTGCGCCAGCAGCATCCCAATCTCAAGCCACTGCTTCTGACCGTGGGACAGTTCGCCTGCCTTGCGATAACGGTGAGCGGTCAGGCGAATGCGTTCGAGGAGCACCTCAATTCTCTCGCGCTCCAGCGTGGTGCGTCGTGAGAATAGGGTCAAGAAAGGCCCGCGCTTGTCTTTGATCGCGAGAAGAAGATTGTCCTCGACAGAATGCATCTCGAACACGGTTGGCGTCTGGAATTTACGACCAATGCCGAGTTCAGCGATGGCCGCTTCATCCAGAACCGTCAGATCATGAGACCCTTCGAAGAGTGCGGTTCCTTGGTCGGGCCTGGTCTTTCCCGTAATCACATCCATCATCGTCGTCTTGCCCGCCCCATTGGGGCCGATGATGGCGCGCATCTCAGCATGGTCGATGGCGAGCGAAAGTGAATTCAACGCCCGAAAGCCATCGAAGGAGACTGTAATGTCATCGAGATATAGAAGCGTCGGCGTAACAGGGGCGCTCATGGTACTACTCCGCCGCCTGAGAAACTGCTTCGGGAAGGCTTTGATCCAAGCATCTGCTTTGCTCTCTCCCACAATCCCTGCCCTGCACCAAGAATGCCGCGAGGCGTGAACAGCGTGACGAAGATGAAGAGACCGCCCAGAGCGAATAGCCAGAATTCTGGAAGTGCCCCCGTGAACCAGGTTTTGCCGGCGTTCACAACCAGTGCACCCAGAATAGCGCCAGCTAGCGTTCCACGCCCGCCAACCGCCACCCAGATGACGAGTTCGATGGAGTTCGCAGGAGCGAATTCGCTTGGGTTGATGATGCCGACTTGTGGCACGTAGAGCGCGCCAGCTACCCCCGCGAGCATCGCGGAGATCGTGAAGACGGCCAGCTTATAATGCTCAACCCTGTAGCCCAAGAACCGTGTTCGGCTCTCAGCATCTCGGACTGCCACGAGTACCTTGCCGAATTTGGAGCCGACGAGCCATCGGCACAGCAGATAGCCTGCCCCAAGTGCAGCGACGGACAGCACAAACAGGACACGACGGGTCGAGGCGGATTGCAGAGGGAAGCCCAGAATATCCTTGAAGTCGGTTAGGCCGTTGTTCCCGCCGAAACCCATGTTATTGCGGAAGAAGGCTAGCATCAGCGCATAGGTCATTGCTTGCGTGATGATGGAGAGATAGACGCCTGTTACGCGAGAGCGGAAGGCGAGCCAGCCAAAGATGAAGGCGAGAATGCCAGGAACCAGCAATACCATGAGCATCGCGAACGGAAAGACGTCAAAGCCGTACCAGAACCAGGGAAGGTCCTTCCAGTTCAGGAAAACCATGAAATCTGGCAGGACAGGATGAGCATAAACGCCGCGAGGTCCGATCTGGCGCATGAGGTACATGCCCATGGCATATCCGCCGAGCGCGAAGAAGGCGCCGTGCCCCAGTGAAAGTATACCGCAATAGCCCCAGATCAGGTCAACAGAAAGCGCCAGAAGGGCAAAGCAGATATATTTTCCAAGTAGGGGAACAAGGTGATCGGAGAGATGCAGAGCCGACCCGGGGACAGCCAATCCGTTCAGGACCGGCACCAGAACAGCCACCGCAGCCAGGAGAGACAAGACGACGATCGACTGCTTATCGAGCACGGATTGAGTCGTCATGCTTCCACCGCCCTGCCCTTCAGCGCAAACAATCCGCGCGGTCGTCTCTGGATGAAAAGGATGATTGCGATGAGGATCACGATCTTGCCGAGGACAGCGCCTGCATAAGGCTCTAGCATCTTGTTCGCGGCACCAAGAGTCATCGCGCCGACCAGAGTGCCCCAGAGATTTCCGACGCCGCCGAACACGACAACCATGAAGCTGTCGATGATGTATCCTTGTCCCAGATTGGGGCTGACATTGTCGATCTGCGACAGGGCAACACCGGCGATACCGGCCACGCCCGAGCCAAGCCCAAAGGCCAACGCATCGATGCGGTTGGTTCGGATCCCCATGGATGCCGCCATGCGCCGGTTCTGCGTGACGGCCCGGACATAAAGGCCGAGCGATGTATAGCGCATGACGAGGAGAAGAACGGCAAAGACCGAGAAGGCGAAGATCACGATAGCGATGCGGTTGTAGGTTAGGCTCAAACCACTAACCTCCAAGGCCCCGCTCATCCAGGCTGGCGTACCGACTTCACGGTTGGTCGGACCGAAAATGGTGCGCACTCCCTGCTGCAGAATGAGCGATAAACCCCATGTCGCGAGCAGGGTTTCGAGTGGACGTCCATATAGAAATCGGATGACCCCCCGCTCAATCATGATGCCCACGGTCCCGGCCGCCAGGAAGGCGAGCGGCAATGCGATGAAAAGCGAGGCATCGAAGAGGCCCGGTGCATAGCCACGGATAGTTTCTTGCACCACGAAAGTCGTGTAGGCCCCTATCATGACCATTTCACCATGGGCCATGTTGATCACGCCCATGGTTCCGAAGGTGATGGCAAGCCCGATGGCAGCCAGAAGCAGGACTGATCCGAGAGAAATCCCGTACCAGACATTCTGAAGTGCATTCCAGAATGCCAAGCGCGTCTGAATACCCTCGGCCGCATCGCCTGCAGCTTTGACCAGTTCTGGCGGTGCATCGGAGGGCAAGGTGGTGAGGAGAGCAAGCGCCTGCTGGTCGCCGCGCGCCTCCAGGATCTCGATGGCTGCTTTCTTGTCTGAAATCAAGGCATCGGGCTTGCTTAAGATGATCGCAGCGCGTGCACCCTCCAACGCATCTCGCACATGGACATCGCTCTCCTGAGCGATGGCACGTTCAAGCGCCGATAACGCGGCGACATCACGAGAGCGGAAGACGGCGCGGGCTGCATTGAGACGGGTTGCCGGATCCGCGCTGAGCAGCGTAAGGCTGCCCAACGCCGCCTCGGTGGCACGCCGAACGCGGTTGTTCACCCGAATCGGCTTGAGGTTTCCTGTCGGATTTGCCGCCTGTCCTGTCGCCACATCAATAAGGGTGCCCGAAACCTCTTTAAGGTAGACCTGCCCAGCCCCGAGCAGGAGACGCCCATCCCGCAGCGCCTCGACAACGGTTAGAGCCCGAGCGTGGCCACTGTTTGCGATTGCTGAAAGGGCAGTCTCCGTATCCGCATAGCTATCAGCGGCAAATTTCGGTAATGCCTCCTCATAGGGGCCAGCCTTGGTACTAGCAGTCATACCGATCAGCAGAACAAAGACCTGCAAAACAATGCGCAAGCTGGGCATGAAGCGAACTTTGAAAATGAGAAGGGAATGAGAGCGGCCATACAGCCGCTCTCTGCTCACGTAGTTAGGCGCCGCACTTCTTGGTGACGGTGTTGTAGTTGCCGCACTTGAGAGTCTTCCAATCGGCGATCAGGTCCCTCGATCCTTCGAGATACTTCGACCAAGCTTCTCCAGGCACAAGTGAATCCGTCTGCGATACGGTTTCAAACTGTCCGTCTTCCTTGATCTCGCCGATGAGAACCGGTTTCGTGACGTGGTGGTTCGGCAGCATCTCGGATACGCCGCCAGTCAGGTTCGGAACCTGCACGCCCACGATAGCATCGATCACCTTGTCCGGATCGGTCGTGCCAGCCTTCTCAACGGCCTTCACCCACATGTTGAAGCCGATCACATGAGCTTCCATGGGATCGTTGCTGACGCGCTTCTCGTTCTTGGTGAAGGCCCTCCACTTCTCGATGAAGGCCTTGTTCTCAGGCGTATCGACCGACTGGAAGTAATTCCACGCGGCCAAGTGGCCGACGAGAGGTTTCGCGTCGATGCCGGCGAGCTCTTCCTCACCGACTGAGAAAGCAACTACGGGGATATCCGTGGCCTTGATGCCCTGGTTGGCGAGTTCCTTATAGAAGGGCACGTTGGCATCGCCGTTGATAGTGGAAACCACGGCCGTCTTCTTACCTGCCGAGCCGAACTTCTTGATGTCCGCGACGATCGTCTGCCAGTCGGAGTGACCGAACGGCGTGTAGTTGATCAGGATATCCTCAGACTTGACGCCTTTGGACTTCAGATAAGCCTCAAGGATCTTATTCGTGGTTCGTGGATAGACATAGTCGGTACCGGCGAGCACCCACCGCTCCACCTTCTCTTCCTTGGCGAGGTAATCAACGGCCGGGATGGCCTGCTGGTTCGGGGCAGCGCCAGTGTAGAACACGTTGCGTTCGCTCTCCTCGCCTTCATATTGAACGGGATAGAACAGAATGCTGTTGAGTTCCTTGAAGACCGGCAGAACGGACTTGCGCGACACGGAAGTCCAGCAGCCGAAAACGGCGGCAACCTTGTCCTGGCTGATCAACTGACGGGCTTTCTCGGCGAAAAGGGGCCAGTCGGAAGCAGGGTCGACCACCACGGCTTCGAGCTTCTTGCCCAACAGGCCACCTTTCTTGTTCTGCTCTTCGACGAGCATCAGCATGACATCCTTCAGCGTGGTCTCGCTGATCGCCATGGTGCCCGACAAGGAATGAAGAATGCCAACCTTGATCGTTTCCTGTGCCTGTGCGGCCCCCGCCATCGCGCCTGAAACCAATGCGGCCGAAGCCAGCGCGATCAGGCATCTACGTGTCATCTTCAACATCGACATGGTCCTCTCCCTCGCCTGCCCTGTTTGAGGTGCAGCACGGGATCACAGGCAATAACCATGCCAATATGAGCTTTAAGGCGGGCCTGGCCTTTCAAGGGTTCGAGGCCCCCTTCCCTAGGACGAGGATTGAGCACGCTGATTGAAAAAGCGGCAGAGGTTCGAGCAATGAGGCTGCAACTGTCTTTCAGCTCGCCTGCGCGGAAAAAGTGGGTGAGCGGCAACCATTCACCCGCCTTGTCGTCCGTTGTGGAGTGGTCTTAGACGTATGCTGCCGTTTGACAGGCCCGCTCGTAGACTTGCCTATATTTAGAGGCGGAGCGGTCCCAGCCATGAGGTCTGTTCATCGCAGCGCGACGCATCGCTGAGAGGCGCTGCCGTGAACGGAAGGTTTCAAGTCCTCGCCTGATCGCATCCGTGAACCGATGGACACAGGGCGCTCCGAAAAGAAACCCATTCACGCCATCTTCAATGGTGTCAGCCAAGCCGCCCGTTTTATGGGCAATCGGCAACGATCCGAAACGCTGAGCATACATCTGGCTCAATCCGCAAGGCTCGAACCGCGACGGCATGAGAAGGAAATCGCTGCCTGCATACATGCGGCGCGCATCACCCTCGTCATAACCGATCTTCACGCCCACCGAGCCCGGATGGCGTTGAGCGAGAGCGTGGAGCTCTGCTTCGAAACGGGGCTCGCCCTGACCGATGACGGCAATCTGACCGCCTTGTGAGACGATGGTTTCGGCCGCAGAAATCGCGAGATCCACACCCTTCTGATGAACGAGACGGGAGACAACAGCGAAAAGCGGGCCATTGGAGAGATCAAGCCCGAAGCTCCTGCGCACATTGTTGGCATTAGCGCGCTTGCCCCGGAAATTCTCTGCCGAGAAGCGACTCACCAGATAAGGATCCTTGGCGGGATCCCAGCTCGGATCGATACCATTGATAATGCCATCAAGGCGACCTTGTCTCGCGCGCGTTCTTAAGAGGCCATCGAGGCCGCAGCCGAACTCAGGTCGGGTAATCTCCTGGGCGTAGGTCGAGCTCACGGTCGTAATATGAGACGCATAGAAAATTCCAGCCTTCAGGAAAGACAGTTTTCCATAAAACTCCACACCATTAATGTGAAAAGCGGCATCCGGAATGCCGAGGCTCGATAGCCGATCGCGCTCGAAGATACCCTGATAGGCAAGATTGTGAATAGTGAGAATGGTCGGGATATGCTCTCCGCGCCAAGCGAGGTATGCAGCTCCTAAGCCAGATGGCCAATCGTTGAGATGCAGAAGGTCTGCGCGCCATAGAGGATCGCCGTTGCCGCAAGCGATATCGGCAGCTGCCAGGCCAAGACGCGCAAACCGGATATCGTTGTCGCTCCAGTCCACACCGAAAGGATCGACATAGGGAGAACCGTCACGTTCATACAATTCGGGGCACAGGAGGACATAGACGGTCAACCCGTCCTTCGTCATCCCACGGCCAAGGCCACATGCCGGAATACCGAAAGAGGCTGGCAGCCGCGCAATCTCCTCGACCGAACCGATTTGCGAGAGAACCTGACGGTATCCTGGTATCAGAATGCGGACATCGTAGTGGTGCCGCAGCGCCCGTGGCAAAGCGGCTGACACTTCCCCGAGACCACCCGCCTTTACGTAGTCGGCTATCTCGGACGTGACGAAAAGAATGGATTGTCTACGCGTTACAGAAATCGAAGGCGGACGATCATGATGCAGCTCAGCATGTGCCATCGTCGCGGAAGCCGCACCAGCTTCCGGTTGAATTATTTCCAACATGTTATCACGAGGGCGCGCTCCCCGGTGACCCCTCGCGCCCAAAGCAGGTCGCGGTTCTAACGCTCTTCCTGCAAAATAGTTCCACGAAAATTTTGATTATTTTTAGCTACTCCGAGCGTGTCGATTTTGTCGCAGGGTTTGTGGAACCTATGCTCGTTGAGCATTTCACATTGTGGAGATGTCTCCCGCAACCTTAGCTGTAATTTTTCGAGACTCGGGAACATTGCACAGCGAAGCTCGTTCGCAAGTGCCCTGATTATTTGGAGAGCCCATGCAGCGTATTCACCGGATGCCTTTTGGGGCAGAGGTCACGACAGACGGTGTTCGCTTTGCCCTCTGGGCACCCACCGCAGGTGAGGTGAAGCTTGTGCTTGACGGGACAGATCAGGCTATGGAAATCCACGAGGACGGCTGGCATCGCCTCGTTTCATCCAATGCTCAGGCAGGCAGCCGTTATGGCTACAGGATCGATGGAAATTTTTTGGTGCCGGATCCCGCCTCTCGCTTCCAGCCAGACGACGTGCATGGGTTGAGCCTTGTTGTCGATCCACGCTCCTATGAATGGTCCGACGCCTTTTGGAACGGACGGCCTTGGGAAGAGACCGTCCTCTATGAAGTGCATGTGGGCACGGCAACGCCCGAAGGCACTTATGCAGGCCTCATGAAAAAACTCGATGCGCTGCGAGATCTGGGCATCACGGCTATCGAGTTGATGCCGGTTGCCGAATTTCCTGGCCGCCGGAACTGGGGCTATGACGGCACCCTTCCCTACGCCCCAGATGCTACCTATGGTAGCCCTGAAGACTTGAAGCGGCTCATCGACCATGCGCACGAGCTTGGCCTGATGATGTTCCTCGACGTCGTCTACAATCACTTCGGCCCATCCGGGAATTACCTCCACGCCTATGCCAAATCCTTCTTCACGGAACGGCACCCGACGCCTTGGGGGGCCGGCATTAATGTGGACGGCGAAGGCAGCCCCATCGTGCGCGACTTCTTTATTCATAACGCCCTCTACTGGCTGGAGGAGTATCATTTCGACGGGCTCCGCTTCGACGCAGTTCATGCTATCGTCGATGACAGCAAGCCGCACTTTCTTGAGGAGCTTGCCACACGTATCCGTCAGGCTATTCCGGACCGCCACATCCATCTCGTACTGGAGAACGAGGCCAACCAGGCGCAATGGCTCGAGCGGCACCCCGACAGAAGCCCTCGCCTCCACACAGCGCAATGGGCAGATGACATCCACAATTCCTGGCATGCCTTACTGACCAGGGAGAACGAAGGTTACTATCAGGATTATGCGGACGAGCCTCTCAAACGTCTCGGCCGCGCGCTCGCCGAGGGCTTTGCCTATCAGGGTGATCCATCGGCTCATAAGCCGGGCGTCATCCGCGGGGAACCCTCCGCTCATCTGCCGCCGACAGCTTTCGTGTCCTTTCTTCAGAATCATGATCAGGTCGGCAACCGTGCTTTCGGGGAGCGCCTCTCCCATCTCATTCCCCAGGATCGCCTTGCGCTGGCGCAGGCCATCTTTCTTCTCTCCCCTCACATTCCGCTGATCTTCATGGGCGAGGAATGGTCAGCATCAGCCCCATTCCAGTTCTTCGTCGACTTCGATTCAGAGCCCGATCTCGCCAAGGCCGTGCGCGAGGGACGCCGGGGAGAGTTCAAGCACTTCAAAGCGTTCTCCGATCCTGACACAGCACAGAGCATTCCTGATCCGACGGAGGATGCGACTTTCGAGTGCTCCAGGATTGACTGGGGGGAGCTCAAGCGTTCTCCGCATCGGGAAGCCCTTTTGGAGACAAAGCGCCTGCTGCAGCTACGGAAAGACGCGGTCCTTCCGCTGCTCAGAAGCGAATATCGTGGCTCTCGCTACACGATCTCATCAGAAAACATGCTTGATGTAACTTGGGCATTCGCAGGCGCAGAACTCCGCCTTCTCGCGAACTTCGGAGATCGGCCTATGCCGATTGACGTCGGAAACAGCGCTCAGGTGCTCTGGTCAAATGCAGACGCTCTACCCGTCCATGGAAGCGTGCAGCTCGAACCCTGGAAGGGCATCATCGTAAAAGAGGCATCGGCATGAGCAAGCTGGATGCTCTCCTGGAGCGCATGGCTGAACTGGTCGGCATTTCACGGGACTACGCAGATGCATTCGGGCGAAGCATCAAGACGAGCCTGGAAACCCGCAACGCCCTTCTAACGGCTCTTGGTCTCAGGATCAGCTCCGAAGATGAAGCGCAGCAGAGCCTTGCCCGGCTGGAAGGATTGAAAGCAGGTCCGATCCCCGCCGTCATTTCGTTTTCCTCTGATCGTCCAGCAACCATCCCGCTGCGCGGCAAAGTCGAACAGACTAGCTGGTTGATCACGGAAGAGACAGGAACAACGCATGAAGGAACTCTCCCCAAAGGCGAAGCGGCGCTGAAGCTCCCTGTCCTGCCCATGGGCTATCATCGCCTGCAGCTCGGGGAGTTTGAAGCGACGATCATCTCAGCACCAGACGCCTGCTGGCGGCCTCAAGCATTCGAAGGTCAGAAGCGTCTGTGGGGAGCCACTGCTCAGATCTACTCTCTTCGCTCGACACACGACCTCGGCATCGGCGATTATGTCGACGTTGCTCTCCTCGCTGAAGGTGTCGGAGCACTTGGCGGCGCCTTCTTAGGTCTCAGTCCCGTTCACGCGCTCTTCTCAGCCGACCGCACGAAGATCTCACCCTATTCGCCCTCCTCCCGTCTTTTCCTAGAAGCACTTTATATTGACCCGACCAGTGTGGAGGGCTTTGCCGAGAGCGGGGCCAAGCAGATCCTGCAGCAAGCGGATGTTCAGGAGCGTTTGTCCCACCTTCAGGGCGCCCAGCTCATTGATTATGCGCAGGCCTGGGCGATCAAGCGTCCAATGCTTGATGCCTTGTGGAGGCACTTTCAAAAATCCGGCAACCATGCTGCGTTCGAAGCCTTCAGACGGGTAGTAGGAGAAGCACTTGAAGCGCATGCAACATTCGAGGCACTCTCCGAGTGTTTTCATGAGAAAGGACACGTGTGGGTCGGGGAGTGGCCTGAGGCCTATCGCGATATCCGGTCAACCGAGGTCGGCCGCTTCCGCAATGACCATCAGGAACGCATCTCGTTTTATGTGTGGCTTCAATGGCTGGCCGATTGTCAACTCGCACAAGCCGCCGAGCGCGCACGGGCAGCTGGCCTGACGATCGGCCTCTACCGGGATCTTGCCGTCGGGGCTGACGGCGGTGGCTCTGAAATCTGGGCAACACCCGATCGATTTGCGCCTGGACTTGCCGTTGGAGCGCCTCCCGATCCTCTTGGACCGCAAGGTCAGAACTGGGGCTTGCCGCCCTTCAATCCTCTGACGTTGGAAGAGCAAGGCTTGGCAGCGTTCCGCGATCTTGTGGCGGCGAATATGCGCCATGCCGGTGCGATCCGCATCGACCACGCCTTCCAGCTGCAGCGTCTCTTCCTCATTCCATCCGGAGCGCCGGCATCGCAAGGGGCCTATGTCGATTATCCGTTCGAAGCCATGCTCGCGGTTCTGCGCGTGGAAAGTCATCGTGCCCGCTGTCTCGTCATCGCGGAAGATCTTGGAACGGCACCAAAGGGCTTTTCGGATGCCATTATGGCATCAGGGCTTCTCAGCTATCGCGTCATGCCCTTCGAGCGTGACGAAGCCGATTTCAAGAAGCCGGAAGATTATCCACGCTCAGCCCTTTCCGTTCTGACGACCCATGATCTTCCCACATTCAGAGGGTGGTGGCGAGGGCTCGATATCGACCTGCGTCAGACGCTCGGTGTGTTCGACCCCAAGACAGCAGCGAATGAACGTGCCGTACGCCAAGCGGATAAGCAGCACTTCACGAAGGCTCTTGCCGAAGAAGGCCTGCTCTCATCACCAAGCACGCCGGATGAACCGCCGCTCGAAGGAGCCATGCGCTATCTCGCGCGGACATCATGTGTGCTTACGGCCTTACAAATTGAGGATGCTTCGGGTGAGCTGAACCAGCCAAACATGCCCGGCCAGGATACAGGTCATCCCAACTGGCGCCGGCGTCTTTCGAACACGATCGAAAACATTACGGCTCCCGGTCACCTTATGGCGAAGTTATCCGTCGCTCTCGCGGAAGAGGGACGGGACGTGCGGCCCCGAAGAAATGCCCTCGCTTCTCCACCACCTCGCGCCACATACCGGCTGCAGTTTCATAAGGACTTCACCTTTGATGATGCCGTAAAGATCGTGCCATATCTGGCCAAACTCGGCATCAGCCATGTCTACTCGTCACCCATTCACGCAGCCATCCCTGGCTCGACGCATGGCTACGATATCGTTGATCACTCTGCCATCAATCCGGAACTTGGCGGCGAGGAGGGTTTCCGGCGCTTGTCGGATGCTTTGACGGCCAACGGCCTAAAGCTTCTGCTCGATATCGTGCCTAATCATATGGGCGTTGGCGGGAGCACCAATGGCTGGTGGTTGTCAGTTCTGGAATGGGGCCGACTCTCGCCTGCGGCTGATGCCTTCGATATCGATTGGGCGAGGTCCGGGGCTCGGGGCAAGCTGATCGTGCCCGTCCTCGGCAGTCTCTACGGCGAGACCCTGGAAAAGGGCGAGCTGACACTGAAGTTCGATGCTGATGAAGGCAGCTTCAGCGTCTGGCATTGGGAGCACCGGCTGCCCATCTGCCCAACAACCTATCCCATGGTGCTCGACCACGCTCTGGCTGCTCTCGATGAAAGAGAAACGGCCGGTGACTTGCTTGCGCTGACGGAGCGCCTGCGCAGCATGAGAGGGAGGAAATCACCGGAGTATCTTTCCTCTCTTCCCGAAGAAGGCGAGCATATGAAGCGGCAATTGTCGCGCATTGCGGCTGACCAGCCATTGATCAGGAAAGCCATCGACCATGCCCTGAAGACCATCAATGGTACTCAGGGCCTTCCTGATAGCTTCGATGCCCTGCACCGCCTTCTCGAGGCTCAATCCTACCGCCTGGCTTATTGGCGGGTTGCATCGAGCGATATCAACTATCGCCGCTTCTTCGACATCAACAATCTCGCAGGCATGCGGGTCGAGATTCCGGAGGTTTTCAAACGGACGCATGAGCTCATCCTGCGTCTGGTGAAGGAGAATCGGATCCATGGCCTGCGAATTGATCACATCGACGGCCTTGCCGATCCGGAAGGATATGCCCGCGCGCTGCAGCGTGAATTAGGCCCCGGCTTCTACGTCGTTGTCGAGAAAATTCTGGAACCCGGAGAGGAACTGCGTCCTTGGCCTGCTGCCGGCACGACCGGGTATGATGTTCTCAACCTGATCGATGGCGTTCTTCTCAATGAGCAGGCGGGCGAAGCCTTCGAACGCATCTACCGCGAGGGATCCGGCCTTACGGATGAATATGATGATCTGCTGAAGCAGGCGAAGCTCGAAGTTACACAGTCGAATTTCGCCAGTGAACTCGAGGTCCTGGTCTCCGACATCAAGGCGATTGCGGACGCCAGTCGCCACACCCGGGACTACACGGCTTATGCCCTGCGCCGGGCTCTGACGGAGATCATCACCGTATTCCCGGTCTATCGCAGCTATCTTGGTGAAGGCGAGCCTTCACCCGCGGATTTGTATCTTGTCGAGGGAGCCGTCCAAGCGGCCAAGCAGTCCAGCACTCTGCCCGATCAAAGCGTGCATGACTTCATTGCTGCGGCACTATTCGGTAGAACGGAAGCTGCCGATCCGGCTGACGTCCGACGCTTCCGCCGGCGCTTTCAGCAACTGACCGGCCCGGTCATGGCCAAGAGCCTGGAGGACACTCTGTTCTACCGCTATGGACGCCTCATTGCCTTGAACGAGGTCGGTGGCGATCCGGGGCATTTCGGCCTCACCCTGCAAGACTTCCACGAGGCCAATGCCAAAAGGGCGAGCGACTGGCCCTATGCCATGATTGCGACCGCCACTCACGACACGAAGCGCGGCGAGGATGCCCGCGCCCGTCTGCTGGCGCTCTCGGAAATGCCGGAGCAATGGGAAGAAGCCGTCAGCCTCTGGCGTGAGTCCATCTCCCCCCGTCTCTCTGACATAAACGGCTCCCCTGCCCCGGATGCGAATGATCAAGTGATCCTGCTTCAGGCACTCCTCGGCGCATGGCCACTAGAGCTTCTCGATGGTGACGACAACCAGCAGCTGGCATTCTTCCATGAGCGCATGAAAGGCTATGTCACCAAAGCTCTTCGGGAGGCAAAACGGCAGACGAGTTGGGTCAGTCCAGATACCGAGTACGAAGAAGCAGCGCTGAGCGTGTTGCAGGCCGTGCTCGATCCGAGGAGCGGAGTCCTTGATCGACTGCGTCCCCTTGCTCGGCGTATTTCCGTTCTCGGTATGCTGAATGGTCTCTCGCGCACCATCCTCAAAATGACCTTGCCGGGCGTGCCGGATATCTACCAGGGAACGGAGTTCTGGGATTTTTCTCTTGTCGATCCCGACAACCGCAGGCCCGTCGATTATGATGCCCGCGCTCAGGCACTTGCTGAGACGCCGTCTTTGGAAGCGCTCCTATCCGAATGGCAGGGTGGCCACGTTAAGCAGTATATCCTGGCACGCCTTCTGCAGGATCGTGCCTCAGCCCCCAGCCTCTATGCCGATGGTGATTATCAGGCGATATCGGTCGAGGGCGAGCATGCCTCCCATGTGATTGCCTTCATGAGGCAGCATGGTGACGACAAACGCGCTGTCATTGTTCCCCGCCTTTGGAACAGTCTCATCAGTACGGACCACCTCAAGGTCGATCCTGCGAGTTGGAGCGGGTTGGGTCTCGCCTTGCCTAGCGGTCAGTGGAGTAATGTCATAACATATCAAACTAGCACCATTATGACCGGTGGACTGATATTGGGCGAGCTCTTGTCCTCTTTCCCCTTTGCTGTCTTGAAGCAGGATCAGTCCCCATGAGGGCTTCCGCCGCCCAGCGCTGCCCTCACCTCCCTTTGCCCTCTTCCGTCTGGTCGCGGGTCGGGTCCGCCCCATAATGGTGTTCTCTCATGATGCAAGAACGCCGCCGGGAAGATTCATTCATGGCAGCGGAAGAAAGACCAAGGGAAAGTCAGCATGGCCCAGCGCAGGGGTGGATCGCAGAGCGTGAAGGAGCGTTCGGTCGAGCCGCAATCGGTTGCTGACATCATTGCATCCGGTGACCCCTTTTCCATGCTCGGTCCCCACGAGATTCTACCGGGCACCTGGGAAGTTAGAGCCATCATTCCCCATGCGGATACGGTCACTGTCGTCGCGCGTGACGGACAGACCACTCTCGCCCCCATGGAGAGGAGGTTCGCCGATGGGCTGTTCGTCGGCACTCTGAACGCTTCGCAACGTCCAGATTACAGGCTTCAGGTCGAAAGCCAGGATCACGTGGAGATCCGGCACGATCCCTATAGCTTCGGAACTTTCCTTTCCCATCACGATATCGCACAGCTCCGAGATCCGGGCAGCGATGCAATCTACCGAAAGCTCGGTGCCCATCATTTGGATCTGGGGGGCATCCAAGGCTTTCTGTTTGCCGTGTGGGCTCCGAACGCGCGACGTGTGAGCGTCGTCGGCGAGTTCAACAACTGGGACGGACGATGCCACCCGATGCGGCGGCGTCATGAAGGCGGCGTTTGGGAGCTCTTCATTCCCGACGTCATAGCGGGCCAGCGCTACAAGTTCGAGATCATCGGCCTTCACGGGAATCTGCTGGCGCTCAAAGCCGACCCACTCGCCTTCACGGCTGAGCACCCTCCCGCCACTGCCTCTATTCTCAAGAATACTCCGGAGTTCGAGTGGAATGATGGAGCATGGATGAGGGCTCGCGCCGCACAGAACCAGCGCAAGGCGCCCATGTCCATCTATGAATGCCATCTCGGCTCCTGGGCGCGCGTGCCAGAGGAAGGCAACCGCTATCTCACCTATCGCGAGCTGGCCGTCAGGCTCATCCCTTATGTGAAAGATTTGGGTTTCACGCATATCGAACTCTTGCCGATCACCGAGTATCCCTTCGATGGCTCCTGGGGCTATCAGCCGATCTCTCTTTATGCACCCACAAGCCGCTTCGGCACGCCTGAGGATTTTGCAGCTTTCGTGGAGGCGGCCCATGCTGCAGGGATCGGCATCATTCTTGATTGGGTTCCGGCCCATTTTCCGAACGATCCGCATGGCCTGAGCTATTTCGACGGCACGCATCTTTATGAGCATGCCGATCCGCGTCTCGGCTTCCATCAGGACTGGGGCACCTACATCTACAATTACGAGCGGCAGGAGGTTGCCACTTTCCTCGTCGCTAATGCCCGCTTCTGGCTGGAGCTCTACCACCTCGATGGCTTGCGTGTCGACGCTGTGGCCTCGATGCTCTACCTCGACTACTCTCGCAAACCTGACGAGTGGATCCCCAATCGCTATGGTGGCAACGAAAACTTAGGCGCAATCGACTTCCTGCGTCGCATGAACGAGGTTGCCTATGCCACGGCTCCAGGTGCCATCACCATCGCTGAAGAATCCACCGCATGGCCCGGCGTTTCGCAGCCGACCTATACCGGCGGTCTTGGCTTCGGCTTCAAGTGGAATATGGGGTGGATGCACGACACCCTTCGCTACATCAGCAAGGATCCGATCTTCCGCCGGTATCACCATCATGATCTGACTTTCGGTCTTCTCTACGCTTTTTCGGAGAACTTCATTCTGCCGCTCAGCCATGACGAGGTCGTTCATGGCAAAGGCTCACTCATCGGAAAGATGCCCGGCGACCAATGGCAGCGTTTTGCAAACCTTCGTGCCTATTTCGGATTCATGTGGGGACATCCGGGAAAGAAGCTGCTGTTCATGGGCGGAGAATTTGCCCAGGAGCAGGAATGGAACCACGACCAGAGCCTCGACTGGCACCTACTGGATGATCCGTACCATAAAGGAGTCCAAACGCTCATCCGCGATCTTAACGCTGCCTATCGCTCCATTCCGGCGCTGCATGAGCGGGACTGCGAGTGGAAAGGCTTCGAATGGATCGTTTCCGATGACCGAGACAACAGCGTCATCGCGTGGCTGCGGCGGGGAGATGCAGAGAATTCCATCGCGGTGGTTGTCTCGAACTTCACCCCTGTTCCGCGGGAGGAATACCGCATCGGCGTGCCATTGCCCGGTTTCTATCGGGAGGTCGTGAATACGGATGCCTCCATTTATGGTGGCTGCAATGTCGGCAATCTCGGCGGAGTGTCGGCAGAGGAGACGCCGAGTCATGGACGCCCCTGCTCCCTCTGCCTCACCATCCCACCTCTGGCCACTCTCATCCTTGTTCTTGAGCGCGCCTGATTGGCGGAAGCAGATTGTCGAGCTTCAGGGGACTTCCTGCCTTCTGGCGCGTTGAAGATATGAACCGATCTGCTCCGCTTCCTGAGACCCACGATGAACGACAAAGTCGAGACACGAGAGCCAGCCCCAGTCGAGCTCGTTACCCCAACTGTCCGGCGGACATCCCGCCTCCGAGAGGGACTGCCCTATCCTCTGGGAGCAACCTGGGATGGTCTCGGCGTGAACTTTGCCCTTTTCTCTGCCAATGCCACCAAGGTCGAGCTCTGCCTCTTCGACCTTGAGGGCAAGCGCGAGCTGGAGCGGATCGAATTGCCTGAATACACAGACGAAGTCTGGCACGGTTACCTACCGGATGCGCGTCCCGGCACCACCTATGGCTATCGTGTACATGGGCCTTACGAGCCCGATGCCGGACATCGCTTCAATCACAACAAGCTGCTTCTCGATCCTTATGCCAAGCACATCATCGGCAACTTGAAGTGGGACCCTGCCCTGTTCGGCTATAAGGTCGGTTCGCCCGACGCGGATCTATCTTTCGATGAGCGTGACAGCGCAGCGTTCATGCCCAAATGTCGGGTGATCGATATGGCCTTCACATGGGGGAATGAACGCAGGCCGCAGATTCCATGGGAGCGCACGATCATCTATGAGGCGCATCTGCGCGGTTTCACCATGAAGCATCCCGCGATCCCGAAAGAGTTCCGTGGTACCTTCACGGGCCTGATGCATCATGAATCGATCAACTACATCAAGAGCCTTGGCGTCACTACCGTCGAGCTCCTGCCGATCCACGCCTTCGTGGATGACAGTTACCTGATCGAGAAAAATCTACGCAATTACTGGGGTTACAACACCATTAGTTTCTTTGCCCCACAGCCGCGTTATCTCGCGACCCCATTCGTGAACGAACTGAAGGAAATGGTCAGCCATTTTCACGATGCCGGTATCGAGGTGATCCTCGACGTTGTCTATAACCACACGGCTGAAGGGAATGAGTTGGGCCCAACTCTTTCCTTCAAGGGCATCGACAACGCCTCCTACTACAGGCTTGCTCCCGAGAAGCGCTACTACATCAACGACACCGGCACTGGGAACACGGTCAACTTGAGCCATTCGCGGATCCTGCAAATGGTCACCGACAGCCTGCGCTATTGGGCGCAGGAGGTCCGTGTGGACGGTTTCCGTTTCGACCTCGCCACCATCCTCGCCCGTGAGCCACATGGATTCGAGGAGGACGGACGCTTTCTCGACGCCGTGAGGCAGGATCCTGTGCTCAGTCGCGTCAAGCTGATCGCCGAGCCGTGGGATTGCGGCCCGGGCGGCTATCAGGTCGGGCGCTTCTCTCCTGGCTGGGCCGAATGGAATGATCGCTATCGCGATACGGTCCGCGCTTATTGGAAAGGCGAGGACGGGAAGCTGCCTGAGCTTGCCTCCCGACTGACCGCCTCCGCCGATCTCTTCAACAAGCGTGGTCGCAAGCCTTGGGCCTCAGTGAACTTCATCACAGCCCATGACGGCTTCACGCTCCGCGACCTCGTCTCCTATAACGACAAGCACAACGAGGCGAACGGCGAGGACAACAAGGACGGGCACGACCACAACCTGTCCTGGAACCACGGCGTCGAAGGCGAGACGAACGATCCCGAGATCCGCGCCTTGCGCTGCCGGCAGATGCGCAACATGCTTGCCACTCTGCTCTTCTCCCAAGGCACACCCATGTTGCTGGCAGGCGATGAATTTGCCCGCACGCAGCACGGCAACAACAATGCCTATGCGCAGGACAACGACATCTCCTGGATCGACTGGGAGGGAGTCGACGAGGATGGCGCTGAACTCTTCGAGTTCACCCGTAAGCTGATCCAACTGCGCCAGAGCCTGCCGATCCTTCGTCGCGGCCGCTTCCTCTCAGGGGTCTATAACGAGGAACTCGACGTCAAGGATGTGACGTGGCTCACTCCTCTAGGCGACGAAATGACTCCCGAGCATTGGGAGGATCCTCACGCCCGCTGTATCCTTATTCTGCTTGACGGTCGCGCTCAGCCGACAGGTATCCGCAAACGTGGTACGGACGTCACCTTGCTCCTGATCCTCAACGCCCATCATGACGTGGTAAGGTGCAAGCTCCCTACCGTTACCGGCGGTCAGGCATGGGCATGCCTCGTCGACACGAACAGGCCGGACTTGAATTTCCCGGCACTATTCAATTTCGATAAGGTATACACGGTGACCGGTCGTTCGCTGCTACTGTTCCAACTCCAGCCGGAGGAGCAACCGAAGAAGAAGCGGAGCACCCGATAGGCGTTCTCAGACATCCTCGAGACATGAGCGATAGAGATGGGCATATTGGCGAGCAGGCCTGTCCCATCCAACCTCCGCTGCCATGCCGTTTCTTTGCACCCGGCGCCAGACTTCCACGTCAGACCAGAGGATCTTGGCCCGGTTGGTCGCATCAATGAGGCCCGTCAGATTGACGGGCGAGAACTGGAAGCCTGTGGCGACACCCGCCGCCACGGCCATTTCATTGGCATCGATCACCGTGTCGGCGAGGCCTCCGACACGGGAGACGATAGGCACGTTGCCGTAGTGCAAGGCGCAGAGCTGTGTCAGCCCGCAGGGTTCGAAACGGGAGGGCACGAACAACGCATCGCTCCCACCCTGGATCAGGTGCGCCAAGCCTTCGTCATAGCCGAAGAAACAGCCCACTTGTCCCGGATAGACGATGGAGGCGGCCCGAAAGCTCTCCTCAAGCATCCGTTCACCGGCACCCAGGAGAGCAAGCTGCGCTCCATCGGCCAGAAGTGCAGGCAATGCCGCGAGCACGAGATCCAGTCCCTTTTGTTCCGACAAGCGGCTCACCACGCCGAAGAGCATCGCGTCAGGATTCTCATCGAGTCCAAGACGTTGCTGCAGAGCCAGCTTGTTGGCGTCGCGCTGGTTCAGCGTATCACGGGTGAATGTCGCATCAAGAGAAGGGTCCTTCGCAGGATTCCAGACGTCCTCATCAATTCCATTGAGAATGCCGGACACATCCTTTGACCGGGAGCGCAGAAGACCGTCGAGACCCATTCCACCTTCAGGCGTTTGGATTTCTTTCGCATAAGTCGGAGACACCGTCGTGATGCGGTCTGCAAGCCGCAAGCCTGACTTCAGGAATCCGATTTGTCCGTAATACTCAATTCCGTCCACCGTGAAGGCATGCGGCGGAAGGCCCAGTTCGTAGAGCAGATCGGCAGGGAAGATTCCCTGAAAGGCGATGTTGTGGATCGTCACGACCGTGCCCGGTCGAGGCATATCGCTGTAATGCAGATAGGCTGGAGCGAGACCTGCCTGCCAGTCATGGGCATGGACGATATCGGGAATGAAGCCGGACACATGGCCCTGTCCGATATCGGCAGCCACACGTCCCAGAGCCGCGAAGCGCCGCGCATTGTCCGGCCAGTCTCGCCCATCAGGCGTCAGATACGGCGAGCCTGGCCGCTCGTAGAGATGCGGCGCATCGATGATGAAGAGATCGAGCCCCTTCACCGTCGCCGAGAGGAGGCGAGCCGAGCCGCCGAAAAGATGCGGGTATTCGCGAACCGTTTCAGTATGACTTAGCGTTTTCAGAACGGCGGGGTAGCCGGGAAGAAGGGAAATGACGTCCACCCCCTCACGGGCCAGCGCGAATGGCAACGCGCCGGCCACATCGGCTAAGCCGCCTGTTTTGATGATGGGAAAAAGCTCCGACGTGACGGACAGAACGCTCAGAGACTTCATCCAGAGAGCCTGTCGATCATCGGCTTCGTGATAAGACAGATCCCGCGCTCCGTGCGCCGGAACCGCCGGGCGTCCTCCTCAGGATCCTCACCTACCACCAAGCCATCCGGAATACGCACGCCGCGGTCGATCACCACGTTCTTCAGTCGCGCTCCCCGACCGATATCGGCATAGGGAAGAATGACCGCGCCCTCCACGTGGGCGTAGGAATGAAGGTGCACGGCAGTAAAGACAAGGGACTGGCGCAAGGATGCGCCGGAGACGATACAGCCGCTGGACACGAGGGAGTTGATCGCATAGCCACGCCGTCCCCCGTCTTCATCATGCACGAACTTGGCGGGTGGCCAGGTTTCGGAAAAGGTCGAAATCGGCCAGTCACGGTCGTAGAGATCGAGAGTCGGTACGATGGCAGTCAGGTCGATATTAGCCTCCCAATAGGCATCAACCGTTCCAACATCGCGCCAATAGGCCAGCGCATCGCTTCCGCCTGCCTCTGCTCCCGAGCGAACGCAGGAATTGGTGAAGCGATGCGCTACCGCTTTTCCGTGCTGGACGAGATAGGGAATGATGTCCTTGCCGAAGTCCCGGCTCGAGCCTGGGGTAGCCGCATCCCGCCTCAACTGGTCGAACAGGAACTGCGTGTTGAAAACGTAGATCCCCATGCTGGCGAGAGCCATGTCAGGTTTGTCGGGCATGCCAGGTGGATCGGCAGGCTTCTCCAGGAACGAGACGATGCGGTCCGCTTCATCAACAGCCATCACACCGAAGCCCGTTGCTTCCATGCGCGGAACCTCCAGGCAGCCGACGGTCACATCCGCACCGGAATCGACATGCTGGCGGAGCATGATCTCGTAATCCATCTTGTAGATGTGATCACCTGCCAGAATGATGATGTATTCGGGATCGATGCTCGCGATGATGTCGAGGTTCTGATACACCGCATCCGCCGTTCCCTCATACCACATGGTCTCGGAAACACGCTGGCTTGCGGGCAGAATGTCGAAGCTCTCATTGCGCTCGGAGCGAAAGAAATTCCAGCCTCTCTGCAAGTGCCGGATGAGGCTGTGCGCCTTGTACTGTGTTGCCACCCCAATGCGCCGAATGCCAGAATTGAGCGCATTGGAGAGGGCAAAATCGATGATCCGCGTATTGCCGCCGAAATAGACGGCGGGCTTTGCGCGAATATCGGTCAGCTCCATGAGCCTGGAACCGCGACCTCCCGCAAGAATGTAAGCCATGGCATGGCGGGCAAGAGGCGCGGAAGCAACGCTCGGGCTTGGCAAGGTAAGGTCCTCATATCAAGGGCGGTGTGTGCCCTGCTTGTAGACTCTGAACCCGGCCGGAAGTTCTCTTGCCTGTTCCGGATTTCAGAGGGAGTTCCTGCCCCCGCAACCTTCGCGTCCCATTACGCGAAGGCTAGAACGCTTCTTGCGTTATATGGCCGTTTTTGTAGATCGCCTCCGTTTCGGAGCAGCAACTGTCCCGCCGACAGCCTCATTCACCTCAGCGACAGTCTCTGCTGCCTCAGCGGCAGTGCTTTTGCGCCTTCTCGTCTTGGGAGCGGCAGGGCTACCCAGAACCTCGTCCAGAGTCTCGCTCGTCATCCCAAGGGGAGCTGGATTCGTTTCGACTGGAGCTTCTTCATCGCTGCCAATGACAGGATACGAGGTACTGCCGGCCTCGTCGTCTTGCTGTCCCAGAATTTCGCGTTCTGCCTGATACCAGTATTCATCAGCGCGGCCGGGCTGGCTTCCGTGCTGCATCCACAATTCGTACGCCCGTTCCCGGATTCTGTGTTCAAGTTCCTTGTCCATGATCACCCTTTTGTCCTCACGCCTGATCTCGCCTGGGAAACAGTGAGCCGGATGGCCACTCATCAAGCTTCATAATCAACGCCCGCAAGCTGCATAAGTTATTAGGCGGCGTTCGGGAATTACAACGGCTCGGGTGAGCAAGCTTGAGGTTTTAAGCCTCGTTCGAGGATTAATTTTTAGGCTTGGTAGAAAGAGCCCAGCGCGTTTATGTTACAACATTTCTGAAATTGGAACCTTGGCCTCTTACCTGAGTTGCCGATGCAGTTTCATGACCATGAGCAACGTGCATTTCTTTGAAGAGACAAGTGGGCTGACCGGAAGGGCCGTTGGCTTCGAGCTGGCGCGCGCGATGTCGCGCCCGATCCTCCAGCCTGGCAGCAATTGCTGGCGCGTCGTGTGTGCGAACCGCGCTTCGGTCCTTATTGATGGGGCAGAATATTTTACCCAGCTCGAAGCCGCCCTGCGCCAAGCGCAACGCTCGATCATGATCGTCGGTTGGGACTTCGACGGCAGCATTCGCCTGCGTCCCGATGCCGATCCGCAGATATCGCCCCCGCTCGGTCCTCTCCTGCGCTCGCTTGTGGAGGAGAAGCCTGAACTTGACATTCGCATCCTCGTCTGGAGCGTCGCCGTCGTCCATGCTCCGGGCGCACCGGGCCCGCTGATCTTCGGCGCCGAATGGCAGAACCATCCTCGCCTGAAGCTGCGCCTCGACAAGCACCACCCGCTTTATGCCGCGCATCACCAGAAGATCGTCTGCATCGACGACAACCTTGCCTTTGTCGGCGGCATGGATTTGACCGTGAGGCGCTGGGACACGAAAGACCACTCCTGCGACAATCCCTACCGTCTCAGAGACGACGGCACGATTTACGATCCGGTTCATGACATCCAGATGGTCGTGACGGGGCCTGCCGCACATTCCCTCGCAGAACTGGCCTATGCACGCTGGAGGATTGCGACGGGTGAGGAGGTGACACCCCTGCCCGAGCCCGCACTGGATCCCTGGCCGGTGAATCTTCCACCGCATTTCACCAACACGCCTATTGCCATCGCCCGGACCTTTCCGGCGTGGGGCGAGCATTCCGCCGTGCAGGAGACGGCAGCGCTCAATCTGGCCGCTCTCTCCGCAGCGAGACAATCCATCTACATCGAAGCGCAATACATGACGGCGCCTTACATCGGTGATGTTCTTGAGCAGCACCTTGCCAACTCTTACGGCCCGGAGATCGTCGTTATCCAGACTCATGAATCCCATGGCTGGGCCGAAAAGAAGGTAATGGGCACCAACCGCGACCGTCTCATTCGGCGACTGCGCAAGGCGGACGGGTATGATCGCCTGCGTGTTTACTACCCCGTCGTACCGGCGGAAAGCGGCTTTTGCCAAGTGCTGATCCATTCGAAGCTCATCATCGTAGATGATACGTTCCTACGCATCGGGTCATCGAACCTGAACAACCGCTCGATTGGTCTCGACACGGAATGCGACCTCGCCATCGAGGCAACCAATGACGATATGCGCCGGACCATCGTGAGCCTGCGAAATCGGCTGTTGGGCGAGCATCTGGGCACTGACCCTGACGTCTTCTCCGATACGGTTTCGGAAGAGCGTGGCTCGCTGATTGCCGCCATCGAGCGCCTGAACGTGAACGAACGCCGTCTTCACGCCTTCGGGGCGATGTTCGATGAAGGGCCAGCTGACCCCGCCATAGGCACGGGTCTTCTCGATCCGCTGGAGCCCTTCGAACCGCTCTGGTTCCTGAAGCGGCTGAAAGGCTAAGGTTCATGCCCTCACAGGGGCCTCGCTTCTGCTCGCGTGCGCTTGGTTCCTCCGGCGATAGAGCAGTTCCGTCAGCCCGAAAACAACGCTGCCAATGCAGAGCGGGATGAGGAAATAGACGAACCGGAAGACGAGAAGCGGCCCGATGAGATCCTGCCCTGGCAGAAGATACATGACCACGCTTTCGATGACGCCGAGGCCACCGGGTACATGGCTGATGAGGGCCGTGGTGTTGGCAATCACATAGACGGACGCCACGCCCATATAGGCGACATCCGTGACCGCCGCGAGCGCCTGATGAAGACATGCAGCTACGCAGGCGAAGTTGACGGAACCGATGATGATTTGTCCAATGGCAAGGCGGAGGGGCGGCATCTCCAACGCCCAGCGGCGTATCCTGAGAGGCTTCCGCACGAAGGCGGAGAGCACCAGATAGAGCGCCGGTATGGCCAAGCAGGCAAGCCCAAGCACGATCACGACAGGTTTCGAGAGGCCAGTGATCTCAATTGCCAGGCTCGAGCGCAACAGAAGCGCTGCGCCCCCCAGGACCATCAGGCCGAGCCCGACCGTGATGCCGCAGAAGAGGATGATTTTCGCCACCTGCTCGGCACTCAGGCCCCAACGGGCGTAGAAGCGATAGCGCACTGCGCCGCTGCTCAGGAAAGCGAGGCCGATATTGTGGCCGAGCGATAGGCTCGTGAAGGAGGCCCACGCCGCTCTGTAGTAAGGCTGAGGCCGACCGACATAGCGTAAGGCGAAATAATCGAAACCGCTCAGACAAACGTAGCTCGCCGCTGCGAACGCGCCCGCGGCCCCCAATCGTGCCACAGGTATGGCAAGGACCGCCTCCAGCAACTGGTCGATGCTGTAGCGGCTGAGCGTACGATAGAGCAGGAAAGCTGCAAGGCCAATGGCGACAACCGCAATCAAAGGCTTCCAGATCTTCCGCATCGATTCTCCCGGTCTTTCTGAGCTGATTTCTGGACAAGCGATCCTTGAGGAGACTGGTTCCACCTCTAATCGCTAACGTGCTCCATACCAGCCTTGAGTGTCCTCACCGGCATTACCTGAAACTCGATCATCAAAGGCAAATGATCCGATGCAATGCGTGCCACGGGCGAACGGATGGATTCGACGCGGACCACATGGATCGAACGGCTGACGAACGCATGGTCGATCCGCAGCATGGGTAGCCGGGACGGAAATGTCGGCTTCGTGCGATGGCGAGGAACGGTATCTTGCGCATCACGCAGGCGCGACGCCAAGCGCTGATAGGCCCGCGAACGGGGGGACGCATTGAAATCACCGAGCAGAATCACAGGCTCGCGGCAGGCCCTATGCCCCAGCCATTGCGGTCCGAGAAGGCAATCCACCTGCGCCAGCCGCTCGTTTCGGCGCAGTCCCAGGTGGGTCGTGATCACCTGCACAGCTGTTCCACCGAGATTGACTGACGCCCAAAGCGCCCCTCGTGGCTCCGGTGCCAAGCGTCCGGTTCTACCCGGGAGGGGGCCCGCCTTGATCAGTTGCGAGGGGCGATGGGTGAGAATGGCGTTCCCATATTCCTCTTCCAGCACGCGCAAGCTGGCATGAAAATGCATTTGCATGCCAAGAGCTTGCGCGATGGCATGGGCCTGATCGACCCCACCGGTGCGTGCCCGCCTCACGTCGAGTTCCTGGAGGGCCACTACGTCCGGTTCGTAAGCAGCAATCACATCAGCAATGCGCCCCGGCGAGAGCCGACCGTCCGTACCCAGGCAGCGGCGCACGTTATAGGTCAGGATACGCAGCACCTCTCCTCCTTTCATGGGAGTTTTTGCATGTGCAGGCAGATCTGCGGAACGGCAGCCTCAGCAGCACTAACCCACGAGCGGCGTAGAATTTCCCTGCCGCGCTCCGAAAGGCGCAACCCTATTCCAGAAACGAGGGCACGCAGCGCTCAACCGCTCAGGCCGAGTAGCGCGGATTCCTCATTGGAGAAGAGACGGGAACGCGTGAGAAAGCGGACGTCGCGACCGTTCTCGAGAGAGAACATCCCTCCCCGGCCTGGCACCACGTCGATGATGAGCTGAGTGTGCTTCCAGTAATCGTACTGTGAGGGACTCATGTAGAACGGTGCGCCGCCAATGGCGCCGAGGAGAACATCGGTATCGCCGACAATGTAGTCTCCTTGCGGATAGCACATGGGCGATGACCCGTCGCAGCATCCGCCGGATTGGTGAAACAGGACGGGCCCGTACTCGTTTTGCAACGTCGCGATCAGGTCGAGCGCCGCAGGCGTTGCCGTCACGCGCAGAATGCCGTCATCCATTCCTTCTCCCTCCCTTTGAAATCGGGCCGGGGCGCAGTGCACCCCGGCCTTTGTTGGAGCCCGATCTCCTCAGACGATTGCCCCTTCGTCCGCGTCGGGCTCCGAAGGCATCAGAAGAAGCCGAGAGCCTTGTCGCTGTAACTGACCAGCAGGTTCTTGGTCTGCTGGTAGTGATCGAGCATCATCTTGTGCGTCTCTCGACCGATGCCCGACTGCTTGTAGCCGCCGAAAGCCGCATGGGCCGGATAGGCATGATAGCAGTTGGTCCAAACACGACCCGCATGGATGGCGCGACCGAAGCGATAGGCGCGGTTGCCGTTGCGCGTCCACACACCTGCGCCGAGGCCATAGAGTGTGTCATTGGCGATGTGCAGCGCTTCGTCCTCATCCTTGAAGGTGGTGACGGAAACGACGGGTCCGAAGATCTCCTCCTGGAACACGCGCATGCGGTTATGGCCGCGAAACACCGTGGGCTTAACATAATAACCACCGGCGAGATCGCCCGGCATCACGTTGCGCTCGCCCCCGGTGAGCACCTGCGCACCCTCCTGCTTGCCAATGTCGATGTAGCTGAGGATCTTTTCGAGCTGCTCGCCGGAGGCCTGAGCGCCGATCATCGTGGTGGGATCGAGCGGGCTTCCCTGTTTGATTGCTTCGACGCGCTTGAGCGCTCGCTCCATGAACCGATCATAGATGGATTCCTGGATCAGCGCACGACTCGGGCAGGTGCAGACCTCGCCCTGGTTGAGGGCGAACATCACGAAACCTTCGATGGCCTTGTCGAAGAAGGCATCATCTTCCGCGAGAACGTCGGAGAAGAAGATGTTCGGCGACTTACCGCCGAGTTCCAGCGTGACCGGAATGAGATTCTGGCTCGCATATTGCATGATGAGCCGGCCGGTCGTCGTCTCGCCGGTAAAGGCGATTTTGGCGATGCGCGAACTCGATGCCAGCGGCTTGCCGGCTTCGAGACCAAAACCATTCACGATGTTGAGCACACCTGCCGGCAGCAGATCGGCAACGAGTTCCGCCCAGACCAGGATCGAAGCAGGAGTCTGCTCGGCAGGTTTCAGCACGACGCAGTTACCGGCGGCAAGAGCAGGTGCGAGTTTCCAGGTCGCCATGAGGACCGGGAAGTTCCAGGGAATGATCTGTCCGACCACGCCGAGCGGCTCATGGAAGTGATAGGCGACCGTGTCATGATCGATCTCGGCCGCGGAGCCTTCCTGCGCTCTGATACAGCTCGCGAAATAGCGGAAGTGGTCGATGGCGAGCGGAATGTCGGCAGCTGTCGTCTCGCGGATCGGCTTGCCGTTGTCCCAAGTCTCGGCCAATGCGAGAAGATCGAGGTTTTCCTCCATCCGGTCTGCGATCTCATTGAGAATGCGCGCACGCTCGGCAGGTGCGGTCTTGCCCCAGGCGTCCTTTGCCGCATGCGCCGCATCGAGGGCTTTCTCGATATCGTCCTTGTCGGAGCGGGCCACTTCGCAGATCACCTTACCGTTCACGGGCGAAGTATTCTCGAAGTACTTTCCGGCGACAGGCTCCCTCCACTCACCACCGATATAGTTGCCATAACGGGCCTTGAAGGGTGCTTTTGCGGTCGAGAGAAATTCTGGCTTGTTCATTTGGTTTCCTCCCTGGATGAACGTCGCCAGATCAGCAATTTCCGTGCCAAATCACTGTTTTGCAAAGCAGCAATCGTCCGCGCGGCGCGGTAAGTCACTGTCCGCGATCATGAGATCGGCGATACTTGACCGTGTGCATTTTTGACCGCTTCGCTTTACCGGAAGTTCAGTTATGATGTTTTGCGTCACGTAAAGAAACGCATCTGCGACAGCTGTTGCAATTTGCGACACCGGGACAGGAGGAAGCCGTGTCGTCAGATAAGATTCAGCATGCGCGTCAATCGTTCTTTTCCAGGGGCAGCGTCCCCGGTGGGTTGATCTCGCAACCCATTATTCGCTCCTGGACCCGCTGCGCGGCGCTGGGTCTTGAAGGACGTGCCAATTCCCTACCCGAGCCCCTCACCTCCCATGAATTCGCCATCTCCGCGGAAGAAGCGGAAGCATTCAAGCGTCTCTGCCGGCCCGAGATCGAGGCCCTCTATGCGGATGCTGAAGCCACCGACAGCATCGTCATCCTCACCAATGCGCGCGGGCTCGTTCTCGACACTGTCGGCAGCCTTGATTTCGCCCAGCGCGCAGCACGCGTCGCCCTCATGCCTGGCGTACCCTGGAGCGAGCAGACGGTCGGCACCAATGCGATCGGGACTGCTCTTGAGGAAGGATGCCCCATCGAAGTTCGGGGAGCTGAGCACTATCTCGAATGCAACCGGATCCTGAGCTGTTCCGCCGCTCCCATCATCGGGCCCCATGGAGAGGTGCTGGGAGTTCTCGATCTCTCAGGTCCGGCTGAAGTGCATCACGCCCATGCACTTGGTCTCGTGCGGTTTGCTGCTGAGCAGATCGAGCATCGCCTGTTCGACCGTGGTTTCGAGCACGCTGATATCGTACGCCTCCACACGGACCCGACCATGCTGGGAACACCTCGTGAGGGCGTTCTCGTTTTCGAAGATGGTTGCCTCAAAGCCGCCAACCGATATGGCCTGAAGCTCATCGGCCGCAACTTCGAGGCGCTTGGAACAGTCACATGGGCAGACCTTTTCCAGAACGGTGTTACGGCCCTTGCTGATAAGGGCAGCCTGAAGCGCACTGATGGTGTCGCCCTTCTGGGACGTCTGGAACATCGCAAACCCACTCTCTCATCAGTGCTTCAACGCGCACAGGCGCTCCCGCCCGCGAATATCGGCCCTATCTTCAATGCCGAAACACAAAGGGCAGTGGACCGCGCCGTTCGGCTGCTCAATGCGGACGTTCCGGTTCTGGTGTGGGGCGAGACGGGAACGGGCAAGGAAGTTTTCGCTCGTGCCGTTCACGGCAGGAGCGCGCGGGCGGGCAAGCCATTCGTGGCCGTCAACTGTGCCGCCTTACCCGAGACGCTGATGGAAGCGGAGCTGTTCGGCTACCAGGCGGGAGCGTTCACCGGTGCGCGTCCTGGCGGATCGAAAGGCCATCTGCGCGAAGCCGATGGCGGCGTATTGTTTCTCGATGAGATCGGCGACATGCCGCTCTCTCTCCAGGCCAAGCTGCTGCGCGTGCTCCAGGAGCGGGAAGTCGTGCCTCTCGGTGGCAGCCGCGCGGTGCCGGTGGATTTCACCCTCATCTGCGCCACGAACCGCAATCTCTCGGAACTCGTCCAGACCGGCGGGTTCCGCTCCGACCTCTATTTCCGGATCGCGCAATACAGCATCGAACTGCAACCGTTGAGGCATCGGGCTGATAGGGTGCAGCTGATCGATGCCATCTGGGAGTCTCTTGGCGCAGCCTCTCAAGAAATCGTTCTGGAGCCGGAATGCCGTGAGCGGCTCTCCAGTTACGACTGGCCCGGCAATTTCCGCCAGTTGGTCGGCTGCCTGAGGGCCATGCTGGCGCTGTGCGAGCCGGGAGACCGGCTGGGGACCGACGCCCTCCCCCCGGATGTGAGGAATGCGTCACCGGTGCAGAGCCCTGCCCCGGCAAAGCCCGAACCGCCCCCGACGACGCTCGATTCAATGACCATAGCAGCCATGCGAGAGGCCCTTGAGGCAGCAAAAGGGAATGTCTCCCTTGCCGCCCGCAGACTCGGGGTCAGCCGCAGCACCCTCTATCGGCGCCTCCAGGGCAACGCCTGAAGCACGCCTATTCTGCCCAAAAGAACGGGAGCCGTGCGTACATCCGGCACTGGCTCCCGCCTTTCTGACCAGCCGCCCGAGCGACTGGATTCATTCAAGATACGCCCAAAGCGTGCTGATGGCGGTGACGCATAGGAGGTATGAAATTGCCTCCTTCGAGGGGCCCCCCCTCTTGCGAAACACCACCAGCCTGGGGCACTGACCATACCTGTCAGTCAGACCTGCCTTGGGCGAGCAGACCTGCCTTGGGCGAGACGGCAACAGGGATTTTCCTTGCGGACTCAACAAGCTACGGGCATGCCGCGACAGGTGAATGGAGCCGATATGAGCGAGCAGTTCTCTCTTCAGAAAGACAAGATCCGGGTGCTTCTGCTCGAGGGGGTCAACGAGAGTGCCATCGAGCTTATCCGATCGGCGGGCTACACGAACCTGACCTATCTGAAGACGGCTCTCGATGAGAAGGAGCTGATCGAAGCTTTGCAGGGAGTCCATATTCTGGGCATTCGCTCCCGAACCCAGCTGACGCCTGAGATCTTCGCGGCGGCCAACCGCCTCATCGCTGTCGGCTGCTTCAGCGTGGGCACGAATCAGGTCGATCTCGACGCCGCCCGCCATGCGGGCATTCCTGTCTTCAATGCTCCCTTCTCCAATACTCGCAGCGTCGCTGAACTCGTGATCGGCGAGATCGTCATGCTGTTGCGGCGTATCTTCCCGAAATCGACGGCGGCTCACGTCGGTGCCTGGGATAAATCGGCCATCGACAGTCACGAGGTTCGCGGCAAGACGCTCGGCATCATCGGCTACGGCAATATCGGCTCGCAGCTGTCGTATCTTGCCGAGTCCATGGGTATGCGCGTGATCTTCTACGATCAGACCGACAAGTTGCGCCACGGCAACACGGAGCCCGTCGAGAACCTGCATGATCTGCTTAGTCAGAGTGATGTGGTTAGCCTGCACGTTCCCGAAACGCCCGCGACGCATGGCATGATTGGGGCTGCCGAGATCGCTGCTATGAAGAAAGGCGCTTACCTCATCAATAACAGCCGCGGCACCGTGGTGGATCTGGACGCACTGGCTGAGGCGCTGAAGAGCGGACATCTGCGCGGCGCCGCCGTCGACGTGTTTCCCGTCGAGCCTGCTTCCAACAAGGAGCGCTTCGTGACACCGCTCCAGGGCCTCGATAATGTGATCCTGACTCCGCACATCGGCGGCTCCACGGAAGAGGCGCAGGAGCGCATCGGCGCCGAGGTTGCCAAGAAACTGGTCGACTATTCCGACGTGGGCTCGACCATCGGCGCGGTCAACTTCCCGCAGGTGCAATTGTCGTCACGCGCCACGGGCACGCGCTACATTCACGTGCATCGCAACGTGCCCGGCATGCTGGGCCGTCTCAACCAGGCATTCTCCAAGCGCGGTCTTAACATTACAGCACAGCACCTGCAGACCGATGGCGAGATCGGTTATGTGGTGATCGAGGTTGAGGGGCAGCCTGAACAGAGCCGGGAGACGCTCCGGGAGATCCGCGCACTGGAAGGCACGATCCGGGCCCGCCTGCTCTACGCCCTCGGCTGATCAGGCATCGCACGATCCTGCATTGGCACTTTCCTAAAGCGTGAAGCCATGCTTGGATCGCCGCATGATCGCCCGCGTTCAGGAACGAATCCGCAGCCTTCTCCAGCAAACAGCATCACGCCTTGCTGAGGTCGCACGTCGGCCCGCGGTCGTCACTGAGGACACCAAAGTGACCCTCGGCGCCGATCAGCCTCCCAACTTTCAAACACGACATCGTGCGGGCAATTCATCCTCTCGACCCTACATCACTCCCAAAGAGCCGGAATCTTCGACAGACATGAGCGCCTCCGTCGACACACTCGCCGAACAGATGCTGACTCTGGTGGATATTGTTTCCGCTCAGGAAAAGGATATCAAAGCTCTCAGAGAGCAATGCCGAAGGCTCGAAGAGCACAACCAGGCCATCATGGTGGCTTTCTCCGCGTTCTTTCATGTGCTCTCGGTTGGGCGGGTGGCGAAAGCGACCGACGTTGCCGCTTTGCTGCAAAACATCAGCAAGATCGCCGAGCAGGAAGGACGACCCAAGGAATCCGTGGCCTTTCTCCAAGACCTCGCCAAGATGGTTCCTGGACATGCAGATACCGAACCCAGTGCATAGGGACACTTTCCTCATTCGCGCTGATAATGAGCCTTCTTTAAGCATCCATTAACCCTGACCATTCATTCCCGGGCTTGCTGTCGGCTCATGTAGACAGTCATCAGGTGTGAGCACCCTGAACCTGCGCTCTGCCGAGATGCGACCGTTGGCGGCACCTCCAGGGAAGGAAGCGGTTCATGCCAGTGGAAAGGGCTCACGTCTCGGTCGAGAACGTCATTGCGGATCAAGTTGCCGTTTCCTTCAACAAGGGACAGATCAGCAAGTCAGAGAACACGGCAGCACAAATCCGCAGCCGCATCACAGATCGGTTTCAGCATGTAAAGCCAGGGTCCGAGCAGGATAATGCTCCCCGGCAATTTTTGCTCTGCGCAAGCGCCTCATCAAAGCGTTCTCGCCTGCTCAAACTTCTCTTGCGTCCGAGAACCGTGCCGAGCGGCTCGCCCTTCTCCAGGACACTCTTAAGGAGCTTCGCAGCCAGGCAGCAAGCGCTTCAAGGCAAAGCCGCGCGGAGCCTATGCATGTAGACTTGCGGCTTGAACGGCATCAACTTGTTCTGAAGAACGAGGTCACCGAAGGATTCGGACGAGTTGAGACTTGGATTGTATCGATTGCGGCTCTGGCACTTGTTCTGCTCAGAGCCATTGACTTCTTATGGACCCTGCCCATTCTCGCTCTCGGCATCGGTCGGTCCTAGTATCTCGATCAGCAATGCAAGAAGCGGCTTGCCAGGATTGCGGAGATCGACGCGATGATCGAACCTAGAGCTCAAAAATCTCACATCTGAGGCGGCAGGAGCGCATCGCGCAATGCCCGCCAACTGCCCTTGTCCGGCGCGCTGATAAGGCCACCTCCACGATTGACGGGCTTGTAGGGCGAGCCGTCGAAATGCGCCGTATAACCGCCAGCCTCGCGATGAATCAGCCAACCCGCCGCATGATCCCAAGGCATCACGCTCGACGAGAAGGCGAAATGGAGATGGCCGCCGGCGATCTGGCGGTAGGTGTGCGCTGCGCACCGCAAATCCGCAGCCATGGCGATGCGCGGCAGATTGCCGGTCACGACAGGCCGAAGCTCCTCCGGCAGATAGCGCCACGACACGTTGCCTGCCATTTGCGAGAGCGGGACGGGCGAAGCTACACGCAAAGGACTGGTACTCCCATCAGGTCGCTGCTGCCATGCGCCCTCTCCGCGCACGGCCACGGCCCAATCGTCTGAGATCGGGTCGAGAATGACGCCGCAAACCACCTCCCCCTTCATGACGGCGGATGCCATGACACCGAACAGCGGGAGACCTGATGCGAAGTTCAAGGTGCCGTCCACAGGATCGAGGATGAAGGCCAGATCGGCATCGCCCAGCCCATCGAGCAGCTTTGGATCGCGACTGACGCCCTCTTCGCCAATCACGAGCGCATTCGGAAAGGCCCGCAGAAGATCGGCTTCAATCACGCGCTCCGCCGCCTCGTCTGCGTCCGTCACCAGATCGAGCTGCGATGTCTTCGTGCGGATCGCACCGGCGGACAGGTTCTTGAAGCGAGGCAGGATTTCCGTCTGCGCGGCGTTTCTGAGGATCTCTGCAACTTTGAGGGCATCGGTTTTGGAAAAGGTCATCGTGCTCACGTTTTGCCGAAGAAAGAATATCAGATCATTTCGAGCGGACGCTTGCGCTTAGGCGCTGGAAACTCTGCGTCGATGGCGTCCAGCTCTTCAGGGCTCAACCGGATTTCGAGAGCACGCTGATTGTCTCGAACATGAGCGGGGCTCGACGCCTTGGGAATGGCGATGATACCGCGTTTCTGCAGAAGCCAGGCCAAAGCGACCTGATAGGGGCTTGCTCCATGATTTCGCCCGATGGTTTGCAGGATGCCAGTTTTCGGGAGGCGTCCCTGCTCGATAGGGCTGTAGGCCATGAGTGGCATGCGGCGCTCCACCATCCAGGGGATCAGATCATATTCAGGCCCGCGCCGCGTCACATTGTAGAGCACCTGATTGGTGGTGCAGTCTGTGCCGCCCTCGATATAGAACAGCTCTTCCATATCGTCTGTGTCGAAATTGCTGACGCCCCAGTGGCGAATTGTGCCGGAGCGACGCAATTCCTCCAAACCCGCCACCGTCTCTTCCAACGGCACGCTGCCGCGCCAATGCAGCAAATACAAATCGAGATGATCCGTCTTGAGCCTCTTCAGGCTTCGCTCGCATGCTTCAACGACACCCCTGCGGCTAGCATTATGCGGATAGACCTTGCTGACGAGGAACAGACGGTCGCGCTCCGAACCGAGAGCCTCAGCGATGAGTTCCTCGGAAGCGCCTTCACCATACATCTCTGCGGTATCGATCAGCGTCATGCCCAATTCGACGCCCAAGCGCAGCGCCTCGATCTCCTGAGCGCGCTTGCCGCGCACCTCGGCCATTTGCCAGGTTCCCTGCCCCAACGCAGGAACAGTCTCGCCTGTTGGCAGCGTGACGTATCGGCTCATAGCGGCACCTTGAGAAAAAAGAAAATGGCGAAGGCTGCACCTATTGAGGATCAGCTCGGATCCTTTGCCGCAAGCTATTGCAGGCGTGGCGTTTTCATGAAGCGTCCTCGGTCGGCGGAGCGGATCGTCACGTCGAAGGTATCACCCTCACGCTCCAGAGTCAGCGGCACATCCACGCCCGCAGGCCCCAAAGCCCAAATGGCACGATAGAACTCGGCGAGCGATGTTACGGCTTGGCCCGCGACGGCATGAACATTGTCTCCGGCCCGCAACCCGGCCCGCTGTGCCGGAGCATCGCCAGCAAGGCCGATGATCGAGATCTGATCCTCTTCGGTTTCCGAGGCATAGAAGCCGAGCCATGGCTTCGGCGGCCGACCGACGCGGCCCAGGGTCAGCAAATCGTCGAGGATCGGTTTCAGGAGATCGATGGGTACACTCATGTTCAAGGGCACGATGGCACCGCCCTGAGCCTGATGCTGGAGCTGAAGCGAGCCGATGCCGACAAGATCCCCGCGCGCTCCGATCAGGGCCGTGCCGCCCCAATTGGGATGGGCTGGCACCGTGAAGATGGCGTTATCGATGAGGTATTCCCAATAGCCCGCAAACTCCTGGCAGGCGACCACCTGGGCCGCGAGCGAATGGGTGCGCCCGCCGCTGCCGCCCATGACTACCTGATCTCCCGGCGAGAGGCGCCTGGAATTGCCAAGTGCCATCACCGGCAACCCGAGCGGCTCAAGAGCCTGAACCAGACCGAAGCCGCTGTCATAATCATAGGCGATCACATGGGCCCCGACCGTGCGCCCCTTGTTGGTCGTGAGCCAAACCTCCTCGGCTTCCGCGATCAGGTATCCAATGGTCACCACGAGGCCGTCGGCCCGGATGACCACGCCTTGCCCGGCTCGCTCAATGCCAAGGGCTTCTGCCGTGAAGGCATCCTCAGGCACCCGGGCCCGAAGCGAGACGATGGAGTTCAGGGCTTCTCGGAGATCATAGGCGAGTGCGTCCTGATCGGGCTGGAACTCGGGCGGGATCTGCCATTCCTCCGGTGACTGCATCGGAACACTCCTTAACCCCGCCTGTCCCGACCTGAGAGCCCAGGCCGAGAGGAAGACGATCCATACAATCAAGATGGCGGAAAAAGTCGGACGTTCAACCCATGCGTCTCGCGTGCGAAGAGAGGGAGCGCACAAGGGCTTGACCTAAATCAAGGCTGCTTGCCTCGGAACAAAGCAATGAGCTGGCATGACGCCAGAACTCATCGCCCGCTACGACCGGCCCGTCCCGCGCTATACGAGCTATCCCACCGCTCCGCATTTCAAGCCGGAGGTCGACTCGGAAACCTATGCGAAGTGGCTCTCTGAGCTATCGCCCGGCGGCGCTCTCGCCTTATCTCCATGTCCCGTTCTGCCAGGAGCTGTGCCTCTATTGCGGCTGCCATATGACTGTGGCCCGCACCTACAGCCCGATTGCGTCTTACGTGGAGCTTCTTGAGCGGGAGATCGAGCTGGTAACCCAGCATCTGCCGGGCCGTACGGGTGTCACCCATATCCATTGGGGTGGCGGCACGCCGACGATCCTGTCTGGGGACGATCTCAGGCGCACCATGAGCCTTCTCGAGCGCTCCTTCGGCATCCACTCGACCGCCGAGATCGCCGTCGGAATCGACCCACGCACCCTCACGCTGGAACATGTGGAGCCGCTTGCCGCCTCGGGCCTCACCCGGGCGAGCCTGGGCGTCCAGGATTTGGATCCCAAGGTTCAAGGGACCATCAACCGGATCCAATCCTTCGAGCTGACCGCCAAGGTGGCCACTTGGCTGCGCCATGCCGAGGTGACAGGGCTCAACCTCGACCTGATGTATGGCCTTCCCTTCCAGACCACGGAGAGCGTGCTGTGCACCATCGAGCAGGCCCTGCAGCTCGATCCGGACCGTATCGCCCTCTTTGGCTATGCCCACGTCCCCTGGATGAAGCGTCATCAGGCGCTCCTGCCGGAGGAGACCATGCCGGACGCTATCCAGCGCGTCGGGCAGAATACCGCCGCGGCCACGGCCCTCCTTGAGGCAGGCTACGTCCAGCCGTCTGATCCCATGGTCGTGCGCCAGCGCGAAGGGCGCCTGCACCGGAACTTTCAAGGCTACACGACTGATGAAGCCACAGCCCTGATCGGCTTCGGAACCTCGGCCATCGGCTCCCTTCCACAGGGCTACATCCAGAATGTGTCGAGCACCGTTGCCTATCGCGAGGAAATCACGAATGGCCGGCTCGCCACCGCGCGCGGCGTGGCCCTGACGGACGACGACGGCCTGCGTCGGAGCATCATCGAGAGCCTGATGTGCGATTTCTCGGTCGATCTCGAACGAATCGCTCCCGACGGTAGCAAGCCTGACTTCAAGACTGAGCTTGCGGCCATCGACGAACTGGCCCGCGACGGCCTTGTGAAGCGCGATGGCCTGTCCATTGAGATCCCCGAGGACAGCCGCCTCCTGGTCCGGAATGTCTGCGCAGCGTTCGACCGCTATCTCGAAAGCGGCGCCGCACGGCACCCCCGTGCTGTCTAAGCCTTTCGTGGGCCACTGGTCGAGGCGATAGCCCCGTTTGATTTGCATCAATGCCCCTTCCCCACCCCACCCCTAGTGAGGAACACTGATGGCGAAGCTCACGGCCTCGCCAAACTTTAGAACGGTCGAGACCTATGGCTCAAACGGCAACATCTCCTAAAGGAATGACCATTGGCGAAGCTGGCTCCGCTCTTGCTTTCGCAGCTCTGGCTCTCCTGAGCATTATCATCGCGGCGAAGGCCTACGCGCCTGAATACGCCTTCCACGCCTATCTCTTCGCGGCCGCGAGCGTCGCGGCTGTGTTTGCGATCGTCAATCGCTACTACGAGCGCCCTGCCGCCCTGCCGGCGCAGACGATCAACGGCAAGCCCAACTACAACCTGGGCCCCGTGAAGTTTGCGACCATCGCGTCTGTCTTCTGGGGCGTTGCGGGCTTCACCATCGGTCTTCTGATCGCGACTCAGCTGGCATTTCCGGCGCTGAACTTTGACACCTCCTGGCTGTCGTTCGGGCGCATGCGGCCGCTGCACACTTCGGCGGTGATCTTCGCCTTCGGCGGCAACGTGCTGATCGGCAGCTCGTTCTATGTGGTGCAGCGCACCTGCCGCGCGCGCCTCGCCGGCGACATCGCGCCATGGTTCGTGGTGCTGGGCTACAACTTCTTCATCATCATTGCCGGCACAGGCTATCTGCTCGGCATTACCCAGGGCAAGGAATACGCTGAGCCCGAATGGTATGCGGACCTCTGGCTGACGATCGTGTGGGTGACGTATCTCCTCGTGTTCCTCGGCACGGTCATGCGCCGCAAGGAGCCGCACATCTATGTGGCGAACTGGTTCTATCTCGGCTTCATCCTGACGATCGCGGTTCTGCACCTCGGTAACAACGCGACGATCCCGGTCTCGATCTTCTCGCCGAAGAGCTACATCGTGTGGTCGGGCGTGCAGGATGCGCTGGTGCAGTGGTGGTACGGCCACAATGCGGTTGGCTTCTTCCTCACTGCCGGCTTCCTCGCCATCATGTACTACTTCATCCCGAAGCGGGCAGAGCGGCCGGTCTATTCCTACCGCCTCTCCATCGTTCACTTCTGGGCCCTGATCTTTACGTATATCTGGGCAGGCCCGCACCACCTGCACTACACCGCCCTGCCCGACTGGGCGCAGACGCTCGGCATGGTCTTCTCGGTCATCCTGTGGATGCCCTCATGGGGCGGCATGATCAACGGTCTCATGACTCTCTCTGGCGCCTGGGACAAGCTCCGTACGGATCCTGTGCTGCGCCTGATGGTCGTGTCGGTCGCGTTCTATGGCATGGCGACCTTCGAAGGCCCACTCATGTCGGTGAAGGCCGTGAACTCCCTCTCGCACTACACGGACTGGACCATCGGTCACGTTCACTCCGGAGCTCTCGGCTGGGTGGCTTACGTATCCTTCGGCGCAATCTACTGCCTCGTTCCTTGGCTGTGGAACAAGAAGGAGCTCTACTCCATGAAGGCCGTCTCCTGGCATTTCTGGATCTCCACCCTCGGCATTGTGCTGTATATCTCGTCGATGTGGGTTGCGGGCATCCTGCAGGGCCTCATGTGGCGCGCCTACACCAGCCTCGGCTTCCTTGAGTACTCGTTCATCGAGACCGTCGAAGCGATGCATCCCTTCTACATCATCCGTGCACTCGGCGGCGCTCTCTTCGTGGCCGGCAGCCTGATCATGGCGTGGAACGTCTGGAAGACGATCACCACGGCTGAAGCTGCCGAGGAAGAAGTCCTTCCGGCCCAGCCCGCGCTCATTGCTGCGGAGTAAAGGAAAAGATCATGTCACTCTGGTCCCGTCATAAGATCTTCGAGACCAACTCGATCATCCTCATCATCGGTGTGCTGATCGTCATCTCCATCGGTGGCCTCGTGGAAATCGTGCCGCTCTTCTACCTGAAGAGCACCATCGAGAAGGTGGAGGGCATCCGGCCCTACACCCCGCTCGAGCTCGCCGGCCGCAACATCTATGTGCGTGAAGGCTGCTACAACTGCCACAGCCAGATGGTACGTCCGTTGCGCGACGAAGTGGAGCGTTACGGCCACTACTCTCTCGCTGCAGAGAGCATGTATGACCGCCCCTTCCAGTGGGGCTCCAAGCGTACCGGTCCGGACCTCGCCCGCGTCGGCAACAAGTACTCCGACGACTGGCACCGTGATCACCTGAAGGATCCCCGCGCCGGCGTGCCCGGTTCGATCATGCCGAGCTATCCCTGGCTCGAGAAGAACGAGCTCGATATGGCCGCCATTGCCGAGGACATGAAAGTCCAGGCTCTGCTCGGCGTGCCCTACGGCGAGGAGATGCTGAAGAAGGCCGAAAGCGACGTTCGCATCCAGGCCAATGCCGACGATCCGAATGCTGTCGATCTCGCCAAGCGCTACCCGAACGCTCAGTCGCGCAATTTCGACGGCAACCCGCAGAAGGTCACTGAAGCGGACGCCCTGATTGCCTATCTGCAGATGCTCGGAACGCAGGTCGACTTCAAGCTCTACGACAACAAGGCCAACGTGCGCTGAGGACGAACGATCATGCCAGCCGCATACAAATTTTTCGCAGAATTCGCCCAGACCTGGGGATTGTTGTACTTCGTCGCCGTCTTCTTGGTGGTGCTGGTCTACGCCCTCGCTCCCTCGCGGAAGGACCGCTTCGACGCGGCCGCCCGCATGCCTCTCCAGGAGGATTGATCCTATGGCCCACGAAACTCATGAACAGGTCGATGCCGTCACCGGCGTGACCACAACCGGGCATAGCTGGGACGACATCCAGGAACTCAACAATCCGCTGCCGCGCTGGTGGCTGTGGACCTTCTACTTCACTATCGTCTGGGCGATTGCATACAGTATCGCCTATCCGGCTTGGCCGATGGTCTCGTCCTACACCAAGGGCGTGCTCGGTTGGCAGTCCCGCGATGCCATCGAGGTCGATCTTGCTGCCCTCAAGGACCAGCGCTCGGGCATGACAGCGAAGCTCGCCGAAGCCTCGCTCGAGGACATCAAGAAGAATCCCGAGCTGTTCGCATTCGCTCGCGCTCAAGGCAAGGCGTCCTTCGGCGACAACTGCGCACCCTGCCATGGCGCAGGCGGCGGTGGCGCCAAGGGCTACCCGAACCTGAACGACGACGATTGGCTGTGGGGTGGCTCGCTGGAGCAGATCCAGCAGACGATCCTGTACGGCGCTCGCTCCACCAGCGATCAAGGTCACACCGGCAGCATGCCAGCCTTCGGCCGTGACGGTCTGCTCAAGCGCGAGGAAATCTCGCAGGTGGCGGACTATGTGCGCTCCCTGTCGGGCCTGCCTTTGGAGAAGGGCGTCGATGTTGCCGCCGGTGCCAAGATCTTCACCGACAACTGCGCATCCTGCCATGGCGACAAGGGCCAAGGCATGCAGGAGATGGGTGCCCCGAACCTCACGGATAAGATCTGGCTGTTCGGCTCCGACAAGGTCACCATCATGGAGGGCCTGAACAACGGCCGTGGCGGCGTGATGCCGACTTGGCACGGCCGCCTTGATGACACGACCATCAAGGCTCTGACCCTCTACGTCCACTCGCTGGGTGGCGATCAGAACCGTTAAGCTGCGCCAAAGCGCCTCAGCTTAAGCATGCCACGATGGCCGGGGCCTCCCCCCGGCCGCTGGCTTGACTCAAATCAAGGCGGCTTCCCGCCTCGCAGCCTATCCCAGGGTCACTCTTGATCGAGAACCCGCGACGGATTCGATGGCTGACGCTCCTGTTTCCCCTTCCCTTGCGACCGCAGAGGCCGATGACGCCCCGCTTTTTGCACCGCGCAAGCAGATCTATCCGCAGGCCGTGAAAGGCCGCTTCCGCACGATCAAATGGATCGTGCTGCTTGTTACCCTGGGTATCTACTATCTCGTTCCCTTCATTCGCTGGGACCGCGGCCCCAACGCCCCTGATCAAGCTGTTCTGGTCGATCTCGCGAATGGCCGCTTCTATTTCTTTTTTATCGAGATCTGGCCACAGGAAGTTTATTACATCACAGGCCTCCTGGTTCTGGCAGCGCTGACCCTCTTCCTCATGAACGCCGTCGCAGGCCGCGTCTGGTGCGGCTATCTCTGCCCGCAGACGGTCTGGACTGATCTGTTCTATGCCGTCGAGCGTTGGATCGAAGGCGACCGCCGCGACCGGATGCGCAAGGACAAGGAAAGGCTCACCCTGAAAGTGGCGGCTCAGAAAGGCCTGAAGCACTTCATCTGGCTGATGATCGCTTGGTGGACCGGCGGCGCCTGGGTGCTCTACTTCGCCGATGCGCCGCCCCTTGTTTATGAGCTCGCGACGTTCCAGGCCCCGATGATCGCCTATATCTGGATCGGTATTCTCACCTTCACCACCTACACGCTCGCCGGCTTCATGCGCGAACAGGTCTGCACCTACATGTGCCCATGGCCGCGCATTCAGGCTGCGCTCACTGACGAATACGCGCTCAACGTCACCTACCGCTATGACCGTGGTGAGCCGCGCGGCTCGATGAAGAAGAACGAGGTCTTGAAGCTACAGGGGCTGCCTGCTGGCGACTGCATCGACTGCAATCAGTGCGTCAACGTCTGCCCAACCGGAGTTGATATCCGCAAAGGCTTGCAGATGGACTGCATCCAGTGCGGCCTCTGCATCGATGCCTGCAATGCGGTGATGGAGAAGATCAACCGCCCGCTGAACCTCATTGCCTACGACACGGAAATGAACGTGAAGGCCCGCATGGAGGGTCGCACGGAGGTTCGCCGCATCGTGCGCCCGCGTACGCTCTTCTATACCGGCATCATCGCCATCGTCGGCGTAACCATGATCGGCTCGCTCGCCATGCGCCAGACAATCTATCTGAGCGTCATGCATGACCGTAACCCGCTCTTCGTGCGCTTGTCCGACGGCTCGATCCGCAATGGCTTCACCGTTCGCGTGGCCAACAAGAACCTCAATGAGCGTGTCTACGCTCTCACGGTGGATGGCTTGCCGAATGCGAAGCTCGATATCGTCGGCGGCGAGATCGATCAGCAGGACCGCGCCATCGTCAAGGTCGGCCCCGACCAGACGCTGGAAACCCGCGTTCTTGTCAGCTCGGAGGGTTCGGACGTTCCCTCGTCAACCGACATTCACTTTACGCTCACCGATCTTGCCACCGGCGACGCCAGTCGGATGAACGATCACTTCAAGGCGCCTTAAGAGGATATCTCTATGTCCACGACAACAGCTGGCCGTCCTCCTCGCGTCATTACCGGACGCACGGTTCTCATCTACTTCATCGCGTTCTTCGGTATTATCTTTGCCATGAATTTCGTGCTGATCCGCTTCGCCTTGTCGAGCTTCAGCGGCGTCGAGACGGAAAGCTCCTACAAGGCCGGACTTACCTTCAAGAACGACGTGGCGGCAGCTCACGCGCAGGACGCACTCCATTGGGCAGTGGATGCGAACATCCAGCGCGGCGATGCGAGTCGCATCCTCATCACGGCACGGGATGCGAAGGCGCAAGCCCTCTCCGGCCTCACGGCCGAGGTGCGTCTCGCGCATCCGACGGACAAGCGTCGCGATGTTGTCGTCGAATTCGTGGAAATCACCGCCGGCCGGTTCCAGAGCCTCACTCGGCTTCCAGAGGGTAGCTGGGATCTGGTGATTGGCTTGCAGCGTTCCGGTGAAACCGTCTTCCGCTCCAAGAGCCGCATTTCGCTCTAAAGGAAAAGGATAAGGCCATGGCCGAAACCCTCGATCTCTCAGTCTTCGTCAAGCGTCAGGACGATGGAACGGCGCATCTCGATCTTGCCATCGAGGGCATCGATTGCGCTGCCTGCATCGACGAAATCGAGGGCGGTTTGTGGCGGCTTCATGGCATCGTGGATGCGCGACTCAACTACACCACGCACCGTCTTGCGGTGCAGTGGCAGGAGGGAGCCATCGCGCCCTCTGCCGTGGTCGAGGAATTGCAGCGTCTTGGCTATCGCGCTCATCCTTATCAGTCACGCCTGGTGGAAGAGGAAGAAACACGTCGCTCTCAGTGGCTTCTGAAATGCCTGGCGGTGGCGGGCTTTGCCTCCATGAACATCATGCTGCTTGCGGTCTCCGTCTGGTCGGGCAACGTCACCGACATCACGCCGGAAACCCGCGACTTCTTCCACTGGCTTGCCGCTTTCATCGCGCTTCCGGCTGTGGCCTATGCGGGCCAACCGTTCTTCCGCAGCGCCTTGAGCGCGCTGAAGGCGAAGCGTACCAACATGGACGTGCCGATTACCATCGGCATTCTGCTGGCGCTCACCATGTCGGTGGTGGAGACCATCAATCACGCCGAGCACACCTATTTCGACTCGGTTGTGATGCTGCTCTTCTTTCTTCTCTGCGGCCGTTATCTCGATCAAGCCATGCGCCGCCGCACCCGCGCGGTGGCCGGCAATCTCGCCGCCTTCAAGGCGGAGGTTGCGCATCGCCTCGACGACAAGGGCGAGGCCGCTCTCGTACCTACGGCCGCTCTCAATCCAGGTGATCGCGTTCTCGTGCGCCCCGGCGAGCGTATCGCTGTCGATGGCATTGTCATTGCAGGCAGTTCCGAACTCGACGAGAGCCTTGTGACAGGTGAAACGGTGCGGCGCTCCGCTGCGGCTGGCGACACGGTTTATGCCGGCAGCATGAACTATGATGGCACGCTCACTCTCCGGGTAACGGCTGCCGGCAAAGGTACGCTTCTCGATGAAGTGGAGCGGCTTCTCGAAACCGCTGCCGCAGCCAAATCCCGCTATGTGCAATTGGCGGACAAGGTGGCGCGCGCCTACGCTCCGGTGGTGCATCTGACAGCTGCTCTGACAGCCACTGTTTGGATTGCCCTTGGCGCCACCGTACACGATGCCGTCATCACCGCCGTCGCGGTGCTGATCATCACCTGCCCCTGCGCACTGGCGCTTGCTGTGCCTGTCGTGCAGGTCGTCGCCTCGGGCGCCCTGTTCCGCTCGAACGTGTTCCTCAATTCCGGCGATGCGCTGGAGCGTCTGGCCTCGGCCGATACCATCGTGTTCGACAAGACGGGCACCCTGACCCTGCCGGAAATGCGCGTTGCCAATGCCTCCTCGATCCGCCCGGATCTTCTCGAATCTGCCGCGCGCCTCGCTCTCTCGAGCCATCACCCGCTCGCCGCTGCGGTCGCGCAGGAGGCGAAGGAGCGCCGTCCTTATGAGGAGGCTACGGAAGAAGCTGGCCAGGGTGTGAAGGCCATCGTGCATGGTGTGGAGCTTCGACTCGGAAGCCCTGCTTTCTGCGGTGCCGCCGCTCTTGTGCCCGAGGCAGTGGGTCAAGAGGCGGATGTCTCGATGATTGCCTTCGCCCACGGCCATGAACGCACGATCCTGCTGGTACGCCAAGCCCTGCGCCCTGATGCCGTGACGACCGTGAAGGCTCTGCGTGATCTCGGCATCGATTGCCGCATCCTCTCTGGTGATCGCTCAGAAGCCGTAGCTCCCATTGCAGCCGCTCTTGGCATCCGCGAATGGCGCGGTGGTGCGAAGCCCGTGGAGAAGATCGCCGCCATCGAAGCACTGAAAGCTGAAGGCCGCAAAGTGCTCATGATCGGCGATGGCCTCAACGATGCACCGGCCCTTGCCACGGCGGACGTCTCGATCTCGCCGATCACGGCTGCCGATATCACCCAGGCGCATGCGGATGCGGTCTTCCTCGGCGACAAGCTCTCTCCTGTTCTGGATGCTCTCAGCATCGCTCGCCGCGCACGCACGTTGATGCGCCAGAACCTGATGATCGCGCTCGTCTATAACGTGATCGCGGTTCCGCTGGCCTTCATGGGTTATGTGACGCCGCTCATTGCCGCGCTCGCCATGTCCGGCTCGTCGAGCCTCGTAACCCTGAACGCTTTGCGTGCGCGAGGCACAAAGGCCAAGGCTTTGTCCGAGGGGCGGCCCTCGCCTACCAACTCCACGCCGGCCGTTCCGGTCCTACAGGGAGCCTGATCCATGCAAGTTCTCATCTATCTTGTGCCGACAGCGCTGCTCTTAGGCCTCACAGGCCTTGCCGCGTTCCTGTGGTCGCTCAAGAACGGCCAATATGACGATGTCGAAGGCGCGGCCATTCGCGTGCTGAAGGACGACGACATCACACCATGAGCACATCATCTGCCATGCCACGAGCGGGGCGGCTCGACTGTCTCTGCGAGCCGATTGAAGCAGCCGACGGCACACCGGATTACGGTGGAACGGCGCTGCTTGCGGTTGCCTTCGCATTGTCCGTGCTCTCGCAGGTGCTTACCCTCACCATTCTTCCGCTCGTAGGCCTGTCGCTTGCTCCGAACGCAACCTGGGCCACCCTGCCCTATGCCGCCTTCTATGCCGGTGCGGCGCTCGCCAGCCTGCCAGCCTCCCTTCTCCTCGATGCCTTCGGCCGTCGTGCCGCTTTTTCCCTCGGTGCAAGTCTCGGTGTCGCCGGAGGGTTGCTGACGGCCTGGTCCCTGTTGCAATGGCAGTTCACCGGCTTGGTGCTGGGAGCCTTCTGGCTCGGCATCGCCAGCGGCTTCAGCCTGTTCTATCGCCACGCGGCAGCCCCGCTCGGAGCGAAGGGAACGGGCGCCACCCTCCTGGTCTTTGGAGCTGCCACCATTGCGGGCCTCTTTGCGCCGACCGTTGCGACCTTTGCTGAAAGCCTCGCCGCCCCACACGCTCTGGCAGGCATGGCAGGTGCAGCGGCGCTCGCTCACCTTGGGTCGCTTCTTGCCACGGCGGCTCTGCCTTATCGTCGGCTTCGCCGTGTTCAGGCGGAAGCCGCGCCCTTGCAGGGATGGCAGCGTATTCTCTGGCCGAGCCTTGTCGGGGCGCTTGGCTGGTTCGCCATGACTACTCTGATGGGGGCCACTCCCATCGCGATGGTCGGCTGCGGTCTTGGCGAAGCTGTGTCTGGAGCTATCGCTTGGCATGTCATCGCCATGTATGCTCCGTCTCTGGCTTTGGCTGGACTGCCCAAGTCGATCAGGCCTGTCTGGGTCGCCCTTGGCGGGTGTGTCCTGACGACCTTGGCAGCGCTCGTCTTCCTGGTTTCCAGCACGACAATGGCCTTCACCCTCTCAGCCGCGCTTCTCGGGACTGGTTGGTCCCTCGTGACGATGGGCACCACTCTTTGGGTTCACGAGGATGGTGAACCCTCCCGCTGGCTGCTTGGCCTCCACGATGGAGCCCTTCTCGGATCGGCGCTGCTCGGTGCCCTGGCTGCGGGTGTCGTGCACTAGAAGCACAGCTTCCATTTTATGGCGACATTATACACCTGTAGGAAGCCATCTATGCCTGTGCTAGGAACGCCACAGGAACGGCGACCGTTTTCCCTGGATTGATCTTGGTCAATTGATGGGAAGCCATCCCGACTGGAGTTTCCTTTGACTGCCTCGGCTTCTGCTCCCTCTACTCTGTCGCAACAGGATATCAGCTTTCAGCTGCTGGTTGACGCGGTGACCGATTATGCGATCTGCATGCTCGACACAGAGGGGCGGATCATCAGCTGGAACACGGGTGCAGAGCACATCGGTGGCTGGGGCAAGGACGAGATCCGTGGCCGCCACTTCTCGATATTTCACACGCCTGAAGACCTTGAAAACGGCAAGGCTACGAAGGTACTCGAAGTTGCCCGAGACACGGGGCGTTATGAGGAGCAGGGTGTGCGCATCCGCAAGGATGGCTCGAGCTTTATCGCCCATGTCAGCCTCACGACCCTGAAGAACGAGGCCGGCGAGCTTCTTGGGTTTGCCAAGGTGATGCGTGACATCACGGAACGCGTCGCCGCCGAAGAGGCCCTCAGAACCCGCGAGGCGCATCTGCGCTCGATCCTGGAGACGGTGCCGGACGCCATGATCGTCATCGACGAGCAGGCGCGCATCCAGTTCTTCAGCGCTGCTGCCGAACGCCTGTTCGGCTACAAGGATCAAGAGATCATCGGCGAGAACATCAAGATCCTCATGCCGGAGCCCTATCGAGGGCAGCATGACGGCTACATGCATCGCTATCTCACCACCGGCGAGCGACGGATCATCGGCATCGGCCGCGTCGTCGTGGGCCAGAGCAAGGATGGCTCTACCTTCCCCATCGAGCTGGCCGTCGGCGAGATGCGCTCGGGGGGCCAGCGCTACTTCACCGGCTTCATTCGCGATCTCACCGAGCGACAAAAGACGGAAGCCCGCCTGCAGGAGCTCCAATCCGAACTCGTGCATATGTCGCGCTTCACGGCGCTTGGCGAAATGGCCTCGACTCTGGCACACGAGATCAACCAGCCCCTCACAGCCATCGCAAACTATCTCAAAGGCTGCCGCCGCATTCTCCAGCGCATGGAAGGCCAGGACGTACCGGTGCTTGAGGGAGCTGTGAACCAAGCCGCCGAGCAGGCGCTGCGTGCAGGTCAGGTCATTCGCCACCTTCGCGAGTTCGTGGCGCGCGGCGAAAGCGAACGGCATCTCGAAAGCCTACCCAAACTGGTCGAGGAGGCCAGCGCCCTCGCCCTCGTTGGCGCCAGAGAAAAGGGCGTGCGCGTCACATACCGCTTCGACCCTGAGGCCCCCATGGTGCTGGCAGACCGCATTCAGATCCAGCAGGTGCTTTTGAACCTCATCCGCAATGCTATCGAGGCCATGGAAGATTCTTCCCGCCGGGAACTGGCGATCGCCACCCAATCCCTGCCGAAGGAAGAGTTGGTCGAGGTCAGCGTTGCCGATACGGGCACCGGCATCGAACCTGAGGTTCTGGAACGTCTCTTCCAGCCGTTCGTGACGACGAAGAAACATGGTATGGGCGTAGGCCTGTCGATCTGCCGAACCATCGTCGAATCCCATGGCGGGAAGATCTGGATCGAATCGGAAGTTGGTCGGGGAACCACGTTCAGATTCACGTTGCGTGCTGTCAGTCAGGAGGAGTTAGCGAATGCCGAGTGAAGCGATCGTGCATGTGGTGGATGACGATCTGGCGGTGCGCCAGTCCCTGTCCTTCCTGCTCGCCTCGGACGGTTTGCCTGTGCGCCTCCATGAATCGGCTTCCGCCTTTCTGGACAGTGTGAAATCCGCCTCCGATGGCTGCATCGTCACAGATGTGCGCATGCCTGGTATTGACGGTATCGAGTTCCTGCGCCGCCTGAAAAGTCATGGCTTCACGCTGCCGGTTATCGTGATGACCGGCCATGCGGATGTGCCGCTTGCGGTGGAAGCCATGAAGGAAGGCGCCATCGACTTCATTGAGAAGCCGTTCGACGATGACCTCTTCCTGGCGGCTGTCCGTGCAGCGCTGAAACACCAGCAAGAGCATGCGCATCACGAAGCGCAGACCGCCGAGGTGCGCGCCCGCGTCGAAGCCCTCTCGGAGCGGGAAAGCCAGGTTCTCGAAGGACTTGTCGCCGGCAAGGCCAACAAAGTGATCGCTTACGATCTCGGCATCAGTCCCCGCACTGTCGAGATCTACCGGGCGAATGTGATGACGAAGATGCAGGCTTCCAGCCTTTCCGAACTCGTCCGCATGGCCCTTCTCGTAGGTATCCGCCCCACGGGAACTGGGGAAACTCCTTAAGGGATATTCCTGAAGTGTCAGCCGGCAGGGGCTTGACCCATATCAAGCCCTCGGCCCCTTCCTTGAATTAGGTTCTCGTGTGACCCTAGAGCCAGGGACCGATTAGGACCTCATCATGTCCATGACACCAGGGCCGGTCATCGTCGTGGATGATGATGCCGCCGTTCGACAATCATTAAAGTTCGCTCTCGAACTCGAGGGGATGAACGTGCGCGTCTACGAAAGCGGCGCCGAACTGCTTGCGGAACCGGAACTGCCCGCCGATGGCTGTCTGGTTGTCGATTACTACATGCCGTCCATGAACGGGGTCGAGTTGATGGACAGGCTCCGCCGGCGCCTTGTGAAGCTCCCTGCCATTTTGATTACCGCCCGCGCGACGGACGACATGCGCAAGCGCGCAGCCCATTCCGGGTTCCGCCAAGTCATTGAAAAACCTTTGGAAGACAGTACGTTACTCGACAGCATTCGAGGGGTACTGAGCACCCCAGCCTGACCATTTCAGGCCACCCTCCGGGATATCCCTTAGGAGAGCATCTGAATTTCGCCCTCCGCTGCGTCAGGTTAACCCTGAGCTCACGTCAGACATTCACAAAAGACGAGAGCCCCGATGCAGACCGCGCACGCTTCCCTCAGCACCCAGATTGCCCCGAATGCTGCGCTTCTGCGCAATACCCCTGCATCCCGCACCACCCCCGAACTCGGCACCGCCCGCACGGTGGCCAAGGACGAAGAGGTCTTTGCCGAGGGCGATCGGGCCGCGTACTTCTACAAGGTAGTCTCCGGTGCCGTGCGCACCTTCAAGCTCCTGAGCGATGGCCGCCGCCAGATCGACGCCTTCCATCTTCCTGGCGACATCTTCGGCGTGGAATCGGGCGACGAGCATCGCTTCAGCGCCGAAGCGCTGGGTGATGCGACCATCATCGCTTATCGCCGCTGCAGCCTGGACGTTCTGGCCTCACGTGATCAGGCCTTCGCCAATCAGGTGATCGGCTCCATGATGCGCTCCCTGGAGCGCGCTCAGGATCACATGCTGCTGCTCGGTCGCAAGCACGCCCTGGAAAAGATTGCAACCTTCCTGCTCGTTCTCTCCGAGCGCCTCACGGAAGGTAGCCACGTCGATCTTCCCATGTCGCGCATCGACATCGCCGATCATCTGGGCCTTACCATTGAAACCGTCTCGCGCTCGCTCACGCAGCTCGAACGCCAGGGCATCATTGAGCTGCCGGCCCACCGCCGCTCCATCGTCCTGCGCGACAAGGCCGCTCTCGAGCGCCTCGAGGCCTGATCGACTTCATATCCCTTCATGAAAAGCCTCAGGTCCTTGGCATGAGGCTTTTCGCGCATTCTTCTGCGCGTCTTTGCACATCGCGCCACACGCGCAGCTCGCGCTTGGCATCCGCGAGAGCGCGGTGAACGGGTTCCCCGTCCGCCTCATCCTTCCGGCGTGCCTGCGCGAGGATCTCCTTCGCAAGATCAGCGCATTCGCTCTCTGACACGCCCGCTTCCTGCAGGATCCTGCAAATTGCGCTCTCATGCGCGACATCAGTATCCTGCAGGCGCAAGGCATGCCGCGGGAGGCCCGCGCCCCTCAGCAGCCTGCTGAGCCATTGCCCGTCCCAAGAGGGAGCAGTCGCATAGAGGGCGTGGCCCGAGAGCACATCCAGCATGCGCTTGGCCACCTTGTCATGCGCCTCCCCCTCGGACATCAATCGCTCTCGCGTGAGATGGTGGGTCGCTTCCGACTCTGCGGACCAATCTGTCCAGGAGGGAGCGGGCTTGATGAGGTGTGTCTCCTCACCTCCCGATGCGAACACCCAGGCAACCTCGATCGGGTAACCTTCCTTTCCCAGCGAGGAGGCTTCAAAATCCAGGAAAACAATATCTGCCTTGTCACTCATCGCCCGCTTCCGTGCGATCCCTCATAGACCCTACACCGCTGGGCGATTCCGAAGAACAGCAAGTCACCCCGCCCGCAGGAAAAGCTCGGGCCTCATAAGCTTTCAAGCGGAGACAGCGGCCAGCCTCGGGGCGATATTTCTGCCGACCGGCTCCGGCTTCTCCAACAGAGCTTGGATTTTGTCGGCGAGATCCGTGGCGCGATAGGGCTTGTAGAGCAGCTCAACGTCCTCGATCATTTCTGCGCTATCCACATAACCGGTTGTCAGGAGAACGCGGACGTCCGGCTTTTCGCTCTTGATGAAGCGGGCAAGGTCAATTCCACTTAGACCGCCGGGCATGCGAACGTCAGATAGGACAAGACGAATGTGATCGTTCGTTCTCAGCACCTGAGCAGCCTCATCGCCGGTTTCCGCCTCGACAACGTCGAAACCGAGTGAATGCAGGGTTGAGATGGCAACCTGACGGACAGCAGGATTATCCTCTACGACCAGGACGGTCTGTCCTTCGCCAAACGGTTTTGCGAAAACCGTCTGCTTCTCGTTGAGGCTCTCGGCCGTTCCATAAGCGCGAGGCAGGAAGATACGGATCGTCGTTCCCTGACTGGGGGCGCTGTCGATCTCCACATGACCGTGGGATTGCTGAACAAATCCGTAGACCATGCTGAGGCCCAAGCCTGTACCTTTGCCGCTCTCCTTCGTCGTGAAGAACGGCTCGAATACCCGTTGGAGAACCTCCGCCGACATGCCGATTCCTGTATCACTGACCGAAATCACGACATAATCACCAGGGTGCTCAACCTTGCCTTCCTCCAAAGTTTGTGTGCCAACGGAGATCAACAGATCGCCCCCTTCCGGCATGGCATCGCGCGCATTGACCGCAAGGTTGAGGAGGGCCGCTTCGAGCTGGGCCCGATCGACCTCGATCGGGTAGACATTATCTGCCACATCCAAGCTGACATTAATCCGCTCGCCCAAGGTGCGGCGCATCAGCTCCAACAGCCCGGGCATCAAAGCGCCCACATCGATTACGGAGACCTGCAGCGGCTGACGACGCGAGAAGGCGAGAAGCCTGTGCGTGAGATCCGCACATCTTTGCGCCCCCTCCATGGCCATCCTGACTCGCGTCTCCGCCTTCGCATTGCCTTTGATGGCTTTCTGCAGCAGATCGAGATTGCCGATGACAACACTCAACATGTTGTTGAAGTCGTGCGCAATTCCACCCGTCAAGCGCCCCACGGCTTCGAGCTTGCTGGCATGGAGAAGGTTCTGCTCCATCTGCTTGCGTTCTGTGATGTCAAACCACATGCCGAAGAACTCGCGCGGGCGTCCCTCGTCATCATGCATGAGCATAGTCTGATCGAGGAAGAACCGCTCCGTCCCATCGGCACAAGTCCAACGGTACTCCAGGGTGACAGCGCCTTGGTGCGTCAGCTCCTGGAGCTGTGAAAGCACCCTCTCCCGGTCATCGGGATGAAGACGAGATGACCAGAAGTCCGGCGATTGCAGGAACGCCTTGGGTGGGAAGCCGGTAATACGTTCGATACTCTCACTCGTGAAATGGAGCTGCCGGTGATCTTCCTGCACCGATGCGGTGTAGAGCGCAATCGGCAGCGATTCCAGGACAATGGATTGATGCTCCTCTCGGCGTCGCAGGGCCTGCTCAGTCTTGAGCTTCTCACTCCGAACCCGCAGGTTCTCCATCAGCAGGCGGCGTTCTTCCTCGCCCTGCCGGCGGATCTCCTCCGTCTTGCGGTAGAGATCGACGAACACATCGACCTTCGACCTTAGGATCAGCGGCTCGATGGGTTTGAAAACATAATCGACAGCGCCGGCCGAGTACCCGCGGAAGACGTGCATGTCGTCCTTGTTGAAGGCCGTCAGGAATAGGATGGGGACACGTGACGAGCGGGGCCGGTTGCGGATGAGACCCGCAACTTCATAACCGTCGAGGCGGGGCATCTGCACGTCGAGAAGGATGACCGCGAAGTCATGCTTCAGAACCTGCCGCAAGGCAGCCTCACCAGAATCTGCCGTGATGATCTCTATTCCAGGCGCCCTGAGGATCTCCTCGACAGCAATCAGATTCCGGGGGTCGTCATCGACCACCAGAATCTTTGCTGGCACAGGGCTAGACATGGCGCGTGCCACAACCTGAGGCCTCAGGTCGGGTTCCGGCCCGCGCTGCCCAATATGTTCTATCATGTCCTCAGACCGGTCTCTGCTGCACCATTGGAGTGTGTCCTCCCCTCAGGCACATAGGTGCTTCGACTCAGTTGAACGCGCAAGACGGCGAGAAGTTGATCGATGTCCACAGGTTTCGAGACATAATCGGTCGCGCCCGCTTCCAGACACTTTTCCCTGTCACCCTTCATGGCCTTCGCCGTGACGGCAATGAGCGGAAGATCTCGATAGCGAGGATCCTTCCGGATTTCCCGCATCGTCTCGTAACCATCCATCTCTGGCATCATGATATCGACAAGGGCGATGTCCACGTCAGGTGTCTCACGCAGCTTCTCGATGCCCTCAAGACCATTCTCCGCAAAGATGACGCTGAGGCCATATTGCTCGAGAGCGCTCGTCAGCGAGAAGATGTTGCGCATGTCATCGTCAATGATAAGTACCTTGCGGCCCTCGAGAGCGGCCTCTCCTTTCGGCTCAACGATGATCTGGCTCTCCTCCGGGATCGCACTGATCGAGCGATGTAGGAACAAGGCCGTATCGTTGAGAAGCCGCTCGGAAGACCCCTCGCCTTTCAGGATCACCGTTGCGGCCATCTGCTCCAGACGGCGCTCTTCCGCACGGCTCAGATCCTGTCCGGTATAGATGACGATCGGGAGATCCTCGCCCCCCTTGGTCTTGCGGATTCGTTCGATGAGCTCTGCCCCCGGAAGATCCGGCAAGCCGAGATCCACCACGGCACAATCAAATTTGCGTGCCTGGATGGTCTCAAGGGCCTCCTCCGCCGTAGCGACGGCGGTGATGTCCACCTCCTCACCTTTCATGAGCTCGGACATACTCATCCGTTGGTTATCATCATCCTCGACGAGGATCAGTTTTTTGACAGGCCGATCAATGAAATCCTTGGTGCGGTTCAACGCCGTCATCAGGGATTCCCGGTCGACTGGCTTCTCAAGGAAGCCGAAGGCGCCTGCCTTGAGACCGCGCTTCTTCTGATCATCCACCGAGATCACGTGGATAGGCACGTGACGTGTCCTCGGATCGTGCTTGAGAAGATCAAGCAACGCCCAGCCATCCATATCGGGCAGACCGATATCAAGCGTGATTGCATGAGGCTTGTACCGATGCGCCAACGCAAGAGCCGAAGCACCATCCATGGCGATCAGTCCCTTGAAGCCCTGCTCGCGTGCAAGCTCAAGGAGAACGGACGCAAACATTGCATCATCCTCGATGATCAGAACGACTCGGTCGCCCGATACGATGGCATGCCTGTCATCGAGGGAAGCCGAAAGCGCCATTGGTGCCGACGGCTGACGCAGGATGGTGGACGAGGTGTCTTCTGCAGCACCAGTCGTGCCGCCTCCATTAGGGCGCGGGCTCGAGGTGAATGTTTGAACACCGTGGTTCGCAGGTGGTTCCAGCGGCAGGAACAAGGTGAAGGTCGAGCCCTGTCCCGGCGCACTCGACACTACGATCTCGCCACCGAGCAGACGTGCAATTTCGCGGCTAATCGAAAGGCCGAGACCCGTACCGCCATATTTGCGGCTCGTCGTGCCATCCGCCTGCTGGAACGCCTCGAAGATGATGCGCTGCTTGTCCTCCGGAATACCGATGCCGGTATCCGTGACGGCGATCGAGATCCACTGGCTACCTGCCCGCAATGGTGAACCTTCAGCCGAGCCGATGCGCAGTCTTACGCCACCTTTTTCGGTGAACTTAAAGGCATTTGACAGGAGGTTGCGCAGGACTTGCTGCAGCCGCTTCGAGTCCGTCCTGATCATGGATGGAAGCTTCGAATCGACATCGATATGGAAGTCGAGCTTCCGCTCCTCGGCGATCTGGCGGAAGGTGCGATCCATGTGAGTTACGAGATCCTTGAAGCTCACATTCGTGACTTCGAGGCTCACCGTGCCAGACTCGATCTTCGACAGATCGAGGATGTCATTGATCAGGGCAAGCAGGTCCGAGCCGGCCGCGTGGATCGTCTTGGCAAACTCCTTCTGCTTGTCGCTGAGATTGCCCTCCGGGTTCTCCGTGAGGAGCTTCGACAAGATCAGGAGCGAGTTGAGCGGTGTACGCAGCTCATGGCTCATATTGGCCAGGAACTGGGATTTGTAGCGCGAAGTCAGCGACAGTTGCTCGGCTTTCTCCTCCAGCGCAGTCTTGGCGACAGAAACCTCGCGGTTCTTGGCCTCGACCTCCTGCTTCTGCAGTTCAAGCAAGCGGGCCTTGTCCTCAAGCTCCTCATTGGACTTCTGAAGCGCCTCCTGCTGCTGGCGCAGAAGTTCTTCCGACTGACGGAGGGTTGCTGCCTGCTGCTCCAGACGATCATTCGTGTTCTTCAACTCCTCCTGCTGGCTCTGCAGCTCGATCGTAAGGAGCTGCGATTGCTTGAGCAGGCCTTCCGTCCGCATGTTGGCGGCAATGGTGTTGAGAACGATACCGATCGACTCGGTCAGCTGATCGAGGAACGACTGATGCGTCTCCGAGAAGCGGCTGAACGAGGCGAGTTCGATGACAGCCTTCACCTCCTGTTCGAACAACACCGGCAGAACGATGATGTTGAGTGGCGGAGCCTCGCCCAATGCGGAGCTGATAGTGATGTAATCGCCTGGAGCATTGGTGACGAGAATGCGTTTCTTCTCATAGGCAACCTGCCCAACAAGACCTTCCTTGAGACGGAAGCGATTGTTGAGATGCTTGCGCTCGGTAAAAGCGTAAGAAGCAACGAGTTCGAGCATCGGCTCGCCGCCGTCCGCGTCAACCGTATAGAACACACCATGCTGCGCATTCACCAGCGGCGCGATCTCCGACAGGATCATGTTGGACACCGTGGTGAGATCACGCTCGCCCTGCAGCATGCGAGTGAACTTGGCGAGGTTGGTCTTGAGCCAATCCTGTTCCGCATTCTTGAGCGTCGTATCGCGCAAGTTGCGGATCATCTCGTTGACGTTGTCCTTGAGCGATGCAAGCTCTCCGGATGCCTCCACCGAAATCGACCGGGTCAGGTCGCCCTTCGTCACGGCGGTCGCCACGTCCGCAATGGCGCGCACCTGCGTAGTGAGATTGGCAGCGAGCTGGTTCACGTTGTCGGTCAGGTCGCGCCACAGGCCCGCTGCACCCGGCACCCTTGCCTGGCCACCCAGCTTGCCTTCGACACCCACCTCACGCGCCACGTTCGTGACCTGATCTGCAAAGGTGGCGAGCGTATCGATCATTTCGTTGATGGTATCAGCGAGCGCTGCGATTTCGCCCTTGGCATCCACAGTGAGCTTGCGCTTGAGATCACCTTCTGCAACCGCGGTCACGACGCTCGCGATACCGCGCACCTGACCGGTGAGGTTGTTCGCCATCATGTTCACGTTGTCGGTCAGGTCTTTCCAGGTGCCGGCCACGCCGCGCACTTGCGCCTGACCACCGAGCTTACCCTCGATACCCACCTCGCGTGCCACGCGCGTCACTTCCGAGGCGAAGGAGTTGAGTTGGTCCACCATCGTGTTGATCGTGGATTTCAACTCCAAGATCTCGCCGCGGACATCCACGGTGATCTTCTTTGACAGGTCACCGTTTGCGACGGCGGTGGTCACCTCGGCAATGTTACGCACCTGACCCGTCAGGTTCGCGGCCATCATGTTCACGTTGTCGGTGAGATCCTTCCAGACACCACCCACGCCGCGCACCTGGGCTTGTCCGCCGAGCTTGCCCTCCGTTCCCACTTCGCGCGCCACACGGGTCACCTCGCCCGCAAACGAATTGAGCTGGTCCACCATGGTGTTGATGGTGTTCTTCAGCTCGAGAATCTCGCCTTCGACCGCCACAGTGATCTTCTTGGACAGGTCGCCCATAGCGACGGCGGTGGTCACCTCAGCGATGTTGCGCACCTGACCCGTCAGGTTCGCGGCCATCATGTTCACGTTGTCGGTGAGATCCTTCCACGTGCCGGCCACGCCGCGCACCTGGGCTTGCCCACCGAGCTTGCCTTCCGATCCCACTTCCTTCGCGACGCGCGTCACTTCCGAGGCGAACGAATTGAGCTGGTCCACCATGGTATTGATGGTGTTCTTCAGCTCGAGAATCTCGCCTCGCACCTCCACGGTGATCTTCTTGGACAGGTCACCCATGGCGACAGCCGTGGTCACCTCGGCAATGTTACGCACCTGACCCGTCAGGTTCGCCGCCATGAGGTTCACGTTGTCGGTCAGGTCCTTCCACGTGCCGGCAACGCCTTCCACGCGAGCCTGGCCACCGAGCTTGCCTTCCGATCCCACCTCACGGGCCACACGGGTCACTTCGCCTGCAAACGAATTGAGCTGATCCACCATCGTGTTGATGGTGTTCTTCAGCTCGAGGATCTCACCCCGCACCTCCACGGTGATCTTCTTGGACAGGTCGCCATTCGCAACCGCCGTGGTCACCTCAGCGATGTTACGCACCTGGCCGGTGAGGTTTGCGGCCATGAGGTTCACGTTGTCGGTCAGGTCCTTCCACGTGCCGGCAACGCCACGCACCTGCGCTTGCCCGCCGAGCTTGCCTTCCGATCCCACCTCGCGTGCGACGCGCGTCACTTCCGAGGCGAAGGAGTTGAGCTGATCCACCATCGTGTTGATGGTGTTCTTCAGCTCGAGAATTTCGCCCCTGACCTCCACGGTGATCTTCTTGGACAGGTCGCCATTCGCAACCGCCGTGGTCACCTCAGCGATGTTACGCACCTGACCCGTCAGGTTCGCGGCCATCATGTTCACGTTCTCAGTGAGATCGCGCCAGACACCGCCGACGCCCTCCACCTGCGCCTGACCACCGAGCTTACCCTCGGAACCCACTTCCTTCGCAACGCGCGTCACTTCCGATGCAAAGGAGTTGAGCTGGTCCACCATCGTGTTGATCGTGGATTTCAACGCCAGAATTTCGCCCTTCACATCAACGGTGATCTTCTTGGAGAGATCACCTCGGGCAACGGCGGTGGTCACCTCAGCAATGTTACGCACCTGGCCGGTGAGGTTCGCGGCCATCATATTCACATTTTCGGTGAGATCCTTCCAGACACCACCGACGCCGCGCACTTCCGCTTGTCCGCCGAGCTTGCCTTCCGTTCCCACTTCGCGCGCCACACGGGTCACTTCGCCCGCAAACGAATTGAGCTGGTCCACCATGGTGTTGATGGTGTTCTTCAGCTCGAGAATCTCGCCCTTCACATCGACAGTGATCTTCTTGGACAGGTCACCCATAGCGACAGCCGTGGTCACCTCGGCAATGTTACGCACCTGGCCGGTGAGGTTCGCCGCCATGAGATTCACGTTGTCGGTGAGGTCCTTCCACGTGCCGGCAACGCCCTTCACCTTGGCCTGACCGCCGAGTTTACCTTCCGATCCCACCTCGCGTGCCACGCGGGTCACTTCGGAGGCGAAGCTGCCGAGCTGGCCCACCATGGTGTTGACCACCTTGCCAATGCGCAGGAACTCACCACGCAGTGGACGTCCTTCCGTTTCAAGTTCAATGGTCTGGCTGAGGTCGCCCTTAGCCACGGCACCGATCACGCGGGCCACTTCGATGGTCGGCTGAACGATGTCGCCGATCATGGAATTCACAGAAGTAATGCAATCGCTCCAGCAGCCTGTCGCTCCATCGAGGCGACCACGCTCGCTAATGCGGCCTTCCTTACCGACCACCTTCGCCACGCGATCGAGTTCTCTGGCGAGGCCCTGGTTCAAATCGGCAATATCGTTGAAAGCTTCTGCAATCTCGCCATCGACTCCAGTCATGTCGGTTGGCAGGCGAACCGAAAAGTCCCCTTTCCGGAAAGCACGCAAGACTTTGAGCAGCAGCCTGGGATCAAGCTGCGATGTGGCAGATTCGACTTGTGGCATGAAGCCCCCCGTAACACGATCCGGGCGAACAGCCCGGCACCCCTTGCAGTGCGGCAAACCGACGGGTGCTCTCTCCACCTCTGGACGGAAGCCGACCATCCATAACGTAGGCGCTCCATAATAAGTTCCAAGATGCGAGTGGTGGTTATGGGACTTCTTCCAGCCCTTACCGAACAAGGTTAATCTGATGGTGTAGGAGACATGAAATATCAGAGCGAGAGCTATTCGCTCGGAGGTCAGCCCGGCAGCCTGAGCCCACGATCCCATGGTGGGTTGGGTCCGAACCGTTGTGCCAGGAAATCCACGAAAGCTCGTACCTTGGCCGGCGGATGACGGTTAGCCGGATAAACCGCGAAAACCCCCGGCAGCTCGAGCGGCGGATAGTCGAGGCTCAGGGCCATAAGCCGCCCTGCCCGCAATTCGTCGCTGACGACAAAGGTGGGCTCATAGATAAGGCCCTGTCCCGCAACAGCAGCGGCCACAAGAGCATCACCATTGTTGACGCGAAGGTTGCCCTTGATCGGGATCTTTATCCTCCCCTCGAAGTCAAACGCCCATTCGTCCGGCCCAAGAGCACGGGAAAGGGTGTAGCCGAGGCAATTGTGCTCCGTGAGATCCGCCACGGTTTTCGGCGCCCCCTTTTCTCGAAAGTAAGCCGGAGATCCGCAGACCACGAGCCGGCAGGGGGCAATCCTGCGTGCGATCATGGTGGAATCCCGCAAGCGCCCGATCCGCACGGCCACATCCCATCCCTCCTCGATCAGATCGACGAAGCGGTCGTTCAATCCGAGATCGATCGTTACGGCGGGATGGAGCCGGGAGAATTCGGCCATGAGAGGCGCGACCTCGCGAAAGCCGAAGGACAGCGGAGCATTCACCCGCAGCATGCCCCTCACCTCGACCCGCTCGGCGGAAGCCGCGGCTTCCGCCTCCTCCACCTCAGCAAGGATGCGCTCGGCGCTCTCAAGATAACGCCGCCCCGCCTCGGTGAGGGTGAGACGCCGGGTCGTCCGGTGAAGGAGCTTGACGCCAAGCCGCTCCTCAATAGCTCCTACATGCTTTGTCGCCATTGTCTGAGAGATGCCAAGGGATCTGGCCGCAGCTGACAGGCTGCCAAGAGCGGCCACCCGCACGAAAATCTGCATTCCGGTGACCCGATCAAGCATGCATCTCACTCCCTAAAGATGAAGTCTTATCCGGAGAGCCAGGATTATCAACTCAGAAGGTGAGGTATAGATGAGCCTGAACCACTCCCAGGGCCCCCGTTCACAGCAGGACGGCTCTGGGTCTCTCAAGGATTTTGCAATGCTCGTGAATGGGAAATGGTCGGCTGAATGGCACCCTGTACAGGCCAAGGATGCCAAAGGCGGCTTCGTGCGGCAGACATCAAGCTTCCGCAACTGGATCACGCCTGACGGCAGCGTGGGCCCCACCGGTGAAGCCGGCTTCAAGGCCGAGGCCGGGCGCTATCATCTTTATGTCGCGCTGATCTGCCCCTGGGCCTCACGCACCCTCATCGCCCGCACCTTGAAAGGTCTGGAGAACGCCATCTCTGTTTCCATTGTCGAGCCGGCGCTTACCGATCAGGGCTGGCGTTTCGGCGAGGGTGGTGGCGCAACCCAGGATGCGATGAACGAAGCAACCTACATCCACGAGATCTACACAAAGGCCGATCCTACCTTCACAGGTCGTGCGACGGTGCCGGTGCTCTGGGATAAGGAACGGCAGACCATCGTGAACAATGAATCCGCCGACATCGTCCGCATGTTCAACTCGGGCTTCGGCAGCCTCGCGAACGACACATACGATCTTTACCCAGAAGATCTGCGGGTCAGCATCGATGCGCTCAACGACATCATCTATCCAGGCCTGAACAATGGCGTTTACCGCGCAGGCTTTGCAACAACGCAGGAGGCTTACGAAGAAGCCTTCCACCAGGTCTTCACCACGCTGGACAGGCTGGAAGGTCTTCTGTCGGACCGCGTCTTTCTCTTTGGTGATCGCCTGACGGAAACAGATATCCGACTCTTCGTCACCCTCATTCGCTTCGATGCAGCCTATCATGGGTTGTTCAAGTGCAACCTGCGGCGCATCGCGGACTATCCGCACCTCTCCACTTATCTCGATCGCATGCTGGATATCCCAGGCATCGCTGCCACGGTCAGCATCGATCACATCAAGAGAGGCTATTATTCCATCAAGGCTCTCAATCCGAATGGCATCGTGCCTGTCGGGCCTAAGTTGCCATTTGCCGAGAAGCTTCAGGTTATCGCCGATAAAGGAGCGGCCCGATACGCTCGAAGCAAGTGAACCGATTGCCTGAAGAGGTCGCCATGGAGCTGGGCACATTCGCCTGATCAGCGCCGTGACGGTGTTGAGCTCCGACGATTCCGTGCGTGTATTCCAGAGCTTCGCGAGGCTCGATCTTCTGTCTGGCGCACGCGCAGAGATCATGGCAGGTCGCGGCTCATTCATCGAGTCGTTACCGCTCCTCGGTTATGATCCGAAAGATTACGACGCGCTCATTGCGGAAAAGCTCGATCTGCTCCGTACGGTCTGAGATCAGGAGCGCGTCACCTAGTCGGGCGAGCATCGTGAGCCGCTTCACGACCAGCCTGTCTATCCGCGTCCTGTCCTGAACCCTCTGCCGATCTGGATCGCAGGAGGCGGCACATCGCAATCGGTGGTGCGTGCAGGCGTGCTTGGGCTTCCACTTGCAATCGCCATCATTGGCGGCGAGCCGGAACGCTTCGCCCCTCTCGTCTCACTTCATCGCGAAGCAGCGCGACGGGCTGGGCATGATCGCCGGCGCCTCAAGGTCGGCATCAACACTCATGCCTATGTGGCGCCCACATCGCGGCAGGCGGCCGATGAATTCTTCCCGCCCTATGCCGATGTGATGTCGAAGCTCGGGCAAGAGCGCGGCTGCGGCCCGACGACGCGTGAACATTTCGAAGCCATGCGCTCTCCTCGTGGCGCCAGCTGTCGGGAGTCCACTGGAAGTCATCGATAAGATCCTCTTCCAGCATGAGATCTTCGGCCATGACCGCTACCTCGCCCAGTTCAGCGTCGGCACCATGCCTTATGACCAGACCATGCGGAGCATTGAGCTGTTCGGAACGAAGGTCGCGCCTGTCGTTCGGAAAGAAATCCAGAGTCGCAGGAAAGCCGAATAGTCCAAGAGCGGACCCCGAAACCTTTCTCCAGCATTGAGAGACAAGGAACAGGCGCACTTCCCTGAGAATTCTTAGAGACGCCTATAGGCAGGAGCCTTTTTCACATCTATATAGAAGCATTAAATCATTTCACATGGGAAAACGTGAAAAATGGCTGCACGTGGAGCCTTGGACCTGATCGGCAGAACGCCTCTCCTTGAGGTGACGCACCTGGATACCGGCCCCTGCAGGCTGTTCCTGAAGCTTGAGAGCGCCAATCCGAGCGGCTCCATCAAGGACCGCCCTGCCCGCGCCATGATCGAGGCCGCCGAAAAGAATGGCAGCCTGAAGCCCGGCGGTACCATCATGGAGGCCACGGCCGGCAATACGGGCGTTGGGCTCGCTTTGGTCGGCGCCAGCAAGGGCTATCGCACCCTCCTCGTCGTTCCGGACAAGATGTCTCGCGAGAAGGTGCTGCATGCAAAGGCCCTCGGCGCCGAAGTGGTCATCACGCGTTCGGATGTCGGCAAGGGACATCCCGATTACTATCAGGACCTCGCCCAGAAGATCACGACCCAGACGCCTGGGGCCGTCTATATCAACCAGTTCGAGAACCCTGCGAACCCGGCAGCTCATGAGGCGAGCACAGGCCCTGAAATCCTCGAAGGTATGGAAGGCGATGTCGATGCCGTCGTCGTCGGCGTTGGCTCCGGTGGCACACTGACCGGCATCGGGCGCTATCTCAAGAAGGCCTCTCCAAAGACCACGATGGTCCTCGCCGATCCTGCCGGTTCCATTCTCGCCCCGCTCGTGGAAACTGGAGAGATGACGGAGGCGGGCTCCTGGGCCGTCGAAGGCATCGGTGAGGATTTCGTGCCCGCAAATTGCGATCTTTCTCTCGTGAAGAAAGCCTATTCCATCGGCGACAAGGAAAGCTTCTCCGCTGCTCGCGAACTTCTGCGTAAAGAAGGTATTCTTGCCGGTTCATCCTCCGGCACATTGCTGGCCGCGGCCTTGCGTTATTGCCGCGAGCAGAGCCAGCCGAAGCGCGTGGTGACACTCGTCTGCGACACAGGTGCCAAGTATTTGTCGAAGGTGTTCAACGATGCCTTCATCGCGCAGGAAGGATGGCTTGATCGTAAGCCGACCGGCACCGCACGCGACGTGGTGATCAACCCGTTCGGTGAAGGTGCAACGATCTTCGTCTCCCCGAACGAGACCCTTCGTTCCGCCTTCGCGCGCATGCGCTCCTCCGACATTTCGCAACTGCCGGTGATCGAGGATCGCCGTGTCGTCGGTCTCATCGACGAGAGCGATATCCTCGACGCGCTGGTAGCAACCGAGAATGCTCCGCAGAGCGTCTTTAACAAGCCCGTGCGCGAAATCATGGTGACCCGCCTGCAGACCGTTTCTGCTCAGGCGCCGGTCAAGGAACTTTTGCCCCTCTTCGCCGCCGGTCTCGTGCCGGTAATCATGGATGGCGACAACTTCGTCGGTCTCGCCACCCGCATCGACCTCATCAACTACTTCCGGATCCAGGCATAATGAACGCCCGCAACCAACTCGCCTTCGCTACCCGCTGCATCCATGCAGGCCAGACACCGGATCCTACGACGGGCGCGGTGATGATGCCGATCTACGCCACCTCCACTTTTGCGCAGGAGAGCCCCGGCGTTCACAAGGGCTTCGAATACGCACGCTCGCAGAACCCGACCCGCATGGCTTTCGAGCGCTGCATCGCGGATCTCGAAGGAGGCACGGCCGCCTTCGCCTTCTCATCCGGCCTTGCTGCGAGCGCGACAGTGCTCGACATGCTGGAACAGGGCTCTCACATCGTCGCATCGGACGATCTTTATGGCGGCACGCGCCGGCTCTTCGAGAAAGTACGCAAGCAATCGGCTGGGCTCGACATCACCTATGTCGATCTCGGCAACCCGGATGCCGTGAAGGCAGCCTTGCGCCCCAACACGCGCCTTGTCTGGGTCGAGACGCCAACCAATCCGCTCCTGAAGCTCGCCGACCTGGAGGCCATCGCCCAGGTAACGCGCGGCCACGGCACGCTGCTGGTCGCCGACAATACCTTCGCGAGCCCCTGGGTGCAGCGTCCGTTGGAGTTCGGCTTCGACATCGTTGTGCATTCCACAACCAAGTACCTGAACGGCCATTCCGACATGGTGGGCGGAGTCGTGATCGTAGGCGTGAACCAGGAAGTTCGCGAGAAGATCGCATTCCTTCAGAATGCCGTCGGTTCGATCTCCGGCCCCTTCGACAGTTTCCTGGCGCTACGCGGCCTGAAGACGCTGTCTCTTCGCATGGAGCGGCACTGCACATCGGCCCTGAAGATTGCGGAGTTTCTCGAGGCTCACCCGCAAGTGGATGGTGTGATCTATCCGGGCCTTGCCTCGCATCCTCAGCATGAACTGGCAAAGCGCCAGATGCGTGGCTTCGGCGGCATTATCACGGCTCGCATCAAAGGCGGGCTCGATGGCGCAACGCGCTTCCTGGAGCGCTGCCAGCTTTTCACGCTTGCGGAGAGCCTTGGTGGCGTGGAGAGCCTGATCGAACACCCGGCCATCATGACCCATGCTTCGGTGCCGCCGCATGTGCGTGCGGAACTTGGGATCGACGATGGATTGGTGCGCCTCTCCGTCGGTATCGAGGATGCTGACGACCTGATCCAGGATCTGCGTTCCGCTTTGGCGTAGCCGTACTTTTCATCCATAAAGGCCCCGATCCAATATTGCGGCCTTTATGCAGCTTCGCCGTGATCTGCTTGATGGCCGCATCAAGCAACGCCATGGCCGCATCTCTACTTGCGGCGGAGAGATGAAATATTCCTATTCTCCCCTGCCCTCACTCGCGGATTTCAACACGGCATAATAGCAAGATCTCGCTTCGGGCGGCTGGCTTCATCCTTGAAAGCGCGGCTGGCCCAAGGCTGGTCGACGAGCTTATTCCAGGCGTCGCAGCAGTGGTCGAGGATCTCCGTGTAGGACGTGAACACCCGGTTGGAGATCCAGTTCTCCCTCATGATTGCCAGGGGTTCTCCACCGGGTTGAACGCGGGCGCTTTCGCCGGCAGCGGCAGCAGCGTGATGGTGGACAAAACCTTTTTTGAAATATCCCGGCAGGATCGAGAGCAGGTAAAAATCGCTCAAGCGCTGTTTAACCGCATCACCGAGCCGGTCTGCTTCCCTGCATGGAATGGCCAAGCTCCAGCTAAATCCTTGGGCATCCAGCATCTTAATCCCAAGTCGCCTAGGGTGTTTTCACCGGCGGTATCCTGCTAGGCAAATCAGGCGCGTCAGAGATCCTCAGATCCTTGTAGTTGATGGCGA
>NZ_LCYG01000044.1 GCF_001017175.1 Microvirga vignae | reverse complement strand
ACGGCGATCCTGAAGAGTCCGCCTTATGCCGGCTGCTTTGTCTATAGGGACTTGGCAAAGATCATCCCGAGTAGCGAAGCGCCGCCACGAGAATGCTCGCGTCCTGAAACGGACTGGTGGATTGTGGTGAGGCAAAAATACCCGGCGAATATCGTTTGGCAGACCTTCGGCTGCCGCACGTCCTGTTCTCCGGGAAGGAGATGCGAGTCCGAAGAGCTTACGGATCCAGCGGTGATGTACCAATCCTGACCAGACGTATACCGTCGGTCAAACAACATTTTCTTGCCCCACGTCCGAATTCAAGCAAAACCGATTTTGCGCAGCTCCTGTCCAAAGTACAATCTTGCCGAAGCTGCCGCCCGTCCCAGCCCAGTCAGAATACACTCGTAGATTATCGCTGCGAGCGTACGAAACGCGCTGAGCGCCAGCCCAATCAGCGAACCCGACGTCGGCACGTCCCGAAAGGGATTTGATGGGGCTCCCCACCGTTTAACAAGCCGGTTCTGAGTGAGTGTGTCGGCCTAGGATTATGAGGCGGAGGGCAATCTTTGAGCCGCTCCGGGGTTAAAGAGAGTACCGTCTCTAAGCATGGCGCAGGCCACATTCAGAAGACGGTCGGCCACACTGCGCAGGGCGCGGGGATGAGAATGACCGCGTTCGCGTAGCTGAGTATACCGGGTTCGGCTCGCAGCATCATGTTGGATGGCAACCCGCGACCAATGATACAGCGCCAACCGAAGCCTCACGTGGGCCGCCCGGCGCATGCTCACCACACAGCGTTTGCCGCTGCGGCGGGTCACGGGGGCCACGCCGCAGAGATTGCGCAGAGCCTGGTGGTCTCGTCGGCTGAGCGGATCCGAGGCCTCGCTCAGCAGCGTCGCCAGCACCATTCGGCCCACATCGGGAAGAGACCGCAGGATGGCGGCATCGCCGGGTCGCGCATCCGGATCAGTCTCTTGATTGGAGCCGGCGATCTGCTCGCATAGTTCGTCGAGCTGACGAGAGGTCTCTTTGAGCTGGCGGTTCGCCAGCCGGACACGGGCAGCCAGTCGGCCGTAACGTCCTCACTCAGCTCCGGCACCTGCGGATAGTATCGCCAGAGTTGCTGGCGAATGCGATTGGCCAAGCGCGTGCGCTCCTGCTGCAGTTCCTCGGCCATCCGTGACCACTCGCGCAGTTCGATCAGCCGTGGATCGGCCACGGACAGGCGCCGGAAGCAATGCGGATCCGTTCGCAGGGCATCCGCCAGGACCCTGGCGTCGCGCCGGTCGTCCTTGGCGCCTGCCACCGTGTGGCGATCGCGGAAGCGATCAAGCTGCTTGGGATTGATGGCGTGCACGCCAAAACCGCGCTCGAGCAGCGCCTCGACCACCGGTCCGTGCGGCGTCTCGATTGCGATGGCAATTGCCTCAGGGGCACAGCCCGAGCGCTCGACTAACCAGTCGCACAACAGGGCAAGCCCTTCGCCGCTATGCGCGAAGACCCGCTCCGCAGCGACCTGACCCTTTGCATCCATCAGCCCCGCCTGGTGAGCTGTGGACGCTCAATCGACACCGACAAACCACCGGTACGCATCGCTCATAGGCCGTCCTCCTCCTGTCCTGGGCCGCTGCGATGTCGTGCCGATCCCTGTACAGGCGCTCGCTGGCGCATCTCCCCACTGGGCCTCGCATCGCAGCCAACCTGCCGGGGCACATGTCCCATCAGGGTGCTCGCAGCACAGGTAGACGCTGGTGCTCCCGGCCGGTCGGCCCGTCCGATGATCGTAGCTGACCAGTTCCGGACTCGGCGAATGGTACAGGGTGGACGCCCCCAGCGGCCTCGGCGTGCCAAAGTGGAGGTGTTGATGAGCACCACTTGAAGGAGGCGTCCATGGGAGAGGTTCGCACAATCGGACTGGACCTCCCAAAGAACGTTTTCGTGCGACCTGCAAGTCGCGTGAGTTTCTGTTTCACAGGAGGGATATAGCCTGCAGAAACCGGCTGTTCCATCAGCCGTTCTCTACCCGGACATGCGGAGCCGGTAACAGCTCGGTATGAAGCTCTGGGGACAAAGTAGCCGCCGGATATCCGGTACGCCGAGCCGCGAGGCGAGGCGGAATCTGCCAGCACGAAGGCGGAGAGGCGCAAGGGATGAGCGGATACGACCAACGCATGTGAACTTCCGATAAACGTTGTGATCTTTGACAAGCCAAACGTGCTGACAGGCTTGAACCAAACGGTACGCGATGAGGTGTGGTCTTTGAATACTGGGCCGCCATGGACGATCAGCCGCCGGCGAAGAGGAAGGGTCCGCCCCGCTCGGAGATTCATGCGGAACAGGGTAAGCCCATAGTGCTGCAGGTAACGGCAGGCCAACCGCAAGGAAGGCTGTTGGCGCTGTGGGTCAAGGAGTGCGGAAAAAGCGAACGCCCGGCTGTAATGGACGGGATACGGGCTGAAACATCGCCTGACGCGAAAGCGGGCAGACTTCCGCGCGGTCATTCCTGGCGAGAGAACTTTGACCAATCGTGATACGAGGGAAGGCAGATGATGGCGATCGGCGCGAAGGCGAGCGAGGCTGGGGCGTCCTCGCGCACTGCTCAGATGTGGGATCAGGCGAACTGGGCGCACATTGAGGCAGAGGTGAAACGACTTCAGGTGCGTATCGCCAAGGCAACTCAGGAAGGCCGATGGAGCAAGGCGCAAGCCTTGCAACGTCTGCTGACCCGCTCGCATAGCGGCAAGATGTTGGCCGTGAAACGGGTGACGGAGAATCGCGGTAAGAGAACGCCGGGAGTGGACGGTAAGATCTGGTCGTCCCCGGCAGCCAGATGGAACGGGATGAGGTCACTTCGCCATCGCGGCTATCGTGCGAGGCCGCTGCGACGTGTTTACATCCCCAAGAGTAACGGCAAGAAACGTCCGCTGGGAATTCCCTGTATGCGGTGCCGGGCGATGCAGGCGTTATGGAAGCTCGCTCTGGACCCGGTGGCAGAGACACTGGCAGACCCGAATTCCTCTGGATTCTGGCTCGACAGCCGACGCCATCGAGCAGTGCTTCATCACGCGGGCCAAACGAGCTTCGCCAGCGTGGATTCTGGAAGGTGACATCAGAGGCTGCTTTGATAGCTTCAGCCACCCCTGGCTTCTGGAGCACGTCACGATGGACAAGGCGGTGGACCGCGAGGCCAAACGCTTTTTTCAATTGTGTTCAGACTATCGACGCGGAGAAGCTCCGGCCTTTCCATCCGCGCCCATTGGGCGTCGAGAACGGCCTGCACTGGGTGCTCGACGTGCAGTTCCGCGACGACTGCCGCATCCGCAGAAAAATCGCCCCGCCAACTTCTCCGCCGTCAAGCGCGCCGCCCTCGACGCGCTGCGCACGGCGTCCGGCAAGCACAGCCTCAAAGCCAAGCGCCTTCATCAGCAGCTGGGACGAGGACTACCTCGCCGCCCTATGACCTCAACTCATTTGTTTTCCCCTGAGAGTGGTGGTAATGTTCGTTGCATGCGGGCCGGATCTCAATTATATATTTCATTTCTGGATCCAGTCATTTGGCGCGCCTCTTGCTCCGGCCCCTGGGTAAATTTAAACGATAATATCAGAGGGATTTCTCATGAATCTCAGAACCGTGCTCATGCTCGCATGCGCCGCAGTCGTCGGCATATCGCTCTTCGACTCGCAGGACGTGCGGGCTGACGAGATTGAGGGCTATTGTTATCATTTTTGCTCCCAGGGGCAGGATGACGAGTGGTGTATATTTTGCTCCTCATCTGCCTCCCCTTCGCTTCCAACGAACCCTCATGGTAAATGCGGAAGCGAGGTCGAGGGGCAAAGTCCGACTCGGGCCACAACGCTGCGAGCGGAATGTCTAGAGCATCGGCTGTTCAGACGAATCCATAGCCTGCGGCAGTGAAGTAGTTGCTGCATACCTCGGGCTCGAGCAGGTGGCGCCGAGGGCGCGCCAGAGCGCGTCAAAGGTTCGAGCTTCCGCTTTGCGCAAGTGCGCTTGGATCTGGGAAAAGGCCTGCTCGATCGTTTTGTCATGATGCCTCTCAATGGTTGCTTCCTGTTGAAGTTCAGTCTGATGGCTTGATGCGACCTACGGGGCTATCCGCGAGTTTCACCAGCCAAATGCGTTGTGTCCCCACCTGAGCCAGCCGGCCCTTGAGGGTGCCCCGCCGCAGCCAGCCATAGACCTTCTGGCATGCGCCCCGAGCTGCTCGGCCACTTCCTGCAAGGTCATTTCCTCATCATCCGCACGCGGCACTTTCCCGGACCAGATCGGCCGCGTCGTGCCATGTCTGTGCCGCTGCAGCAGGCGCCGGATCATCGGAGCGTTGAAGGCTCTCCGCTTGGCAGGCCGAAAGCCCTCCGCGTTCAGGCGGGCTGCGATTAGCTCTGCCGTCTCGCCGGCCGTCCGCAACTCCACCGCCCGCGCTAGCTGTCCGGATGTGCGACCTCCTTGGCGTGAGCGACGACTTGAAGGGCATCCGGCAAAGCGTGTGGATCGGGCGGCCTGGAGCTTGGGATCCTCTCTGGCCAGCTGGCTGCTTTAGACGCGCCAAAGACGCGGAATTACCTAGTGTATGCAGGGTCGCGGGGCGTTCTCCTCCCCAGCGATCGCAGCCGGGCGGGGCTGCGTCCGAAAGGTTTTAGGCGTCGGTAGCATTCCTTTCCTGGCTCGTCAGTTTCTCGAAAGCTACCCCTACGAAGATAAAGCCTGAAAAACCTATACTCGAGGGAACAGAATGAATATTGATCCACGGAACACCGCAGGAGCTTCCATTGAAGCTTACGATCTCCTGCAACAACATCAACGGGCGCAGCAACAGCCTGGCAGCCTGAGCGCACAAACCAGCTCACCAGCACACCCGTCCACGGATCAACTGATCTTTAATCTACAGCTAAGTGAGTTGCGGCCAATCCACCAAACATCAGCCGCCGCCTTGACAGATTCCGGAATTGGATCACCCTCGACTATGACGAAGGGCAATCAGAGAGCACGCGCTATCCAGAAAAACGAACGGTGCCCGGCCCCATCCTTCATTCGAGGTCGCGCCGAACTTGCCGCATCGCTGGCCGGAGCGAACATTGAGGCGCTGAAGAAGGAGATCAGGCTGGCTGAGCAGCGGTCAGCACAGTGGCCAAGAACGAGCGGATCTTCCACCGGAAGTGTCGATAGCCGCAGCGTTCTGAACGACGTGATGGCATCGTCGTATCTAAGACTGCATCGTTTTCAGAACGAGGCCATCGATTGCGAGCCGCGCCTAGATGAGGATGTGAGTGCCATCGCGCATGTGCGTTCGTTAGCGGACTTACGTTGTCACGCTAGCCCGCATGTTTCTAAAGCTGCTATCTGCTCGGACAACGAAAGGGAGGATGAAATTGATATGGCGCGCCTCGCTGCATGGCACACGCAAGGCCTTACAGATAGTGCTTTTGTGTCATTGTCCCAGGACCCCTCACGACTGCTCCTTTCAAAGGACGACAGTGAGCATGGCGCGAAGGCAATAGCAGAGAATGCTAAGGCGCTGCACATCTACACGGTACCGAGTGTTACCGCTTGGCCGACCGGCAAAATCAAAGACATTTTAGAGCGCGGGCGTGCTCCCGGAGATAAGGAGTTGCTAGATTGGGTGAGGGAAATACCCACCGAGGAGACCGAGGTCTTGTTTCTGGGCGGCAATTTGGATGACTATCGGACGGCGGTCATCGACCCGAACCCGTACAGGGCTGACGCACCGGAAAATGCTCGGTCCATCAAGAAAGCAAGGGTCAGCTCCGATGCGACGCCGAGATGATCGCGGACTGGCCCCTCTGAAGAAGCGAGCTCGCATTCGATTGTCTCAACGGGCGCCTGATCGGCCGGCTCATGGCAGGAGCTTCCCGCGACGGCGGTTAATTTAATAGGCCTTCAATTATTAGGCCTTCAAGAAGTCGTCCGTTAGGAAGCCAATCTGATTGCCGGTTGGACGATGAGTAGGCGCCAGAGGGCGATCGGGATTAGGCGCAACAGCATCCTCAACCAGGCGAGGGCGAGGCGGAGGTTGTGGCCGACGGCGGAGAGGACGATGTTGCCAGCATCCCCATCGCGGCCTTTGAGCTGACAGCGGCCGAGATGGCCGTCGGTCTTCATGTGACCGATCACGGCTTCGATGGCGGATTGGCGGCGGAGCTCGCGTTTGATCACCCCGAGGACCCCGCGCTTCTGGCCGGAGATGAAGATGCGTCATGGGTGGTTCTGTTGCAAATCCGGATCAGAGACGAGAAAGAATCAGGTGCTTGTGGAGAGCTCATGCGGCGAGCAGATCGAGTTGCTCCGCGAGTGACGGCAGCAGATTATGGGCAGACTTCGCCTGTTCTTTCCGCATCATGTGCTCCATTTCAATCCCGCCCAGGATGGCGCGAGCGCTGCTCAGAGACTTGAAGCCGAGCATCGGCCGGATCCGCTGCTTGATCGCCCGATAATCCTACTCGATGCGATTATTATCGGGCATGCTTTTCCTCGGCACCATCGGCGCGTTGGCGCAACCAACTCGGCGGCTGTATCCTGGTACGACCGGGACAGGGTGTCGGGAGCACGTGATGTGGGCAGGCCGAGCTACTTGATGAGCTGCGAGCTCGATTTGTCATCTGGCCGCCCCTGCGACCAGCCCGGTTGCGCCGTGAGCGCGGATCCGTAAGTGTCGTGTAGCCCGCAGGCTCCCTGACGTGATGCAAGCACACAGGAGGTCCCATGCGTGTGATCGGACTGGATGTGCACCGCACGTTTGCCGTTGTGGCGGTGCTGGACAACACCAAGCTCTCGCATCTCGGTCGGGTGGACCTGACCCGGGATGCCGTTCTGGCCTTTGGCCGCAAACTGCAGCCCGATGATGAGGTCGTGATCGAGGCGACCGTCAAATCCGCGATGATTGTGCGCCTTCTTCGCCCCGGCTCTGTTGCAGTAACTTTGAAAGGGCATAACGAGCCCTGCCCGGGAGCTGCGTTCAAGCGGCGAGTCCGAAGAGCTGCTTGACGAGGCGGACTTCGCCCGTCGCTCCTGGTTGTTGCAGGATGCAGTGACCTCGGCGGATCATGCGCATCACCTCGAAGCCTTTGATGGTGGCGTAGGCTGTTGTCATCCTCTGGAAGCCGCGTGTCGGTCGGATCACGCGCTTGAGCGCCCCATGGTCCGCCTCGATGATGTTGTTCAAGTATTTTGATGTCCGGTGCTCCACGCGATGCGCCAAGTGGCCTTCCCTCTGCAGGCGCCGGATCGCCTTGGGATACGAGGCCAGCTTGTCGGTTGTGATTGAGGAGGGCGGATGGTCGCCCGTCGTATTCAGGGTTTTGCGCAAGAAGCGATAAGCCGCTCGGGTGTTTCGGCAGTCGGACAGCATGAGGTCGATCAACTCACCGTACTTATCGACAGCCCGAAACAGGTATTTCCATTGTCCACCGACCCGCACATAGGTCTCGTCCACCCGCCACGATCCTGAGCGGGGTCCCTGGTAAGGTCGGATCCGCTTCTCGATCTCTGGCGCATAGCGTTGGACCCAACGGAAAATGGTACTTGGGGCGACCGCAACACCACGCTCGGACATCATTTCAGCCAGATCACGATAGCTGATTCCGTACTTGCAGTACCAGCGCACGCACAGCAGGATGATCTCAACTGGAAAGCGACGGCGCTTGAACAGAGACACGGGAGCAGATCCTTGATGAACCGCTCCTCGTTATACGACCGAGGTTAATGCAACAGACCCGTCGTGGCCGCTCCCGCTGCCCTCTCACGACTGCTGTGCCGGCACGGCTTCACGTATAAATCTATGGACCGGCCGTGCGTTGCAAGAGGGCTGTTTTTGGTTGGATGAGAGTCGGTTCGCATCAATCTATCCGGCCTCGATGTGGAGCCGAAGCTCCGGGCCATCATGGGAATCCGCGCGCACCGGGATTGCTTAAAACCAAGACCTCTGCGGGCCATTTTTATACTCAGGCTTCCAGTGCGCCGGGCAACCGTTCATCCATCCTGTTACATCCTTCTCGCGAACCACCGGGGGAACTTAGTCGTCGGAATCCCAGAGATCGCAGTCCGTTCAGGCCGTGCGGGTCGCAAACTCCGCTTCATACCCGCATCTGCGGAACAGCACACTCCAGGCCATGCGAGCGAGTTTGTTGGCTAAAGCCGCCGCGAGCACATTGCGATGCAGCCGAGCGGCGGCCGTCATCACCCAACGGCCGAAGCAGTGGTTCTGCCAGCGTCCTGGATACCGCAGGAGGGCTTGGGCGCCGCTGACAAACAAGGTGCGCAAGTAGCGGTTTCCACGCTTGGAGAGACCGCCCAGGATCGTCCGATCCCCGGTCGAGATCTGCTTAGGCACCAACCCGAGCCAAGCCGCAAAGTCGCGGCCCTTAGCAAAGGCAGCTCCCGTTCCGACCGCCGCCACCATGGCGCTGGCGGTGATCACGCCAACTCCCGGGATGCCCATCAGCCGCTGGCAGCCGGCATCCTGACGAGCCAAGGCCGCAATGTCCCGCGTGATGGCGGCAATGCGCTCATCGAGTTGTCGCCAGTCTGCTGCGAGATCCTCAAGCAGGTGGATCATGCGCGGCGAGAGCACGTCCGTGCGCTGGGCGAGAAGCGACGGGAGGGCTTCCCGCAAACCAGCCGGTCCCTGGTGCACTGGAATGCCGCGCTCGAGCAGAAAGCCGCGGATCTGGTTGATGATGGCCGTGCGCTGCCCGATCCGTCGGCTTCGCACCCGGTGCAGCGCCTGCAGATCGAGCTGCTCGGCCGACTTCAGCGGTACAGGCTGCATGGTTGGACGCTGCGCGGCCTCGGCAATGGCTTCGGCATCGCGGTAGTCGTTTTTGTGTCCTTTGAGAAAGGGTTTGACGTATCGAGCTGGCAGCAGGCGAACGTCATGGCCAAGAGCGGCGAGCTGGCGCCCAACATGGTGAGCTCCGGTACAGGCCTCCAGGCCGATAAGACAGACCGGCACGTTGGCCAGACAGGACTGCAGCTGTCCACGCGCGATCTTCCGGCGCAGAACAATCTTGCCGCGCGCATCCATGCCAATGAGGTGAAAGGTGTTCTTGCCCAGATCGATGCCAATGGTGGCGATGGCCTCAATCGCGGTCTGTTGTGTCATGGAATGGCTCCTTCGCTGCGGGATGATCCCGTTCTCCCATGCTCCGCCCGGGAGCACGGCCGGTCCATGCCATTAAAGCCCAGATGGCCGCGGAATGCGCATGCGCCGACGTGCGTGACGAGCGCCGGGTCTGGCCGACCCAACGTCAGCCGCGCATGCGCCAGCAGCCATGCCGGTTGGTGTTCTTGGACGAGACGTACGTCAACACCAAGATGACCCGGCTGCGTGGGCGTTCTCGCCAGGGAGAGCGGTTACGCGCCAGCACGCCCTTCGGCCACTGGAAGACCCACACCTTCCTGGCCGCGCTGCGGGGTCATGAGTTGAGCGCGCCGTGGATCATCGATGGCCCGATCACCCGCTTGGCATTTGACATCTATATCGAGACACAGCTGGCGCCCACGCTGTCGAAAGGCGATGTGGTCATTCTCGACAACCTCGCGGTCCACAAGAGTGCGAGAGCTGCGGAATGTCTGAAGCAACGAGGCGCCTGGTTCCTGTTCCTGCCGGCTTATTCGCCCGATCTCAACCCGATCGAGCAGGCCTCGCCAAGATCAAGGCGCACCTGCGCAAGGCCGAAGCCCGCACCTTTGATGCGCTCTGGCGCGCCCTCGGCGACATCTGCAACTTGTTCGAGCCGCAGGAATGCTGGAACTTCCTCAAAGCAGCCGGATATGCGTCCGAGTAATCGTCCGATGCTCTAGTCATTGAATCATCGGGCCTGCCAAAGCAGTAGCAGTGCGAGAGGTTGCTTCCACCTGTTGGTCCGAGGGTCTTAGTCACGATGACTTATTCTGGGCGATCGGCAGGCTGAAGTGAAACACCGCGCCCCGAGGCTCCTTGGCGCTCGCCCACAAGCGTCCGCCGTGCGCCTCAATGATCAAGCGGCAGATGGCCAGGCCCATGCCCGTGCCCGTCGCCTTCGTCGTGTAAAAGGCCTCGAACATCCGTTCCGCATTCTGTGGGTCCAGCCCGACGCCGGCGTCCTGCACGGACACCAGCACTCCGGCTTCCTCGCGCCGGGACCGGATCAGCAGCTCGCGCGGCCGCTCCACCACATCCTCCATGGCCTCAATGCCGTTCAGCACCAAGTTCAGTAATACCTGCTGCAGTTGCACCTGGTCGCCCATCACGGGTGATAGGTCGGGCGCCAGCTCGGTGCGCAGCAGGATTCGGTGCTGAACCACCTCCCCATGGACGAGGACTGCTACATTCTGGATGAGATCATTCAGGTTCACCTGCTCCGCGACGGCAGCTTTCTTCCGGAGGAGCGCGCGTACCCGCCCGATTACCTCGCTGGCCCGGTGCCCGTCCCGCGCGATGCGCTCCAGTGCGTCGCGGGCCTCGCCGAGCTCGGGCGGCTCGTGGGCGAGCCAGCGCAAGGCCGCGTTGGCATTGGTGACGATAGCACCCAGCGGCTGGTTGACCTCATGTGCGATGGAAGTGGTCAGCGCGCTCATCGTCGTCACACGTGAGACATGCGCGAGTTCGGCCTCTGCCTTGTGCAGCGCCTCCTCGGCGCGCCTGCGCTCGGTCATATCCATCACGGTCCCGACGTATTCAATCACGGCTCCGGTGTCGTCGAACACCGGATGCCCGCTCACGTGGAGGTGCTTGATCGTTCCGTCGGGAAGCACAATCCCGTGCTCGACCGTATACTTTGCCTTCTCGCGGATTGCGGTCCTGACGAGTTCGAGAACTCGGTCGCGGTCATCCGGGGGCCAAAAGCGAGCGAGCTCATTTATGTTGGGGGGGCTGCTCCGCTGCGAATCCAAGCCATAGATCCGGAACATCTCCTCGGACCAGTAAATGGCTTGCTCGGTGGCTGGGTCGTAGGCGCAACTGCCAGTATGGCTCAGCCTTTGCGCCTCGGCGAGATAATGCTCGCTGCGCCGCAGGGCGTCCTCGGCCCGCTTGTGATCTTCAATGTCGGTTAGGATACCATACCATTTGAGGATGGTGCCGTGCTCATCGCGCAGCGGCACGGCACGGTCCAGGAACCAGCGATAAGCCCCGTCCGCCGCCCGGCGATAACGCGACTCGTTCTCGTACGGCTCGCCCGCCGCCGCGCACACCCGCCATTTCTCCAAATTGCGGTCCAGATCGGCCGGATGAACCACACTTTGCCAGCCAGATCCGGCCGTGTCCTCCTGGGACAAGCCTGAGTATTCGCGCCATCCCCGACTGGCAAAGGCAGCGAAGGGCCCGAAGGGCCCCGGCAAAGCGATGTAGGCCATCGCGGGAAGGTGTTCGATTAGATCGCGCAGCTCTTGTTCGCTCCGCCGGGCTGCCTCTTCGGCGCGCTTGCGCTCGGTGATATCCTCGCACGCGACCAGGATGACCGGGCACTTTCTCAGCAGCACGGACCGAGCGGTTTCGCGCACCCAGAGCACTGTGCCATCCTTGCGCACCTTGCGGACTTCCCAGCTCATCGCCTGGTTGGGGTGAGCAAAGCAACTGGCGACGTTCCTCTGCACGACCTCCCGGTCGGGCTCGTAGAACACGTTCAGCACCGGGGTGCCGACCAGTTCATCGACCGTATAACTGAGCTGCTCGGCGCCGAAGGGGTTGACGGACAGGATGATGCCGGCCGCGTCGACCATGAAGTACATCGTCGGGTTGCTCTCAAAGACCGCCTTCCATTGTTCCTCGCTCTCCCGCAGCGCCTCTTCTGCCTGCTTGCGCTCGGTAATGTGCCGCCCGACGCCGCGGTAGCCGATGAAGCACCCTGCCTGGTCAAATACCGGCAGCCCCGAGACGGACACGTAGCGCTTGCCGCCCTCCGGCGTAGGCCGCGCGAGCTCGAAGTCGCGAAACGGCAGGTGAGCATCAAGCGTCTCCCGGTGCTTGCGCCAGGCCTCTGCATCAGGCTCCAGGTAGGGCACTTCCCAACGTGTCTTTCCGATCTCAGAGCCCGGTGCAGGCGCGTCGGCAAGGCCTTCGGCGAACTCCTGGCGGATGAAGCGATGCTGCGTGTCGGTCTCCCAGTATACATCAAAGGAGAATTGCACGAGCGTGCGAAAGCGCTCCTCGCTTTCCCGCAACGCTTCTTCCGCCCGCTTGCGCTCGGTGATGTCCATAGCCGCTCCGATGATTTCGAGCAGGTCGCCGGACTCGCTGAAAACAGGATGGCCTATTCCGTGAAGGTGCTTGATCTCGCCGTCCGGAAGGACGATCCGGAACTCTGTTTCGGAGTCCCCCTTCTTACGAATTGCGGTTTCCGTGTTTGCCAGCCACTTTCCCCGATCCTCCGGATGGATGCGCTGGAGCAGCGCCTCGAAGGACGGAATACCAGCTTCCGGATCGAAGCCAAACAAATGGTAGCGTTCCTGCGACCAGTAGGTGATCACCTGCGTGGCGGGGTTCCACGCCCAGCTGCCGCTTTTGCTCAACGCCTCTGCCTCCGCCAAGTAGGCCTCGCTGCGTCGCAATTCCTCCTCCGCCCGCTTGCGCTCAGTGATGTCGTTGTTGGTCTCCAGGATCGCCACGGGACGGCCTCGTGCATCCCGTTGCATCGACCATCGACTCGTCACTACGGCTTGTGTGCCATCCTTCCTCGTGTGGACGAGCTCACCGTCCCAGCGGCCGGTGCGGAGCATCTCGGCCATGATCTCGTCGAGCGGCTTGGGGAAAATTGTCTGTATGAGTTGGTGGGAGATCTTGCCGACAGCTTCCCCTTTTTGCCACCCGTACAGCTCCTCGGCGCCGCGGTTCCAGTAGATGATGACGTCATTCATGTCGCGCACGAAGACGGTGTCGTGGGTGAGGTCGAGGAGTCCGGCCTGCTCGCGCAGCACCATTTCCCTCGATCGGTTTTGCACGGCGAGGACAGCCGTAACGCCAATCACCGCAAGGCTGAGGAGGCGGTTTGAAAGGGCAATGTCCGGCGATGCGTCATGCTGCGACAGTAAGTAGCTTAGCATCGTCAGTGCCATGCATCCCAAGGACGCGAGCACGACACCCCGCGCCTGAAGAACCTTGGCCGATAGAAGCACAACACCCACGTACAGCACGGCGATGGCGACCTCTGCGGGGGTCATCGTGTCGAGAATGAAGATCCCGATCGCGATAACAGCGCTAATAGCTGGAAGGACACGCGACGCGACGATTGGCGACGTCGCACGATCTTGTCCTTGGTTCCGCTCCATTCGAATGTTGCGCCTCGCCAGGGACATGCCGGGGATCCCAGTTCCAGAGCGACGGAGCCAAACCGCTGGCCCCTATCGCCAGTCGCTCCATTTGCAGTGTTGTTAGTTTGTCTCGATCGGCCTTGCGGGTAAAGCGGAAGCATCGAAGGCGTTGACGAAGCGTAACAACATAGCGCCGACCGAGAAGACGACCAACAGCTGACACGGCATTGCCACGTTAACGTGAGCATGAGGGAGCGCCGAGCAGATCGACTGGCAGTCCATGCCCGTCAGCTACAAACGCCACGGGTCCGGCCCTAAATCATCGCTCGCGGGGTCTCGTGGCGCCGCCAACTTGTCGGGAGAGTTGTGCTTACCCCGGGTTCAGTTCAAAATTATCGTACAAAAAAGGGCTGCGCCTGGAGGAGAAATGGATCCAGTGCCGCAGCCCTAAGTTCGCTAATATGCGGGAGGGAAGTTCAAGTAGTATTCGATGTCACTCGAAGATGATCAACCTGAAATTGGTTTCAGGTTTGAAGCTTTAAGAAATGAGATCTCTATACGGAAGTTTACCTCGGATCAGTAGCCGCGCGAGAGCGGAGAAAGCGGCAGGCGGGCTATGTTCATCTCTTGATAGGTGTCGGAACTAAGGCCGGATCCGACAGTGGACCCACCTTTGGAAACCTGCCTGTGCTTCCTTTCTCGAAGGGCCTCATTCAGTGTGAACCGGAGGGCCACGCCAGAGGATAACCAAGGTCACATTTTAGGCATGAAGCGCTGATGCACAGCCATACTCACGTATGATTTCCTTCTTCGTGACCGAGTCGTACTTATCTTAGCGAGGCCTATGGTCCTAGACCTCTTATTTCTCGCACGCAGGAGGACGAGCCGCGTGCAAAAATCCCCGATTATTGCAATCATCGACGATGACGAATCCGTTCGAGCCGCGATCAAGGGGCTTCTAAGGGCGATTGGATACACGGTATACACGTTTGCATCCGCCGAAGATTACCTGGGCTCGCCTCGTGTGAACGACACGTCGTGTCTTATCACGGATGTTCAGATGCCGAGCATGAACGGATTCGAGCTGCAACGCCACTTGGTAGGCAAAGGTCAGCGCACGCCCATAATTTTCATAACGGCTTTCCCCGAAGAGCCAATCCGGGCGCGTGCACTGGATATCGGAGCGATCTGCTTCCTGAGCAAACCGTTCGATCCACAAGTCTTGATCAACTGTCTTGATCGAGCGCTGAGAGAAGCCTGACAGTGCTACTGAGGGCCAGTTCCGAACATAGACTGGACAGCGATGGATAAGCTCAGCCGTACGGCGAGCCACTATCCACCCAAGGTTGATTGTTTCCTCCGCCGGAATCGCCAGCCACCCGGTTCGTTTTTGCTGAATATACAGCCGAGCTTAATCATGCCAGGGTACCCCGGCCACAGGCATTCCCTTGCGTGAAATCAAGCTGTTCCGTTCTCCACTTTCACCGCTCAAGGTGCTAATTTAATTGCGATCGTCTGGTAGTTGGAGAGATGCCTCATGTCGCACCGTTCAGCTCCATTGCCTGCGAATGCCGAAGAGCCGGTCATCTTTATCGTGGATGATGACGAAGCCCTGCGCGATGCACTCGGAAGCCTGTTTCGCTCTGTCGGGCTCAAAGTCGAGATGTTCGGCTCGGCAACCGAATTGCTGCAGTTCAGATTTCCGGACGTGCCGAGTTGTTTGGTGCTCGACATCCGATTGCCACGGCTGAGTGGCCTCGATTTTCAGGCGGAAATGGCTAAAGCGAACATCAGAATCCCTGTCATTTTCATGACTGGTCATGGTGACATTCCAATGTCGGTGAAGGCCATGAAGGCTGGAGCGATCGATTTTCTGGCCAAGCCGTTCCGCGATCAGGATATGTTGGATGCGGTGGCTGTAGCGCTTGCCCGTGACCGTCAACGGCGGCTTGCTGAGAAGCAATTGTCGAGCCTGCGGGCGAGCTTCGACGCCCTCACGCAGCGCGAGCGAGAGGTGATGGGCCTCGTTGCCACCGGTTTGATGAACAAGCAAATCGCGGGCGAACTAGGGGTCAGCGAAATTACCGTCAAGATTCATCGCGGTCACGTTATGCGGAAAATGGGAGCGCGGTCGCTTGCCGATCTGGTGAGAATGGTTGAGATGCTCGGAGGCAACTCGTCATTGTCCAAGTAAGCTCGGTCCAAGTGAGCTCGCAATCCACCGGATGCAGAGCAGGATCACCGTGCGGTCGATATCCCTGCCCTCGAACACGCCGCCCTCCGCTGCTGAGACTTCCGGCCGAGATTGCCTGGTCACGCCGACCGGCTCGGGCCGGACCCGGTGATAGGTGAACTCGGTGGTGTCGTGGAGGATGAGGATTGGCCGCTCGGTTGCGGTCACGCGGCTGGCCGTCGCCGCGAAGTGGCCAGCCAAGATCTCAGCTTCGCTGCCCTGATCATTGTCGAAAAAGCGATAAGCGGCCTTGGTGGCGGCCCAGTCCTGGCAGGCCTGCAGAAGGCTTGCTCCCATTATCCCACCGAGCTGCTCCGAGAGCCGCCGCAGCCGCTGGCCCAGCCGCGCATCGGCAAAGGTTGATCCGGCCAGCTCCTCATCGAGCCACGAGGCGCCCTCGAGCATCGGATCCATGGCGCCACTCCATCCGAACGGATGCCTGGCAAGGAATCACGCCCGAGTCATGTCTCGCAAGCTGAAGCGACGCTCGCTCTGGAGATGTGGGTAAATGAAAGCAATCTGCCCCGCTTACCCCAAAGGCGTAACCGGGGCATTTTGGGGGGCGAGGGATTCCTCCGACTGGACATTCATGATTCAATGCCGTCATGACCTCGCCGCCTGGTGATCCCAACAAGCCGCTGTCTCAGATGGCCCTGCGTGAGCTGGTCTCGGATCTGGCCGGCAAGATCGATCGACTGGAGCACGAGCTCGAGCAGCTGCGCCTCGACAACAGCAACCTGCGCATCGACAACCAAGCCCTGAAGGATGAGATCGCAAGGCTCAAGAACCTGCCACCGCGCCCACCGTTCAAATCCTCCGGCATGGAGAAAGCCACTCAGCCGCAGCCCAACAGTCCGGGCCGCCGCCCAGGCCGCGGCGCCAAACGGGATCGGGTGACCCGCGAGGTGATGATCTGGGCCGAGGAGCCAGCCGGCTCGCGCTTCAAAGGCTACAAGACGGTCGTGCGGCGGGATCTCGTGTTGACCGCTGAGGTGGTGCGCTACAAGCGGGAACGCTGGATGACATCAGAGGGCCAGACCATCATCGCGCCGCTGCCGGTGGAGGTCGCGGGCGGCTACGGACCCGGCGTGGGCCGGTTCTGCTTCGCCCTGCACACGCAAGGCCAGGTGACCACCGAACGGCTGACCGATCTTCTGAACGGCATCGGTCTTGCGATCTCCAAGCGGGAGGTAGTGCGCCTGCTCACCACCGATCTGGAGATGTTCGTACAGGAGGACCACGCGGTCCTGGAAGCCGGCCTGGTCTCCTCGCCTTACCTCACCGTCGACGATACCGGTGCGCGGCATGCCCGCCGCCCTGGGGGTCACCACGCAGATCGGCGGCGAGCGCTTTTGTGTTTTCCGAACCAGCCGGTCGAAATCGCGTTTGAACTTCCTGACGCTGTTGCGGGCCGGCCGTGAGGATTACGTCGTCAACGAAGCCACACTGGACTATCTGCGCCGGCAGCCTATCGAGGGTGCCGTGATCGCTGGGTTGACGAAGCTCCAGGGCAGAGTGTTCAGCTCACAGTTGGAATGGCTGGAGCATCTGGCGCGGTGCTCGATCAACATCTTCGACCGGCCCCTACTCCAGGCGCTGAACGAAGCCGCCACCTGGGGCGCGCTCCGGCACCACGGGCTGATGCAGAACACCGTCATTGTCTCCGACGATGCTGGCCAGTTCCGGGTTGCCACGCATGCGCTGTGCTGGATCCATGCGGAGCGGCACCTACAGAAGCTGATGTCGGCCTCGCCCAAGCAGGCCAAAGCGGTGGAGCTGGTCCGCCAGGCGATTTGGTGCTTTTACCTCAGTCTGAAGCTGTGGAAGCAGAGTCCTTCACCGGTAGGGGAGCGGGTGTTCCGGCGCCAGTTCGACAAGATCTTTGGCTTGCGCACGGGCTACAAGGAGCTCGACGCGCTGCTGGCCCGTCTGGCGCGGCGCAAGGACGAGCTGCTGCGGGTGCTCGAGCGGACGGAGATCCCGCTGCACACCAATGCATCGGAGAACGACCTGCGGGCCTGGGTGATCAAGCGCAAGATCTCCGGCGGCACGATGAGCGCCAATGGCCGCGTGGCGCGCGACGTGATGCTGGGGTTGCTGAAGACCTGCCGGAAGCTCGGGCTGTCGTTCTTCACCTATCTCGGGGACCGGGTTGGGCTCAACGGAGATCAGCCGAGAATTCCGCCACTCGCCATTCTCGTGGCCCGAGCAGCCTGAGGCTTGGCCCCCACACTGCCCCGATTACCCCAAAGGCTACGCTGCCGCGCAACTGCCAAGTTGTTGAGATAAAATGTGAGAACTAGAATGGTAGAAGCTAAACCGCAATTGACTATGATCTGATGGACGGCTGCACGCTGTTTTGCCGGGCTTCGTCGCGAGCCCCACCTGAGATCTCATCACGGGCGCTCAGGTACGACCTTGAGTGGCCGAAGCGGCTCAGAAGTCCTTGTTTTAGGCCATTTTAGCGGGCCAGAGGGAAGCGCTGCCCTCTTTGAGTGGTAAACGAAATCCCTCACCGATCGTTTGCAAACGTGCTGCACATTGGCACTGGATTTGTCATCGAATGATGTTATTTTTGATGATAAGGAGATAGGCCCGAATGAGAACAACCGTTGCTCTTGACGATGATCTCGTGGCGAAAGCGCAAGCATTCACCGGCGTACAAGAGAAGTCTGCGTTGCTTCGCGAAGCGCTGAAAGCCTTGATCCAGCGCGAAAGCGCTCGCAGGCTCGCCCGGCTTGGCGGCAGCGAGCCTGATCTGAAGCCCATTCCGCGTCGGCAGACCGACAGCCAGTGATCATTGTCGACACCTCCGTTTGGATCGATCACTTGAGGGTCGGAGATCCTGGGTTGACCGAACTGCTGGAGAACGGGCGTGTTCTGGCCCATCCGTTCGTCACAGGCGAAATCGCCCTCGGCAGTCTTCGCCAGCGGAGTGTCGTCTTGGAGGCCTTGCGTAGCCTCCCACAAGCCACTGTGGCCAGGGATGATGAGGCTCTAATATTCATCGAGACGAGAAAGTTGTACGGCATCGGCATCGGCTATGTTGACGCCCACCTTCTCACGGCGGCGCAACTTACACCCGGGGTCACAATCTGGACCAGGGATCGGCGCCTGCGGGAGGCATCGATGCAGCTGCAGTTGTCTGCAGATCTCACGTGATGGCGCAGAGCGATGGCCCGTCCCCTCCCCGTCCAGAGCGCCTGGTCGGCTACGCCCGCGTCTCGACCGAAAACCAAGCAACAGACGCCCAGACGCTCGAGCTAAAGGCCGCCGGCTGCGCTGTGATCACCAAGAGCAGGGATGCGGCGCCTCCCGGTCCCGCCCGTCCTGGCACGCCTTCTCAAAGAGATCCGCCCCGGAGACATCCTAACGGTGGTCCGTCTCGACCGCTTGGCCCGATCAGTGAGTCACCTTCTGGAGGTCATCGAGACCTTGGAAGAACGCGGAGCGCACTTTCGATCCCTGCGCGACCCGATCGACACCTCGGCGCCTCAGGGCGTGTTCTCGCTGCAGGTCCTCGGCGCCGTGGCCCAGCTGGAACGATCGCTAATCTCCGAGCGCACGAAGGCTGGTCTGAGTGCGGCCAAGGCTCGGGGGGAAGATTCTCGGGAGCCCGGGTGTGCGGGAGCGTCGGCATGACATCATCCGGCGTCTGGTTGGTGCGCGTGAGATGCGTTACGTCGAACCCCTCATTGCCTCGTCCGGCCAGTGGATGCCGACGGTGAAACGGACGCGACCAGTTCACACATGGGACGACTTTGTCCGCGTCCTGAATGCCCGTGGCCCGGAGTGGAAGGTGGAGCGCCTTCGCCGGGCGGTCCGAGAGCTTGTGTCGCAGCGCATGGCCGATCCGGGGCTTCGAAAAAAGTCCCCCTCCCCGCTCGCCAGATGGTCGCCTCATGACGCTGATTGCTGGCATTGCGATGGCCGACCCGGATCTCTCCCTCCGAGACATCGCAGCCCAGATCCAGCAAATGCGGGAGCGAACACCCCGCGGGGGGCAAAATGGAATGCCTCATCGGTCAAGCAGCAGCTCGATAATGCGAAACGGTTGGGTCTAGCCTAATTCGCTCCCCTTCCCCAAAGAGTAGACAGCAAGTGATGGCGGCGGATTAGAGTAGAAGCCTGTAATACCACTGTTGATGGAGGCTCTTGTGGAACGGCCCTCTCCTCTTTCAGAGAAGGTCTCGGTTCGTGTCCCACCCAGGACCAAGAGGCGGCTTGAGGCACTCTGTGTTGAGGAGAGCCAGGCGGAGTTCTTGCGTCGGATCGTTCTGGATTCTCGACAGGGTTGAAGAGTCAGCTCCGATCGAGGAATGGGACGACTATGGTGTGCTCCAAAGGCAACTCATCAGCGCCTTGGCCCACATTGATCTCCATCTCAATGCGAGGCCGGCAGGGATCGCACCGGCGGTGAAGCAGCGGCGCGAAAAGGGAAGATTATAAGAATATATCCCCCTGTGCCTTAGCTTTGGCGCGAGCCCATAGTGCTGCGGGTCTGCCTCTTTGGCATTTGTCTCACCGGTATATGGCGGCTCTCCGCCGGCTTTTGTGACATCAACGCCGTTGTTCATCCGTTGACGTTGTTCGTGGCGTCCTGTGAGCTAAACGATCAACGCCACTGCAAGGTAACGATATGACGACTTTCCCCTGAAGAGATCATCGCAGCCGCCGTCTCCCACCTTGCGAACCTGGCCGAGTGCCTGCGTTCGCTCGATCTCAGCGATCAAGTGGTTGCTGATGTTGTTTGCCGCAGCAACGAAGGGCTCGGCGGCTATGGTCCTCTCTGACTCGTCGAATACAGTCAGGTCCTCTGGGCTGTCCCACTCGATCTTGTGCTCTCCGGCCAAGTCTTGCTCGTGCTCAATGTCCATGGGCGCTTAGAACACGGTACTGGCATCTTATCAGATCTCGACGACCTTCACTGCACCTCGATCCCGGCGTGGAGTCATCGGATACCGAAGCGGTTTGCGCCGGACCCGGATCAAGTGCCCGTCGCGGGCCGGCACAACGTAGCCGAATGGAGTGTGTACTTGACCATGGATCCAGAGGGTAGTCTTAGGAAAGCGGTTCGGATCGAGGTTGTTCACGAAGAACGGGTTCAACACGTCGTGCTAAAAATCCTCGTGAACCGAACCTGAGAATGGCTCAGATACGTGATGATGACGTCAGCCCTCGCGTGTTCGAAGACGCAGAGATGGCCTAGGTGGAGATTATTCCACCTCTCTACGGTCGCACCTTCAATCTTGATGAAGTCAGGAAATCGGGCGGCCTCTCGGATCGTGTTGCTAAACAAGTGGGGCCAGAGTGTTGCCGCGGCAAACAGCACGCCCTGCATTGCGACTAAGGCACCACTATTTTTGGCGAGTCCGAACCGTGGAAGTCGTGGTTTCCGTTCACATGGATGACGGAGAGGCCGAATTGCCGCTCTATGTGCGCGGTAACTCTAAGCGGACAACTTGACCCTGGTGCGTATCGCTAGCCATGACGAGCACGTCGATTGGAACGACCTGTGATAGAGACAGGCCACCATAGACCGGGAACATCCTTTTGGGTTGATTGGGCGGCGGTCGTTGTGCTCGTCGAGAAGAGGGTCGGCGTTGCAGGCGATGCGGTTTACCAGACGAGGGAGGTTTGCAACTCACCTCACGGATGAGAATGGGACTTGATTGAGGGTTTGCCGCGGCAAACCTTTCAAGCCGTTTTCCATCCCTCGGGTGGTGATTCTTCAGTTCGGATACGGTTTTCGTCGCCCAACCCCACTGGTAGACCGCCGATTCGGGGATTCACGACCGATTCGCAGCCCAAGGCTTGGAACGGCCACGAGCAAGCTCGCGCCGGTGTCGAAGCTGAAAGTTTGCCGCGGCAAACTTTTTAATGGTGTATCAAAACATCTATTTGGTCCCGTAGGGGTTTTCAGGCTCAAATAGCCTCCCTGAACCTATACTCTCGCGTCAGCAAGACGAGGCCCAAGACTTTGCTGCGGCAAACGCCACGAGATAGGCCCACCAGCTTTCGGTCCTAGCTTGTCTATAATAAACACCAACCTTGCTCACTTGCGGCTGGATGCCCACCGATTGCAGAAAAGCAAAAGCCGGCAGCCCCAAAAATATCAAAAGCCTCTTGTGCCGTACTCGTAACCGTGCTGACTGGACAATCATCGGTAGGCAGGAGCGCGGAGATAACCGCCGCTCAAAGGCCAGGCTCAGTAACTCTCATCATCAAAGTCAAAGGGAGGATCGCCGCGGGTGATGAGATTAAGTTTCGAACAGCGATGCATGGAAAGACGCGCGGGGTAGTCCTATTTTCGAGCCGGTCGGAAATCTGCTCGCCGGCCTCCGGATAGGGAATGAGATTCCGAACGCTAGATACTCAACCGGCGTATTGGCGGACGCTGGATGTGCCTCAGTCTGTGCTCTTGCCTCGCTCGCCGGTTTGCCGCGGCAAATTCAGGCAGAAGGGAAGATCGGTTTCCATGCTGCGTTCGTCGCGGGGCCAGACGGCAGCTGAGAGACCGGAGGAGGAAACGCATTGATTGGAGCATACCTCGAGCGTTCGAAAATAAATGAATGGATGGTGGTCTATCTCACCAGCGCTCCGCTAGAGGGAATGCAGTGGCTAACAATAGAGGACGGCGAACGCGTCGGTATCGAACTCGCAATTCTCGGAAAGGGCGTTGGTCTCGGTCGCAGGCCAGCCAAGCCCCGTCAATTCAGCCACGTCCCGAAGCGCCACCAACATTCAGCCCAGGCCAGGTCACGCCAGCCTCGGCGCGCGCGTCAGTCTAACGCGTGAACAGTCCAAAACCGCGCTGCAGCATAGCCCGATCGGTGCCGCGCTCGAAGTGGTCCGACCGAAAGACTTCCACCGAGCCGTCCAGATCTTGTTCGACGGATACACGAGGGGTGACTCGCTGAAGACCATAAGGCCGCAACTCTTCTAACTCGCAGCGCCATACATCTGGAAAAAGCCGGCTTAGGCCGACGAGGCTGTCCTCGTTGAGTGGCATGGCTATCATTATCGCGATTTTGTACGCCGGGGACCCCGAGAACTGAAGAGGTGCGCGAGGAATGATTACCGCCAATTGGTTCAGCTAACCATGAGCGATGAACAAATGACTGCGTTCATGCAGAAGCTCCTCCGACCGCAGGTTGGCAGGACGAGTTCGATGTCAGAGGAACAGGCGAAAGAGCTCATTACAAGTGTCATGTCGTCTGTGATCAATCGAAACCGAGAACGCATCCTCGCAAGGGCGCCGCTGTACAACGACGCCTGGTCGTGTATATCGCAGTCGTTGGAAAACCCGACAACCCTCGACGAGCTCCGCCTTCCTTTGCGATCTGAAATTAAAGGCAGAGAGAGCGCTGCTCTCCCGTCCTGATACCGTCCGGGCTGCCCTGGCACGGCTTATTCTACAGATCGCAAACTCTAACAGGCGTGACCCCAGGCGCTGAATTTTGTGCCGGCAAACATAGCGTGTTCAACCGCTTCCGACGTCAACCTTTTGTTAGCACAAAACGAATTGCTCCTGCTACTCGAATCGGCGTAGCTTGCCATCTGCGGAAAAATGCGCAATCTGCTCTCAATTCCGCAGATGCGAGCAAAGGGGAAAAGCAGCGTGCCAAGCACAAAGAGCACCGAAAGTCCAAAGCCGACAGAGCTTCGCACCGTCGTCCAGGCTCATGCTGCTGATCTGTCACGGCAACTGCAACTCCATATTCGGAATTCGTTTCCCCCATCGTCCGACAAGACGATCCGCAATTTTTCCCCCTCCGAGGTTGCAAAGCTGCTGGGCATTCACGAGGGATATCTGCGCCAGGTCGCTTCAGAGGGGAGGGGACCTATCCCTGTAACTGTGAACGGTCGCCGTTCGTATTCGGTGCAGGACATCCACGAGCTTCGCAAGGTTCTCGATCAAGGGTCGCGCGGCACGCGTCGATATCTGCCTTACCGCACTGGCAGCGAACACCTGCAAGTCATCTCAGTAATGAACTTCAAGGGTGGCAGTGGGAAAACAACTACAACGGCGCACCTAGCCCAATATCTTGCTCTCCGCGGCTACCGCGTGCTCGCGATTGACCTTGATCCGCAGGCAAGTTTGACGGCGCTGTTCGGTGTTCAGCCTGAACTGGACGTCGGATCCAACGAAACGCTTTACGGTGCGCTCCGATACGACGATGAGCGCCGGCCGATCTCGGAAATCGTGCAGGCGTCGTACATTCCTGATCTCCATTTTATCCCGGGCAACCTGGAGCTCATGGAGTTTGAGCATGACACACCTCGCGCTCTCATGACCCGCAAAGCTGGCGATACTCTTTTCTTCGCACGCATCGGCCAAGCGCTGGCAGAGGTGCAGGATCTCTATGATGTCGTTGTGATCGACTGCCCGCCGCAGCTCGGCTACCTAACGCTCTCCGCACTCAGCGCTGCAACGGGTGTAATCATCACCGTGCATCCGCAGATGCTCGACGTCATGTCGATGAACCAGTTCCTGATCATGACCGGCGACCTCCTCGAGGAAATCGGAAAAGCCGGCGGTTCAGGCAGCTTCGACTTCATGAACTATCTCATCACTCGGTTCGAGCCTGGTGATGGGCCGCAGAACCAGATGGTTGCATTCCTGCGCTCTATCTTCGGATCGGCCGTACTCAACCATCCGATGCTCAAGAGCACGGCGGTGTCTGATGCAGGCATCACGAACCAAACTCTGTTTGAAGTGGACCGTCAGCAGTTCACTCGCGCGACATACGATCGCGCCATTGAATCCGTCACGAGCGTGAATGCTGAGATCGAAGCGCTCATCAATAAGGCCTGGGGGAGGGCTGCGGCATGAGAAAAGGAATTCTGATTGCGCGTACCGCATCCGAAGACACTCCGGTCGAGCAGGCTGGTGATGCCGAAGCACGCGCTCCGAGAAACCGTCTGCGACCGCTGTTGAATGCGCCAGGCCTTGTCACTGATCCTGCAGCGCGTCCTGTCGGTGCCCTAGGCCAATCGCTCAATGAGTTTCAGGCCAAGGCACAGCGTGCGGAGGAGATTGAGCAAAAGCTCGCGCAGGGGCAATCTGTCGTTGATCTTGACCCCATGTTGGTCGACCCCTCGTTTGTTACTGATCGCCTTCCGAATACAGACGGCGCTCATCAGCGTCTCGTCGAGGCGATCCGTGAAAACGGTCAGCTCATCCCCATTCTCGTGCGGCCTCATCCGGAGAAGGATGGCTACTATCAGGTCGCATTTGGACACCGGCGCCTACGGGCTGTTAAGGAGCTGGGGCGCCAGGTTCGTGCGATCGTCCGTAATCTGAGCGACGAAGAGCTCGTCATTGCTCAGGGCCAGGAAAACAACGAGCGAGAGGACTTGTCGTTCATTGAGCGAGCGCTCTTTGCACACCATCTTGAACGCAAGGGTTTCAGCCGCGCAACAATCACAGCGGCTTTGTCCGTTCACAAGACGGACCTCTCGACGATGCTGTCTATTGTCGCGCGAATTCCGCCTGCTCTCATTGATGCAATTGGGCCCGCTTCCAAGACCGGACGGCGCTCGTGGATGGCGCTCGCAGATGCGCTGAAAGGAAAGTCTGAGATCAAGAAAGCGGAAGTCGCCGCCTCGTCTGAGAGCTTCAATGCGCTCGATAGCGATGCCCGCTTTGCCGCTATCGCGAAGGCTCTCATAACACCTAAGGCGATAGGCGCCTCTATCACCATCAAGGACCCGAAAGGCCGTCAATTCGCACGCGCTGAGCGGACGAGTTCAGCCACCGTCTTGAAGATCGATGAGAAGGCTGCTCCTGCGTTCGGCCAGTACCTGCTCGACAAGTTGCCAGAGCTGCTCGTAGCCTTCGAATCGGAGAGCCAAAGAGCCGACGGTTAACAGGAAGTGAAGTTTTCCAGAGGAAACTGGTCGGATTCTGATTCAATCTTGCATTTTGACTCCACTGCAACTTCGAATCGTGCGTTCCTCGTTATGCACGAGAGAAGATGGTTGGCTGTGATGTCGGACACAAGAGCGATTGAACGGACTAAGCGCTTCCGCAAGCTGCGGCGGGAGAGGGGAGACCGGGAGATGAACGTCTGGGTCTCCACCGCTGTCGCTGCTGCTCTTGATGAGGCTGTTTTAGCGGGTCAGTTCAAGACGCGGCAGGAGGCCATCCACGCAGCTCTTGCAGCTGCTTTTGTCCGTAAGGAGGTAAACCTCACCAGTTAATCAATCAGGCAAAGCAAAAGGCCCCGAAGCTGGGAACTTCGAGGCCTTTGGAGTTACCGAGGGCCGGCAACAAGTGTCCTGAACAAGCACTTTATGCCATCCCGACAGTCCGTAGTCAATGAACATCGGCTTCCGGTGAATGCTCTTGCTTTGCCCTCACAAGGAGGGTGCGGTGCTCGCAGCATCGTTCAAGAGCTGGGCTCTCCCAGCGCACATCAGAGGAGACAGCAGCAGTAACGCTGGCGGTCCTCCTAACAGACACACGGTCATCAGCAGGCGCCCCGCCAGGCTGAGCGCATCTGTGCATCCTTCTGCGAGCAAGACATCGAACCGGCCTCCCAGCAAATCTGAGAGCGGTTGTGTCACCGGCCGAGACTGGTCCGGATTTTTGTTTCCTCCGCTCGAAATTCCTGAGGAATTTCAAAGGCCTTGTCGTTCTTGCTTCCACTGCGACTCTGTGGAGGCATGGATAGCGTCCTATTGGCCGGTTCTTGCGCGCAGTGATGAGTCGGACGATCAGGTCAAATGGGAAACCAACCAGAGGAGAAGCGCCACGGCGTGACGACGTAGGAAAAGCAAAGGCCTCCGAAGCGGCAACTCCGAAGGCCTTAGAAACCAGTGGGACAATGAAGCCCGACACAGCTTCAGAGTCCCATACAGCGAATCTGGTGTCAACGGGGAAACGGCAGTTTCTCCGAACATCTGAGCTTTGCCTATCGCCTCAAGAGCCTCACCGCTTTTGAGATCGGACACGCTTGGCCTGAAAAAGGTCAACGCCATGACGGTGCATCAATCGACAACACCCTTCGGTCGGCGGCCCTTGTCGCTGGCCATGGTGGCCGCGCGAGCGGTTTCAGAGGCCGGGCCGAAAGACGCAATGGCCGAAAAATGGAAAGTCCTCGACAATTTGAGAGAGGCAAAAGCTGCTTTGGGAATCTCAGATCGGGCCCTGAGCGTCCTCAACGCGCTCCTGACCTTCCACCAGGACACGACCCTGCAGCTTGGGTCGGACCTGATTGTCTTCCCCTCTAATCGAGCTCTAATTCTTCGCGCGAACGGCATGTCGCCCTCAACGCTGCGGCGCCACTTGGCGGCTCTCGTTCAATCGGGCCTGGTGATCCGTCGCGACAGCCCGAATGGAAAGCGCTACGCCCGGAAAGGGGAGGGGGGCTCGATCGAGCAGGCATTCGGCTTCGACCTCTCACCACTCGTGGCTCGAGCCGCGGAATTCCAGAGCCTGGCTGAGACGGCTCGTGCTGAGAGAAAAGCCCGTTACCTGCTGCGGGAGGAGATTACGGTGCTCCGTCGCGACATCTCCAAGACGATCGTACTTGCGCTCGAGGAGGATCTTGCCGGCCCGTGGGATGATCTCCTGGAGCGGTTTGACGCTCTTAACGAGACACCGCCCCGCAATGCAGAGGCCGGGCTTCTGGAAACGATTGCCTTCGATCTGCGCGCCCTCTGGGCCGATGTGGATAAGACGCTGAAAACTCAGCTTAAAACAGAAAATATGAACGCCAATGAGTCCCAGAATGGGCGGCACTATCATAATTCAAAACCAAACCCCTTTTTAGATTCTGAACAAGGCCATCGAAGAAGGCTAGAAGAAACTTCGGCGCTAGAACCTGAAGCCAAGAAACCTCCCATCCGCGCCTTTTCTTTGAGCTTGGTCATGCAGGCCTGCCCGGATATCGCAATGTACACAAAGGGAGGGCAGGGGATCTCGACCTGGCGTGAGCTCGTCACCGCGGCCGGTGTGGCAAGAGGCGCTTTGGGGATTAGCCCATCAGCTTGGGAAGACGCCTGTGCCGTCATGGGCGATGAAGACGCCGCGATCGTGATTGCCGCGATCTTGCAGCGGTCCGAAATGATCGTGAGCGCCGGCGGTTACCTGCGAAACCTGACCGAGCGGGCTCGAGAGGGTAAGTTCTCGGTCGGTCCCATGGTCATGGCTCTCCTTCGCGTCGCTGCGGGTGGTGGGAGAAAATCAGCATGACGCGAATGCAGCGCCTTGGGAGAGAGTGGCTGACATACGCCCGGTCGTCCAGCAAGAGGGCACTTGCACGGCCCAACTCATTACGAACACTAATGTCGGAAGGTGATACTTTGTCGATGGACGAGAGCGAAAGGGAAAGCTCGCTGGAATCGGGCATGGCGCTTCAGGCAGGCTCGTCCAATCGCGTGAACAAGCTCAAAGGACACGATGCATCACGGGTGTGAATCAGTTGGCCCGTGACTGATTCCAGCTTTTCATTAGACCTAGAACCTGAGGATCACGACACTTGAGCTCATGACAGACAAGCTCAATGTCTTCGTTTTGGAACGCTGTGTTCCATCACAGAACGTGTCGCGCTTTTACGTCCTGCGCATCGAGCCGTCACTCTTTGGTGACCCCACCTTGGTCCGGGAGTGGGGTCGGATTGGCCAACGCGGTCGCCAACGGATTGAAATTCATCAAACAAATGACAGCGCAAGCGAAGCCTTAGAAACTTGGCTTCGCCGCAAGCAGCGCCGCGGCTACCAAGTGCGGGGCTTGTAGATCAAACTAAGTTGAGCCTTCGATAGCAAAGATGCTCAGTGTTTTGGCAAACGAAAGACGGATAAAGAGTTGGTAATGGCGGAGGTGCCCCGCTCTCAAGCATACCGTCTGGCGCAAGCATTTCGAAATGGCTCGCCATTCCAATCCTGATCAGCCATCCTTTGTTTTGGAGCACGAGTCCTATTGCGTACGTTTCTGGTCACAGCTGTTGCCTCGACCTCTTGTACATTGATCGGAACCCCTTAAACTGATTCAGTTGAAGACGTTTCTCAAGCTATTCTGTTAACCAGCCGGAGAGGGAAGGGCTTTGGCTGAGCCCAGAAAAATGCCTTAAAAACAAGGCTTCTGAAGCCATTCGGGGCCTTCAACACTCACCACGGCGCTGTCCCGAGACGCTCAACGGCAGCGCGGCACTCCAGCCGTCGCAATGCCGCTCTGCAGGACGACGCGCGGCCCCACCTTCCACCGTAGCGATACCTTGCTTTGCTTCCGTCTGCTCAGCTATAGCATGCTTCATCAATAACTTAGCTGTTGGACGGAAGCGTGGCATATCAGATCAGGGCAGGGGACTTCGACGACGAGCCATTCCAGGTTCCCCGCACTTATGCCCTGCCAGAACTGCCGTGGGAGACGATCGCCGGCGGCCTGGAGCAGATCACGGTGGCTGTCCTGCGCTTCGATGCCCGGCTGGAGGCCTCGGGCCTGTCCGCCGGCTGGCAGTCCCGCTGCGACATGACCGAGGCGGTCCGCGCTCTCCTGCTCGACGGCCACTTGGTCGATGTCGGCGACCTGGTGCTGCACGATGCCGGCATGGACGTGCGCCACCCCACCCATGAATTGACCCGGGCTGCCGCCGCCCTGCGGGCCCGGAGGACTGCCCTGGCCCGCAAGCCGCCCTGGCCGCTCTCGATTGATGGTCTCGTCGCCCTGCGCGGCATCGGCCGTGTGCGAGGGGAGGGGGATCACGTGCGCCCGAAGGGCAAGCCGGATCCGGAGGATGACGAGGCTTATCCACCCTTCGCGAATGATGCCGATCCGTGGAAGGCGCACTTTGCCGAGATCGATGCCCTGCTCGACCGCACCAGCAAGGTGCTCGCGGGCGAGACGCCGCTGCCGAAGAGCCGCTCTCACCTGGTCTATGATCCGGATCAGGACGAGGCGGAGGCCGAGGACCTGTGGCTCGAGGTGGTCCAGCGCACCAGCCACTGGCCGGCCCTGGCGGCGGCAGCTGTGGCCTGGAATGCGTGGCTCGATCTCAATCTCTACACCCGTCTGCCGTGGCTCGGCCTGATCATGGCCGCCGCCATCCTGCGGGCGCGGGGACTGACCGGCCAGCTCCTGCCGCTGGCGGCCGGGTTCAAACAGTCGAAGTTCCGGCCGCAGGGGCGGGAAGGGGCGCGCGAGAAGCTGGACGGCTTCTGCATAGTGGTCGAGGAGGCACTGGCCATCGCCAACAGGGATCTCGACCGACTGATCCTCGCCCGCGAGCTGATGAGCCGGGTGACGCAGAGGTGCCGCAGCAACTCCAAGCTGCCGGGACTTGTCGATCTCTTCCTGTCCCGTCCGCTGGTGACGGTGCCGCTTGGCGCCAAGCTCTTGCAGGTCACGCCCAAGGCGGTCGACCTGATGCTGGCCCAGCTCGGTGGCGCGCTCCCGCGCGAACTCACCGGCCGCACCCGCTACCGCGCCTGGGGCATCGTGTGAGGCTTACCCCTCTCAGCTCGCTGATCGCTATTGCGTGCCTGGTGGCTGAATGAACGGCACATCCAAGGGCACAGCAGGAGGCTCGCCCTTGGGAGCATCATTCTCTGGCGGGTCTAAGGGATCGAGCGGCGGAATGGCAGGTGCGGGCTCGGGCGCAGGATTGTCTGCCGGCGGCATTGGGGGAATACCGGGTTCTGGTATGTCGGACATGGATTATCCCATCCGTGGATCTGTCCCATGGCAAAGCATCGATCGGCAGCAAGTGTTCCGCATGTGGACGGATGGGCTGCTGCTCCTAAGTCTTGAGCTTGTCTGACAGCTACGGATCCACCTGCTCTGTCACAAGCTCAACGCACCGGAGGCATCGATGCTAAGCTCTGCTCGAGTGGCCTTTTTGATCGCCGCCTGCGTTGGCCTCAGCCTCGCCAGGCCTGCCGCTGCCGCCGAGCTGCCCTGGCCTGATCGCCTCTCGAGATACTCTGTTCCTGAAAGCCGCATTGCGCCAGGGCGAGGTTGGCCTGACCTTCGTGGGCCATGCCACCTTCCTGATCGAGACGCCGCAAGGAGTGCGGATTGCCACCGACTACAGCGATGGCACCCCTCCGTCTGTCACGCCTGATGTGGCCACGATGAACAAGGCGCACTCCACCCATTTCAGCTACCGCCCGGATCCAGAGATCAAGCATGTCCTCAGGGGCTGGGACCCAGCCGGAGGTCCTGCCGTCCACGACCTGACCGTGCAGGATGTCCGCATCCGCAACATCTCGACCAACATCCGCAGCTATGGCCGGGCGACGGGATACGACGGCAACTCCATCTTCGTGTTCGAGACCGCCCAGCTATGCATCGCGCATTTGGACCATCTGCATCACACTCTCTCGCCCGAGCACCTGAAGAGGCTGGGGCGCATTGATGTTCTCCTGGTGCCGATCTATAGCGGTTACACGTTGGAAACCTTTGACATGATGGAGGTGCTGCGCGCGATCAATGCACCGCTCATGATCCCGATGCACTTCTTCGGGCCATCGACCCTCAACCGCTTTCTTAGCTCGGCTCGGGAGCACTTTCCGGTGGAGTTCAGCGACACGGAGCCATCACCCTGTCGCGGGCGACGCTGCCGAAGAGCCCGAAGATCCTGACCCTGCCGGGGCATTGAAAGACTGCCGAACATCTCCGAGCCAGACACTCTGACTTTTAATCAGCGGGTCCTGGGTCCGAGTCCCAGCGCGCTCACCACCTCAAACTCTTAACCGGCAGGGGTTTTGGAATTCTTCTGTGCCTGCAGTGCCGTGCCCCTTTTCTTTCGGGCAACGTCACGGGTAACAGCGGGCGAACTTCGAACATCCAAACGCCTCGACTCACGTTGCGCCGGGCAGCCGAACGTCCGCAACCGCGCGGAGGCTGTGTGGAAACGCGCTGATTTGGTAGCTTTCTGCCAGTTCTGGGAGGCCACGATGACGCGCTTCATCGAAGGCAGAGACCGCCGGCAGACGCTGCTCCTGCCTGAATGCCTGGACGACTAGGTCACGCAAGACAATCCGGTTCGGGTGATCGACGCCTTCATCGACGAACTCGATCTCCAGGCCCTGGGCTTTACCCGCGCCCAGCCTGCCGCGACAGGGCGACCCGCTTACCATCCGGCTATTCTTCTCAAGATCTATCTCTACGGCTACCTGCACCGGGTGCCGTCGAGCCGGCGGCTCGAGCGCGAGGCCCAGCGCAATCTCGAGGTGATCTGGCTCATCGGCCAGCTCGCGCCCGACTTCAAGACCATTGCTGACTTCAGACGCGACAACGGCGCAGCGATCCGCGCCACCTGCCGCCAATTCATCGTTCTTTGCCGCAGTCTTGGTCTGCTCTCGGGCGGCGAGGTCGCGCTCGACGGCTCCAAGTTCAAGGCGGTCAACAGCCACGAGCGCAATTTCACCTGCGCCAAGCTGGCTAAGCAGATGGCGAAGATCGAGTCGAGCATTGCAGGTTATATGGAGGCTCTCGACCAAGCCGACCGGATGGACGACGAGACCACACGCACCCAAGTGGAGAGATTGCAAGACAAGATCGCCACGTTGCGCGAGCGGATGCAGGCACTTCAAGCCATCAGCGAGCAACTGGAAGCCAGTCCTGACCAGCAGGTCTCACTCACTGATCCCGATGCCCGGGCCATGTCAACGAGCACCGATCCGAGCGGCATCGTGGGCTACAACGTCCAGGCGGCGCTCGACACCAAGCACCATCTCATCGTAGCGCATGAGGTCACCAATGTCGGGTCTGACCGGCACCACCTGACCAGCATGGCGAGCCAAGCCCAGGCTGCCATGGGGACAGTGGAACTCACTGTGCTGGCGGACCGCGGCTACTACGCGGGCGAGGAGATCCTGGAATGTCAGCAGGCAGGCATCACGGCGCTGGTGCCCAAGCCCCTGACCTCACCAGCCAAAGCCGAGGGTCGCTTTGGCAAGCAGGACTTCGTCTATGAGCCGGACGATGACACCTACCGTTGCCCAGCCGGCGAGCGCCTGACCCGGCGGTTTGCGTCGGTCGAGAAGGGCATGACGATTTATGTCTACTGGACCACTCGCTGCGCGGGCTGTGCCTTCAAGGCACAGTGCACGACGGGCCGGGAGCGGCGGATCCGGCGCTGGGAGCATGAGGCAGTGCTGGACGCGATGGAGGAGCGGCTTCGGGCCCGACCCGAAGCCATGCAGGTTCGCAAAAGCACGGTTGAGCATGCCTTCGGCACGCTCAAGGGCTGGATGGGAGCCACCCACTTCCTCACGCGAGGGCTCACGACCACGGCAGCCGAGATGAGCCTGCACGTGCTGGCCTACAATCTGAAGCGGGTGCTCGGAATCCTCGGCGTGCAGCCGCTCCTGGCCGGGATCAAGGCTTGAGGAGGCACCCCCACTCCATCTACACACTATCGCGATGGAGCATCAGAGCGCGCCAATCAGCGAGTTTCCACACAGCCTCGCGCGATCAGCGGACCTTTACATGGCTGCGCTTAGAGACAGCTTTTGACCCCATAGGAGACTTAAAGAGATATTCTTGTGGTCACGCCAAAGAGGATCGGCTTCCTGGGGCGGTCCTTGCACGAAGGAGCGCATTGCCGAATATAGGCCAATGAACCTGCCGGATTGGACGACCCTGCGAATCTTTCTCGCTGCTATCGAGTGCGGGAGCGTTACACGTGCCTCCGAAAAGTGCGGCATCGCCGTTTCGGCCGCCGCGAAACGTATCCAGGATCTGGAAACGGAACTCGGAGTCCAACTTCTGACCCGGGGTGCACGGGGTGTAACGCCGACGGCAGCAGGAGAACTCCTCGCCCGGCATGCCCGCACAATGTTCGCTTTCGGTGCCCGCCTTGGAGAGGATCTCCGTGCGGTGAATGGATTCAAGGGGTCAGCGCACCATGATCGATTTTTCAGTGCCTGAAAGGATCCATGATGGCGCGTATGGGGCGGCCGGGCTTGTCGGCAGAGCAGAAAAGAGAACTCTGGGCGCGGTGGAAAGCTGGCGAGTCGCTGAGTGACATCGGCCGTGCTCTTGGCAAGCATGCCGGGTCAGTCTTTGGCGTCGTGCTCGCCTAAGGAGGCATTGTTCCATCGCCGAGGACATGCTCTCGGCTTTCGCTCACGTCAGACGAACGCGAGGAGATATCGCGGGGCCTCGCAGCCGGGTGGTCATTCCACCAGATCGCGAACCGGCTTGGGCGGTCACCCTCGACCATCAGCCGGGAAGTCCGTCGGAATGGGGGCCGAAGGAGGTTCGTGCCACCCGAGCCGATGAGCGTGCGTGGCAACAAAGTTTGCATCCGAAACCTTGCCTTCTGGCAATCAACAGGTCCCTTCAGGGTGTGGTAGCCGAAAAGCGCCAGAACCAATGGTCTCCCGAGCAGATCTCAGGGTGGCTCAAGGCTGAACATCGCGATGACAGGACCATGCGCGTATCCCACGAGACGATCTACAAGAGCCTGTTCATCCAAGCCCGCGGCGTCCTGCACAAGGAGCTGACCCGCCATCTGCGAAGCAGACGGGTCATGCGGCGCAGCAAGACAGCGAGCACGGCCGGCCAGCCGAGAGGCCAGATCATTGATGCTGTCTCCATCAGAGATCGCCCTCCCGAGGTCGAGGATCGGGCCGTGCCGGGGCATTGGGAAGGCGATCTGCTTGCCGGTGGCAAGAACACGCATATTGCCACCCTGGTTGAATGCCAATCCTGGTTTGTCATGCTGGTTCATGTGGAGGGGAAAGACAGCGACAATGTGGTGAAGGCTCTTGTTCGTCAGGTGCGGCAACTACCTCAGGGATTGATGGCGTCGCTGACCTGGGATCGAGGCATGGAACTGGCCCAGCACAAGCGGTTTAGCGTCGCGACTGACATGGACGTCTACTTCTGTGATCCGCAGAGTCCCTGGCAACGTGGGAGCAACGAGAACACCAATGGCTTGTTACGCCAGTATCTCCCCAAGGGATCGGACCTGTCCGTCCGCAGCCAGGATGATCTCGACGCGATTGCACTCAAACTCAACACCCGGCCAAGGAAAACCCTTGGCTTTAGAACCCCTGGCGCTATGCTGGCCGAAGCTGTTGCGCTGATCAATTGAACTCACCCCAAGTTTACTCGTGAGCGACAAGCTGCCGTCCTACGGGGCAGCCCAACGGAAGCTGGGCCTCTCGGCACGCCATGAGCAGGGCTTGCGCAAGAACAACCGGGCGGAAAACTCGCACCCGGTGGTGCGACGACGGGAACGGAAGAGGCAAGGGTTTAAGTCGGCGGGATCAGCCCAGCGCGTCCTCTCCACCCATTCTGCCGTTTACCATTCGTTCAACCTCCAGTGCCATCTCATCCCCCGCCGCACCCTGCGCCGCTTCAGGACCGGGGCCGCAGCCCAGTGGCATCAAGCGACAGTTGCTGCCTGACGAGATCGACCTTCAGCTCCTTTGTTGCTTCACTTCAGTTCCCGTGACAGAGTCCGTGCGGCAGCCGAAGGTCTGCCAAACGATATTCGCCGGGTATTTTTGCCTCACCACAATCCACCAGTCCGTTTCAGGACGCGAGCATTCTCGTGACGGCGCTCCGCTACTCGGGATGATCTTTGCCAAGTCCCTATAGACAAAGTAGCCGGCATAGGGCGGACTCTTCAGGATCGCCGT
>NZ_LCYG01000043.1 GCF_001017175.1 Microvirga vignae | reverse complement strand
CAGCCGACGCTGGCGGCATCGTCCCTGACGCGGTCGATCGACAATGTTCCACTGATGTGATGCTCAGCCTTGACCGCGACCCCACAAAGGGACTGGGGCCGCGGCTCGAAGATGGTTGACGGTCGACCTGACATGGTTCGGACGTGCTGATAGCCGGGATGACGAGCGGCATCCCCGTAGTGGCGATTTAGTCGATGACGGCGTGCGGGATGACGCGGCGAAGGCCTGATGGCGGTGGGTGTTGCCATTTGCGGTAATCTCCGGCTCTGCTTCAGCGTCCAGGACGACGCTTGCTCCATGACCTCCTGGCCGAAACGGGGAGAGGATGTTCCCGACATGGGCAAGCGTGACCTCCAGCTGGGTGGGCGTGGCCAGGACCCCAGAGATCTCGTGGATGATGCTGAGCGACATTTCCGCCTTGCGCATGGTTTTGATGGGGGGCTCAGGCCGGGTGTTCCAAGGTCCGACGTCATCGACCCGATCCCGCAGCATGTGGGTCATGGACACACCTCAGGGCTTGTCCAGGGTGCTCCTCCCCAGCACCTTTTTTCGCCTTGTTGCGCGGATGAGCGATTTGGCGACCGAAGCCGCATGGCATAGAGGAACCGCGTCCTCCAGATCTCGGATCTCCACCATGCCGTTCAAGGCTGTTGATCGAGCGTATCATTTCGACCACCGGCTGGAGCGTCTCGATGAAATCCTCGGGGTGCGGCTCGATGTTGAGTTGGATCCCTTCTCGCTCGGAGATCGGCACCAGCTCGTCCATGCTGTCCCAGAAGGCGGCTTCACAGAATTCCGTATGGCCGCCCGCACAGCAATTGTAAGAGGTGAAAGGCGAACTCGGCGCAGGTCCGCGGCCGAATTCCGAGTTCATAGTGTCACACTCGAGTTCCACCGCAATCCGAATCGCGTTCTTCCAGTAACGCATGGCCGTCAGTCGTTCGACCTGATGCGGGCTTGCCCAGCGGGACATCGGCAGCAGCGAGGCCAGTTTCACACCGCTGTCGCGCAACGCCTTTTTGAAGTCGCGGATACGCTCGGGATAAACGCGGGGGGTGACCCACCGGTCGAGGAAATCCGCACGCAGGGACAGTTCGATGTATTCGTCGCCCAGTTTTGCGACGAACTGCGGCAGTTCTAGGAGAGGCACGTGGCGGTGCATGTAGGGATCGAGCGCAATCTTCATGTAGGTTCCTCCTCGATGCGTGGGTCTGTCGGAGACCACTGGCTCCGCCCTTCATCAGTCGATGGCGCACCCGTGTCGGCGCGGTCCATCGCTTCGCGATCTGAGCGGATCCTCGACACCGGCACCTCGTGAGCCGAGGCAGGTCCGCACGACAAGCGGATGGCATTTCCGGCGGGCTTCATGCCTATCTGTGGTCATGGGAGGAGCAGCTTGTCCCATTGCGGGAGACTAAACCTTCTCTCGCATCCTGATCGGATCGAGGAGTACTGTTTCACCGTATGAGGACTTAGGTCTGGACTGGCCGACAGATGGTTGCAGGACTATCCGGAGTTCTCCTGCTCCCGAGCAGGGGCTCCTATCGTGGGGCGGCCTATGGGATCTTGTCTGGCATTGGTCTTTCCTCCTGTGTCGTGGGCGCTCTTGAGCACCCTCATTGACGAGGTTTGAAATCGCTACCAATATGAAAGAAATCTTGCAATGAAAGTTGACAATTTTCTTTCAAGAACTTTCATCGCGCTACTGGGAAAAATGAAAGAATCTGTCAAGGAGGGTCAGGTGAGCCGCCCTACCATCGCCGATGTGGCCAAGGTTGCTAATGTCAGCGTGTCAACGGTCGATCGTGTCCTAAGCGGCCGCCATCGCGTGCGGGAGGCAACCTCCCAACAGGTGCTACGTGCCGCAGAGGCCATTGGCTTTTATGGCACCGGGATGATCCGTCACCGCCTCGGACAGGATCGGCCTGCCCGCTCCCTCGGCTTCCTCCTCCAGCAGCCGCAACGCTCGTTTTACAAAATGCTCGGGCAGGACCTGAAGGAGGCGACGGATGCCTCGACGACCATCAGGGGCCGGGCGGTGGTGAGGTTCCGGGACGACCTGACGCCGGAAGTCGCCGCGGAACGCCTCCTCCAGCTTGGGCGGGAATGCGATGCCGTGGCGGTCGTCGCCGCAGATCACCCCAAGGTGACGCAGGCGATCGACACTCTGCACGGGAAAGGCGTGCCTGTGTTCGCGCTCATTTCCGACCTCCCTGCGGCGAACCGTGCCGGCTACGTAGGGCTGGACAACTGGAAGGTCGGCGGCACCGCGGCTTGGTTCATCTCCAACATGTGCAGGACGCCGGGAAAGATCGGCGTCTATGTGGGGAGCCATCGCTTCCTGAGCCAAGATGTCAGCGAAATGCGCTTCCGTTCGTACTTCCGCGAACATGCGCCGGAGTTTCAGTTGCTCGATTCCGTGGCAACCCTCGAGGACTCGCGCTACGCCTATGAAATCACCCTGGACTTGTTGCGGCGGACACCGGATCTGGTTGGCATTTACGTCGCCGGTGGCGGCATCACTGGCGTCATCCGAGCCTTGCGTGAGGACCAGAGCGCCTTATCCCGAAACCTCGTGGTTATCGGACGGGAACTGATAACTGAGACCATTGCCGGGCTCGTCGATGGTGTGATCAATGTTGTCCTGTCGCATCCGAGGCGTTTGTTGGCCGACACACTGGTCGAGGCGATGGCGCAATCAACGATCAGCAACCAAGGCGGCAGCATCGTGCAACGTGTCATTCCCTTCGAGATCTACACGGCCGAAAATGTTTGAGCCGGGGCTGCCAAGGCGGCCTGAACATAGCACGGCATCGGACATTGACTGGCGGAGGGCGCATAAATGAGCGAACCCTAGACAGCGTCAGCCTAATCTGCTCCAACCAAGTAAGCGCCCTGATGCCTGCCCAGCCCGTCGTCTGATCGCGCGGTGGAATGCAAGCCCTTTTTGGTGCAGAGGCTATTGTTTGCCGGGAGCAGTGTCGTCTTCGCGGTCGAGACAGTGTCGCCGCATGACGGGGCTATGCGGGGGAATCTTCCAAGGTGTGGAACGCACACTACGGGCCTATTGGCTCGCAGGTGCAACAGGCCAGGCGGAATGGCTCGTTCTCTAATCGCGGGTCTCTAGTCAAGCGCAAACAGCTCTGGCACCCTTGCTTCTCCCCGGGTCACGGTTCTCTCCGCGGTCGGCACTGGCTGCCGCATCATCGGGTTCAACAGCACGAGCCTTCCAAGGTCCACAACGTGATCAGCTGGAGCCTCCAGCTCTCACAAGCCCCGCTCACGAAATGACCCGTACCCTCGCCCCGAGGAGCAAGCACGGCACCTGGCGTTCACCTCATGATGAATGCCAGATCAATCTCATCCTCCCATTCTCATGCTGCAGCTGTTTCCAGTTTGGTCCAACGGAAAGGCGCGCCCGTCCGCCAGATCGCATGCAGGATCACCGCGAGCTTGCGGGCCAAGGCCACTCGGGCCTTGTTGAACCCACTCCGTTGCACCAGCCGCACGGCCCAGGCCTTGAGCGGCGACCAGCGCTGCACCCGAGTGAGCAAGACACCGGCGGCCTCGAACAGGTAGGATCGCACCAGCTCGTCGCCGCATTTGGAGATGCGGCCACTTCGGTCGACCTCACCCGACTGGTAGTGTCGTGGCGTGAGACCGAGGTGAGCCCCGACATTGCGAGACTGCCGAAAGCGATCCGGGTGCTCGATGGCGCTGACAAAAGCGAGGACCGAGAGGGCGCCGATCCCCGGCACACTCATCAGGAGACGACACTCGCTCCGCTGGCGCACCTCCATTCGCACAGCCTTTCAAAGCTGGTGATCTGGTTCTTCAGCTCGCGCCAGGCCTACAGCATCGGCTGCACAACTACTGCGACCTCAGGCTGATCTGACACAAGGGTCTCAACGCGTTCGGAAAAGGTGCCGCCATGGACGGGACCCGCCACCAGACCGAAAACCTTCAGGATGCCACGAATGTGGTTGGAGAGTTGAATGGTCATGCCCACCAACTGCCGGCGAGCGCCCAGCAGGGCACGGAGCCGATGCACCTCAAACGACTTGACATGGACGCTGCGGTACCAGCCCGTGCGAACGATCTGAGCCAGCCCTTCGGCATCGTTGCGGTCATTCTTGTTGAGCTGCATCGCGAGAGCGGCCTTGGCATGGCGGGCATCAAGGCAGATCACCTCTACGCCATGGCGGCGCAGCCCGTGCACGAGCCAAGGCATCAGCGGACCGGTCTCAACGCCGACCCGGAGATCACGACCGTGCCAGTGCAGGATCTGGGCGAAAGCCTCGGGATTGGTCGCGGTCTTGCCGCGCCAGAGGCGGCGGCCCTGCGCATCCACGATGCAGATCGGGGCTTCCTTCTGCGAGACATCCAGGCCGGCGTAGTAGGTCATCAGCTGCTCCTGCTCTGTTGGGCCAATCAGACTGTCGCCTCATCAGCATCTCCGCCAGAGCTCTCGCGCCCCCCGCAATTACCCAATGTCCACATATGAGATTCCAGGGACTCAGAGTCTCACGCCAAGATGTCTATGGTTGTTCCAAAATCGGGAATTTCACGCCAAAGTGCCTAGCGACAACTGGGCCCGCACGCCCGTGGGCTCCGTCGAGCGGGCGATCTCCTGGCGAACGGCTGGGGTGGTGCGGGCACTGGGATGAATGGAGGGCATCACGCCCTCCTGCGGTGAGGAGTTTGGCGCCGCAGGCCGTCAAAGCGCCAACTATATTCCTCAATCGCCCAACGTAACCCGATCCCAACGACCTTCCGCCACCAAACAGTTTTAAAGGGCGTCTAACGTAATATTGACGATGTCGAGTAAACGGCGTCGGCGGCCCTGTTCGGCGCTACCCTTTCCCATCACTCTGAGACCCTGAACGGAGCTCACGACAAAACGTGCCAATGCTCGGCTATCCCGATCACCGCTCAACTCGTTTTTCTCCTGCCCACGCTTGATCGCGGCATTAAGGGCATTCTCCAACCGGGTGAGGTGATCGGCGACCAGCGCCGCAATTTGGGGATCATGCGGTGCCACATCCAAGCTGCTGTTGGCAACGAGGCAGCCTCGATCGTCCCGCCCGCTCAATTCATCGTTCACGACTGACATCATGAGCTTGCGCACAATGTCCTTGAGCGGTCCATCCTGAGCAACGAGATTCACATTCGCCGACGTTGTTTTATGATATTGCTGCAAGGCAACTTGATACATCTGCTGCTTGCTGCCAAAGGCATTATAGATGCTGCTTCGCGACAATCCGGTTTCACGAATAAGATCGTCCATTGAGGTGGCGGCATAACCATGTTTCAGGAAAACGCGCATGATCGCGTCTGCCGCAGCTTCCGAATCGAATTCCCGAGGTCGCATTTCTGGCCCCTTTTAGCCTAAACGGTCCAAATATCACCTCGACCGAGAATGGGCAACGCGGAAGAGAGCGTGCATTCCGCGCATGCAATAATGTCCAATCCGATTGGGAGCTTGCTGTTACCAATCTGGCCGACGACACGCATTTGTTCTCTGAGCTTGGATGCTCCCGCGACTAAGCTGCAGTTGTCGCTGTAGCCGGCGTTTCTCAGCTGGCTTCGATGACATGCCATAGGAGTCAACACGACCGGCATTCTCAGTGCCACCTGGACGATTGCCGAAGCGTGTCTGATCTTCCTCCGCGTACAGACCAGCCGGTGTTGTCGTTTGACCTTCCGGCGTCATGCGTTACCAGAAGTAACGCGCCGCGATCTACTGCGCTGCCGTCAGGTCGGTGTCGTACCGGTCGCCGCCTCTGGATCGGCAACCGCGATAGTACCAGTGCTCGCGCACCCCACAGTCCGAGCTATCATCGGTCACCTGGACGTGCCAGGGGTCTGGCGCACGTGGATCAGGGCTATAGCAGCGAGAGAGCTTCGGCTGCGACGCGAGCATGCGATCGCGTTGCAAGTGGTCAGACCTACCGACGCTAAGGGCGGGTTCGTACCGTTGCTGCCCGCTGGGTGGCCGAGAGCACATACCTGGGCCACGCGCATTTGCTACCCCCTTGCGCGACTACGCGCGATTACTTCAGACGCTCGCTTATTTCCACGCCATTGCTCTGACCTCTATCGTTCTGCGGCAGGCGGTAAACTACATCGCGATCAATAACAGCTTTAAGGTAGTTAATTCTTCTCCAAAAACCGGAAACTATAGAAAAGTGTTTGCCTTGACAGTTTTGTATCGATCAGTCCATAACCATCGGCGGTTGGGCACTTCCTATGGCTATACTTGACAAGGGGCTGACATGTCGCACGAGCGGCAAATCGAACAAAAATCCGCCGTCATCGCGGTGCTTGGCACCGGCATTATCGGCGCACCGGTCGCACGCAATCTCCATAAGAAGGGCTTTGCAGTCCGCGTATGGAATCGAAGCGCTCAAAAGGCGCACGCGCTTTCGGAAGAAGGAATTGTGATTGCGGCTGATCCGGCGGAGGCGGTCAAAGGTGCCGACATCGTCATCACGGTCCTCAAGGACGGCCCGGCGATAGAGAGCACGATTTCCTCAATCCGGCCCGAAATTGGCGGCGCCATATGGATCCAGCTCAGCACAGTCGGGATCGAGGCCACAGAGCGCTTGAAGCAACTCGCGGCTGCGAAGGGCTGGATATACTTCGACGCCCCGGTGCAGGGGACTCGCCAGTCAGCCGAAGCGGGCAAACTCGTCATCCTGGCTTCAGGGCCGACTGAGGGACGCGAGCGGGCTCAACCGATATTCGATGCGATCGGGAGCCGCTCTGTCTGGGTCTCCGAGCTGCCAGGCGACGCAACGAAGCTGAAGCTCGCCTTGAATAGCCTGGTTCTTGCACTTACGCATGGGACGGCAGAAAGCCTTTCTCTTGCCAAAGCGTTAGGTGTTGATCCCGCGCTTGTGGTCGACGTCGTGAAGGGCGGGCCTCTTGACAGTCCTTTCTTTCAAGCCAAAGCATCGGCGATCCTCAATGAGAATTTTGAGCCGAGCTTTACGATCAATAATGCCATCAAGGACAGCAAACTTGTCGACGCCGCCGCTAAGGAGGCCGGCCTGAAGCTCGACCTGGTGACTGCAGGCAAGAGCAGGTTCGAGCGGGCCGCCGCATACGGCGCCGGGAACCTCGATATCGCTGCTTCCTACCTGGCCTGATCCACAGAAGTCGACGTATCCGACTCTACGAAGTCGACCATTGGCCGGTCTGACTTCGCTCCCTGTTCGCCTGCGCCATTTTTACGAGATTTGGATGCCTGATCTTCTTGGATATCGATTGAAGCTCGGTGTGGCGGTACCCTCAACCAATACGTCCGCACAGCCGGAAATGGATGCGTTACGGCCCGCCGGGGTCACCAATCACACTGCACGCATCCTCATTGAAGACGAGTCTCTTGAAGAGGAGGCTGGCTTCAACAGCGTGATCGACAGGATCCGTAAATCGACAAGCAACGCCTTGAAGAGCTTAAGCGCCTGCGGATTACAACGTGTCATCGTAGCGGTCTCGCCAGATAGCTATTGGGAAGGCGCGGAGCATCACCGGTTGCTTCTGGCGCAGTTTCGTGAGGCTGCCGGCGGCGCCGAGATTACCACCAGCGCCGACGCGATCGAGGCAGCTCTGGAGCAACTCGGCGGGTTGCGCCGGATTGGCCTGATCAGCCCCTATGCCGAAATCGGGGACAATCCGGCAAGCCGCTTTTTCATTGAGCGCGGTTACGAGGTTGTCGCACTCCATGGCCTCGGCGGAACGAGCCCATCCCGGATTGCAGATGTGACGACAGCGAAGCTTCGCGCCGCGGTCGAGGCGGTTAACCGGCCCGAGGTGGAGGCGATCATACAGGTTGGCACGAACGTGCCAATGGCGGCCTTTGCCGCGCTCGCCGAAGACTGGGTCGGCAAACCTGTCATCACAAACAACGCCGTTCTTTATTGGCATGCGCTGAGACAGAGCGGAATCGCAGATTCCGTTGAGCGAGCCGGATTGCTGTTCTCAATCCGTTGAGGCTGAGAGATCCAGCATTGATGACAAGACTTGAAAATATCCGGGAGTGATCTCTGGACCCGGTCACTCCTCCGCTTAGTCAGAAACGAGGGAAAGCCTTTAACGACGCTGCACAGCGCAGTTCCCTTATCACTTGTTTTGTACACTTCGATCCAAAAATGCGCAAAGGAGCACTGGAATGTCTGTCGAACACCACAGACCGACGAATCCTCCACCGATTCCCGGTTTCCGTGGGCAACGCGCTATCTCAAGCCTGAATTTGCTCAGCACGAGAATGAGCTTGGCCGAAATGTTGCTGGCTCAGGCCAGAAGCCGGCCTCGGGAGATTGCCGTCACCGACGGGAAAAACTCTCTTTCCTACGCCGAATTCGTCGAACGATGCCTTTCCGTGGCCCACGCTCTGCGTGAGCGCGGGATTGGCCCAAGCGACAGGGTAGGGGTTTTCATCGAGTCCTCCGTGGATCTCCTGGTGGGGGTCTGGTCGGTGCTTCTGGCCGGCGGCGCATATCTTCCGCTCGCAACCGACTATCCTGAAGAGCGTCTGGCGCACATGACGCGGGACGGCGGCGTCTCTGTCATCGTCAGTCATGCCAAAGGCCATGCTGCTCTCTCGAATTTCCTACTGCCCGTCGTCGAGGTTATCGACGTCGAGTCCGTCGGCGACAAATCATCGATCAAGGTGACGGACCTCGATCTCGGCTTGAACGACCTGACGGGCAGCGACCTCGCTTACGTGATTTTCACCTCGGGAACGACGGGAGCACCGAAGGGCGTGGCGATATCGCACCGGGCCATCGTCAGTCAACTCACATGGCTGCAAACGGAGCATCACCTCGTCAGCGGCCAGAAGATCTTGCAGAAGACGCCGATCAGTTTCGATGCCGCGCAATGGGAGTTGCTGGCGGTCTGCTGCGGCGCCACGGTGGTGATGGGATATCCGAGCATCCACCGCGATCCCGCCGGCATCGTTCAGATGATCAAGGCCCATGACGTCACGATGCTGCAGGCCGTGCCGACATTGCTGCAGGCCTTGGTGGACGATCCGGAGTTCGCCCAAACGTCCACCTTGAAAAGCATCTACAGCGGCGGTGAAGCACTGAGCTGGAAGCTCGCTTCGCGCATTCTCAATGTCAAGCCGGATGTCACGCTGGTCAACCTCTACGGTCCGACCGAATGCACGATCAATGCCACTTCGTTTACCGTAACGCGTGAAGGTTTGGAGCATCTCGAGGAGACCGTTCCGCTCGGCTTCGCAGCGGCCAGGACGGGGTTGCATATCCTGGATGACGAGCACAGGCCCGTGCCGCCAGGAGAGACCGGAGAACTTTATATTTCCGGAGTCCAGGTCGCCGAGGGGTATTTGAACCGGCCCGAGCAGACAAGCGAGCGGTTTGTCAAACTGCCGCCGGCGCCCGGCCAGGATCCGGTCCGCATGTACAGATCCGGCGATCTTGTCAGGCTCAACCCGGACGGCACCCTGCACTTCGTGGGCCGTGCGGATAATCAGGTCAAATTCAGAGGCTACCGGATCGAATTGGACGAGATCCGCATGGCGATTGAAAACCATGACTGGGTGAAATCGGCGGCAGTCTTTGTCAAATCGGATGCCCGGACGGGCCAGCCCGTCCTGCTTGCAGGAGTCGAGCTCAATCCCCGAGATGCATCGATCATGGACCAGGGCGATCACGGAGCGCACCACCAGAGCAAGAAAAGCCGCCTGCAAGTGAGGGCGCAGCTTTCCGATGGCGGTTTGAGGCGGGCCAGCGACCTCGTCGGCCGTTCGTCGGTCGATCTTCCTGGCCGGGAGGAAACGGTGGTTCAACGTCGGCGGGCCTTTGCGCGGAAAACCTACCGCTTCTTTGACGGCGGCCGGCTGTCGTCAACCGACCTCCTCACTTTGCTGGAACGCCCAGTGGTTACAGGCCCGTCGTCAAGCCTTTCGGCCCTGGATCTGAAGACCCTCGGGGCATTGATGCGAAACCTTGGGCAGTTCAGGAGCCATGAACGGCTTCTGCCAAAATATGCCTATGCTTCGCCGGGCGCACTCTACGCGACGCAAGTTCATATCGAACTTCGCAACATAGCGGATATTCCGTCCGGACATTACTATTATCATCCTGCAGACCATCGCCTTGTCCTGATCCGGGCAGAGCGCGAAGAAGACTCGGGCCCTTCCGCGACACTGCACTTCATCGGCAACGTCGCGGCCATCCGCCCCGTCTATAAGAACAACATCCTCGAAGTTCTTGAGATGGAGACAGGGCATATCCTTGGCCTGCTCGATGCCGTTCTCCCGGAATATGGCCTGGCGCTCGGACGCAGCGCGTTTGTGAACGAAGTTGGTGAGTTGCTTCGCCTGGATGAGGACCATGCCTATCTGGGGTCATTCGACATAGTCCCGTTTTCAGAACGCGAAGATACCGAAGCGCTCGAAATCTACGTTCAAGCCCATGGAGATAAGGTCGACGGCCTGCCTTCCGGAACCTACCGGTACCGGGATGGAAGATTTGAGCCATTTTCAAAGCATGTGGTTCAACAGAAACATGTCATCGCTATCAACCAGCAGGTCTATGAGCGGTCGAGTGCGGGTGTCACATTCGTTAACCGAACGGCCGAGGCATGGCGTCGCTATATCGATCTTGGGCGGGGCCTTCAAACCCTGCAGATGAACGACATCCAGATCGGCCTGATGTCGTCGGGATACAGTTCGAAAACCGGCAAGGATCTGGTCGCCGCCCGGCGGATATTCGATATCCTGCGCGAACCGGGCCAGCCGGAGCCGGCGGTCTACTTCGCTCTGGCGGGTAAGATCAGCACCGACCAGATCTCCCATGAGGGCATGCGGGAGGATGCGGTTCACATGCATGGGCCCGCCGAACTCGTGCGCAAGGATCTTCATAACATCCTGCCCGACTATATGGTCCCGAGCCGCATCGTGGTAATCGACCAGCTCCCCTACAGCGCATCCGGCAAGGTGGATGTCGTCGCGCTCAAGCAATCGAATATCTTCGACGAACAGCATTCCGAACGGGAGTTCGTGCCAGCCCGCACCGCCATCGAAGAGGCGATCAGCACGATCTGGCGGCGGGAAATGAACCTCGATGATGTTTCCATACGGGATGACTTTTTCGAGATCGGCGGAGATTCGCTGCAAGCGGTCACGGTCGTACTGGAAATCAACCAGACGCTGGGAGCGAACCTGCCCATCCAGGTATTGTTCGAGGACGCCACAATCGAAAAGCTTGCTCGGCGCATCACCAAGGGACGCCAGCACGGCATTGCCCGGGCGGTCACGCTTCGGGCCGGAATCGACCAGCCTATTTTCCTGTGGCCCGGTCTCGGCGGCTATCCGTTGAACCTCCGGCCTCTCGCCCAAGCCCTGGAGACGAAACGGCCGGTGATGGGTGTGCAGGCATCAGGGATCAATCCCAGCGAGGAGATTTCCGGTTCGATCGAAGAGATGGCCGCTGCGGATGTCGCGGTCCTTCGCAGTATCCAGCCGCAAGGCCCCTACAGCCTCTGGGGGTATTCATTCGGTGCCCGTGTCGCGTACGAAGTCGCCGCTCAGCTCGAAGAGGCCGGTGAGACGGTGCAGGAACTGGTTTTCCTGGCCCCGGGTTCTCCGGAACTCGAAAGCGGGCAGCCCGTTCGGGGCGATAGCAATACGCTTTTCCGCGATCGCTCTTTCCTCACCATTCTGTATTCCGTGTTCGCCCATTCGATAGACCCCCAGCTTGTCGAGGCATGCGTGCAGACGGCCAAGGACGAGGCCAGCTTCATCGAGCATGTAGCGGCCTCCTATCCGGTGCTCGACAGGGGATTGATCGAACGCATCGTGCGGCTTGTAACGGCGATTTACGGGCCGACCTACGGCCCGGAACCGCGCACGCGGCCATTGAAGGCACCGGCAACGATTCTGCGGGCGCGAGGAGACAGCCGGTCCTTCGTTGAATCGGCATCGGTCAGCATTTCCAACGTGGTGCGGATCGTCGATCTGGAGCCGGATCATTACACGGTACTGAAACCTGCGGGACTGCCGCATGTGATCGCCGCCCTGAAGACAGTCGCAGCGAGCAGAAGCGAGCTGGACGACGGGCCGGCACGGATAGCGGCCTGATTGGAAGGAGATCGACTGTGCCTCACGTCATCATCAAGCATTTTCGGCAAACCTCGATCGGGAGCGCGTGCGAGACTGAAAAGTGCCGTCGCCGAAGCGGCTCAAGGTGCGTTTCGCCGCAATCCCGGCGCCATTTCGATTACCCTGTAGGGCATTCCTCCGGATCGATGGCACGAAGCGGTCTACGAACCGGACATCCAGCCGCATATCGGCCACCTGCTCAAATCGCCCGATGATCAAAGTCGGTCATCTAACGCTTGAACGCGGCTTAACCCGGAATCCTTCGGAGCAAAACCCATGTTGACAGGAGATGAAACGAAGAATCGCAGGCTGCTTTTGTTGGCTATCTTCCTGCTTTCACTGAACCTGCGCCCGGTCGTCGCCGCCATTGGATCCCTTGCCGCGCCGATACTCGGGACGACCCCGATCGGTTCGCTCGGTCTTGGATTGTTGACGACGATTCCTGTCTTTTTGATCGGGCTCGGTGCGATTTATGTCCGGCAGATCCGAGCGGTGCTGGGCGAAAGGCGGGACGTCGCAGTCGGCGGCCTCATCATCGCGGCTTCCTGCCTTCTGCGGTACTGGTTCGATGGCGCCGCCGGCCTGATCCTCACCGCCAGCGGAGCGGGGATCGGAATCGCGATCATCCGAGCTTTGACCCCAAGCTTCGCCAAGCGCAATTACAGGGCCGGAATAGGTCGCGTGATCGGCGTCTATTCTACCGGCATCGTGGTCGGCGGCGCCGTCGCCGCAGGAGTGGCGGCCCACCTCGCAAGCCGCCTCGGCTGGCAAGGAACATTGGCGGCCTGGTCACTGCCGGCGCTGAGCGCCACAGTCGTCTGGCTTCTCGCGTCCCGTGATGCGAGAAGCGAAGGCGGCATCGACATGGTGGCGTCGGTCAGTGCCTCCCACTCCCCGCACTTGTGGAGCAACCTGCGCTGTTGGTCGCTGATGATCTTCTTCGGGGTCGGAACGGGCGCCTTCATGCTGGCGATGGCCTGGATCCCTCCGTTCTACCTCGGCCTTCAGCAGCCTGCCGAAAGAGCCGGCCTGTTGCTGTCGATTCTGACTGTTGTCGAGGCTGCCACGGCACTCGGCGTTGCGGCTTTTGTTCATCACCTCCCGGACCGGCGCGGACCGCTGACTTTCTCCCTCATCACGGTGGCCACCGGGTTTGCCGTCCTCACCATGTCGCCGATTGCGTTGGCCATTCCCGCGATGGTGATGCTGGGGGTGGGCATCGGCATTCTGTTCCCGTTATCGATCATCGTTGCAATCGACCATATCGATGACCCAACGATCGCGGGCAATTTCACAGCCATCGTCCAGGGCGGCGGCTACATCCTCGCAAGCTTCGTGCCGCTGATCGCAGGCGGGTTCCGTGACGTCTTCTCCGACCTCACGCATGTCTGGACCCTGATGGCTATCGGCAGCATCGTCATGATCGCCGTCGCCGCGCGCTTCTCTCCGGACAGTTATGTTCGATTTCGGAACGCTCTCCATCTTCGACCCGCGCCGCGGGCCGCCCGAAGGGAGCTGGAGCGCATGAGAGCTTAGATTTCATCAACATCGTCACGCCGGGTCATCCGCCCACCACGCATCGGAAACCGCATCATGCGTCAGAAACTGCTTTCATTCGTCGCGGCCTCATTTCTCGCACTGTCTTTGCCAGCTTGCATTGATGACCGGGAGCCGGGTTAGCGTATGGGGAAGTCCATTAGTCCAATAGAGTTTCGCCATCTGCGCTACTTCCTAGCCGCATCCGAGTACGGAAGTTTCCGCAAGGCGGCCGCTGCTCTTGCAATACAGGAATCAACGATCAGCCGCCGTGTCCGCGATCTTGAGGATCGGATCGGAGTGTCGCTGTTTCATCGCCATAGCGGGGGCGTCCGCCTGACGGAGGCGGGCGAGCGGTATTTCCGCCATGCTCAGAGAATCCTCAGGCACGTCCGGGATAGTTCCAAGGCCGCAGCCACTGTCGGGCGCTCGGAGGAAGGGCGCGTCAGAATAGGCATCTACTCCTCTCTCGCATCGGGCTTTATTCCGCGACTTCTCCGCGCCTACGATCGCCAGCACGCGAAGGTGCAGATCGAACTCGTCGACGGCAACCCGGCCGAGCATGTCGCCGCCATCAACCAGCTTCAGCTCGACGTCGCCTTCCTGACGGGTACGCGCGGATGGCCCGGATGCGATGCGGCGCAACTCTGGTCGGAGCGGGTCATCGCTGTGCTGCCGGACTCGCATGTTCTGGCCGGGAAGGGCGAACTGCAATGGCACGAACTTGCTGATGAGCATTTCATCGTCAGCGAGGTCGCACCCGGCCAGGAGATTCATGATTATCTGGTGCAGCGGCTGGCGGATCTGGGCCACCATCCCGAAATTCAGCCGCACCATGTGAGCCGAGACAATCTGCTCTCTCTCGTTGCGCTCGGACGTGGACTGACGCTGACCAGCGAGGCGATGACGGCCGCGCAATTTCCCGGCATCTGCTATCGGCCGATCGCTGGGGAGATCCTTCCCTTCAACGCCGTATGGTCTCCGAACAATGACAATCCTGCTCTGCGGCGTCTGCTTTCCATCGCGAAATCGATGGCGAGAGCATCGCCCACCCATCGATGATTAGCCGGGGTTGCGCGGTTCGGGTCCGGCAGGCTTGGTCCGCCGCGCCTTCGCAAAGCCGCGATCCGTGGCGATGAACCGCTCCAGCATCGGCACGATCAACTTCACGGGATCAGCAACTGATTGTCCGGTCTCGCGGGCCAGCACCTCGGCGTAGGCGGTCAGATCGCGGTGGAGCGCGGCGGGCAGTTCCACGGTGACCTTGACCGGCTTGTCGTCCGCGATGGGACCGAGTTTCAGCTTCGTCATGGGTCAGCCTCGATAGGGTTCGAACACGAGATCGCGGGTGACGATGACGCGGACGGGGAAGCCCGGCCGGATGGTCAGCGTCGGCGCGACATTGAGCTGGCGGCGGATGATCTGTTGACCGGCATCGTTGATGGTGTCCTGCGCGCCGTTGCGAATGGCGCCGAGCAATCGATCCTCGTTATCGACGGCGAGCTCCGCACCAATAGTGAGCAGCGTCGAGAGGCCAGCGGCTTTGGCGAGATCCCACCAATGATAGTCAACGCCGTCCTCAAGACCGGCATAGCCTTGGGTATCGGCGCCCGGCTGACGCTCGAGCACGATCGAACGGCCGTTCGGGAAGATCAGCCGGTTCCAGACCAGCAGCACTCGGCGCTGACCGAAGCCGACATCGTTGCTGTATTCGCCGATGATCCTGGTGCCCTGCGGGACGATCAGGATACGCCCGGTCGGGCTGTCGTAGATGTTTTCCGTCACCTGCGCGGTGATCTGGCCGGGCAAATCGGAGCGAATGCCGGTGATGAGAGCGGCCGGGATGACAGCGCCCGCCTGGAGGACATAGGGTGATGGCGGGGCCATGACGCGATCGGCCACAACGGTGCGGCGGTCGACGGCAGCGTTGAGGAAGGCGAGTTGCCGATCCTGCGCGGTCGGGATTCCCGACTGGCCGGGTAAGCCCATCGCGGTGGGGTTCGGTGCTGCGATGCCGGGGGATGTTGCTGCGGTGCCCGGACCAGTCTGAAAGAAGACCCGGCTGGTGCGGGCGGCCTCCTGTTCCGCGAGGCGGCGCTGTTCCTCCGGATCGACCTGCGGCGTTGCCATGGCGGGCGGCGCGACCGGTTGCCCGCGGTTCTGGGCGTCGAGGATCGGCCGCCCGAGATCGCCGGGCAACGGCGGCCCCAGAATCGGGCCGGTGTAGTCGCGCGGCAGGCCGGCGAGACCATCGGCGGTCGGTCGGTTCTCGGTCGAATAGAGTTCTTCGTTCCCGATGCCGCTGGTACGGGTATGCAGGGCATAGATCAGGGCCGTCCCGATACCGACGCTGACCACGAGACCGGCGCCCGCCAGAACCTTCCTTGACAGGCGGGTGACGCGCGGCGGTTCGGCGCGCAATCGCATCGGGGCGGCGAAATCGGGGGCCGAGGCCGATGGCGATCCGTTGCTTGCGGGGTTGTTCTCGCTCACGATGCGGGCCTTTCGTCGGTCCGAACGATCCTGACGGTCTGCTGGCGCTGACCGCTACCGAGGCGCAGCTCGGCCGCGCCGAAGAGTCGGTCGACAATCAGGATGTTCCGATAGATGCGGCTGTTGACGATCTGCGCCTCGCCGTCCGGGCCAATGACGAAGATCGGCGGCATCTCGCCCTGGACGATGCCACGCGGGAACTCAACATAGACCCGGCGCCCGTCGTCGTAGACGGAGACCGGACGCCAGGGCGGCGTGTCGCCGCTCAGGGCGTAGCGATAGTTGCGCGCTCCTCCGTCGGGAATGACGGGCGTCGCCGGCATGCTCTGGCGGTGCGAGGCCGGAGGCTGCGGATAGGCCCAGGCGACCGCCGGCATATAAGGGCTCTCGCCTGCGCGCAGCTCGAGCATGTAGAGGCGCCGATCGGTCGTGATGATGAGATTGGTCGAGATGTCCGTGCGCGTGGGCTTGACGAGGACATGGACGCGGCGCGTCACACCGCTCCCGCTCGCGGTATCACCAATGATCCAGCGCGCTGTATCGCCTGCGGCGATCGGGCCGGAGCCGGTCAGGCTTTCGCCGGGCTCGAGCGCGATGTTGGTGATCTGACCCGGCGCGGCATAGACCTGATAGAGGGCGCCGTCGCTCCAGGGATAGATCTGGATCGCATTGTAATAGCCCTCACGACGCGGCTCGACGCGGGCGGCGGCGTTGGCGTTTTGCACGCGGCCGGTGGGCGTGCTTGCCGCGTTTCCACCGCGCGCGGGCGTCCAGGCCGGTGGAATATGCAGCGGACGCGGACTTAAGTCGGTGACGGCAGCCGGGACGGCAGGCAATGGCGGAACATCGCTGTCATAGCTGATCTCCGGCGGCTTGTTGGTCGCGCAGCCGGCAAGCACAGTTGCCGAAAGCAGAAGAAGCGCAAGCGCGGGTCTACGGAATGCCGGGAAGCCGGGCTTGCGGAGTGACATCCTCATTGGCTCAACTCCCGCGACCAGTTGATGGCGTTGACGTAGATGCCGAGCGGATTGGCGCGCAGACGCTCGGCGTCGCGTGGCACTTGGATCACGATGGTCAGGATCGCGGTCCAGCGCTCGGTCGCTTCGAGCTGGCCGTTCTCGTAGCGGCGCTCGACCCAGGCGACGCGGAAGGAATCCGGCGAGGCGCGGATGACGCTCGATACGTCCACTGCGACCTGCTGGCGACCGACGCGGTTAAACGGGTCATTGGCGCGGGCGTAGTCGTTGAGCGCGGCAGCACCGCGGTCGGTCGTCCACTCATAGGCGCGAAGCCAGTTCTGGCGGACGATGATCGCGTCAGCCGGAATGCTCCTGACCTGCTCGATGAAGCGCGCGAGATGCCACGCCACCTGCGGATCGGTCGGGCGATAGTCGGCCGTGGCCTGAGCGATCGCCTGTGCCTGACCGAGCCGGTCAACCTGCACCACCCAGGGCACGACGGTCCCACGCGCCGACTGCCAGACGAGCACGGTGGCAAAGCCCGCTGACAGGAACAAAGAACCGAAGGCCATGGTGCGCCAGTTCTTCGCCTGCACGCGGGCGGAGCCGATACGTTCGTCCCAGACCTGCGCGGCCTTCTGGTAAGGGGTGACGGGTTCGGGCGTCTTGCCATAATGGGTCGCGGGTCGTTTGAAGAAGCTCATGAGCGGTCGCTTGTCTGAAGGCTGACGGAAGAGCCGCCACTGTGACTGTCGCCAGAGCGGACGGCGTGTGCGGCGACGGTTGCGCCGTGGCTGAGGGCTTGGCTGCGTGTCATGCGCTTCGCCCAGTCTGGCGGCCCGTCGGGAGATGGCGCGGTCGCGTCCGCGGCCTCGTTCCCGGCATCGGCGCGACCTCCCATGGTTCCCATGGTGGAGGAGCCGCCGGTGGCACTGAGACCGGCTCTGGTGCCCTCGGAGAATCTGGATTTGATGCTCTCGGCGCGTGTGGCCGCACGTTTGAGCGGTGATGGTGCCGCCGCACCTGCAGCCCGCGCAACACCGCCGAGGCCGGCAGCAACGCCAGCAGCGCCCGACTGACCGAGGGAGCCGAGGCTGTAAGCGGCCGTCGTGCCACCCACAGCTGCGGCACCACTTCTGGTGGCGGCGGCTCCACCCGACAACGCGGCGCCGCCTCCCTTCGCGGTGAGCCCTGCCGCCCCACCGGCGGCAAGTGCTGTGCCACCCGCCACGAGACCCGCGCCGATCGCCGCGCCCGGGCCAAGCTGCGGACCGCCCTGCACCAGGCCGGCGGCAACGCCGGGACCGAAGATACCGAGGCCGAGCAGCGAGAGCGCGGCCAGCACGACGGTCATGGCATCATCGATGGTCGGCATCTGGCCACCAAATCCCTGTGTGAACTGGCTGAACAGCGTCGATCCGATGCCGATGATGACCGCCAGAACGAGAACCTTGATGCCCGACGAGATGACGTTGCCCAACACCCTTTCGGCCATGAAAGCGGTCTTGCCAAACAGGCCAAACGGGATCAGCACGAAGCCGGCTAAGGTGGTGAGCTTGAATTCAATCAGGGTGACGAAGAGTTGGACGGCGAGAATGAAGAAGGCGAGCAGCACCAGCGCCCAAGCGAACAGGAGGCAGGCGATCTGGATGAAGTTCTCGAAAAACGAGACCCAGCCCATCAGGTCGGAGATGGATTCCAGCAAGGGTCGCGCGGCATCGAGCCCGGTCTGCGCCACCTTGCCGGGGCGCATCAAATCCTGCGCGGTGAAGCTCGTGCCAGAGCCTTTCAGACCGAGGCCAGCGAAGGAATCGAAGACGATCTTCGCGAGATTGTTCCAATTGCCGATCAGATAGGCGAATACGCCGACGAACAGCGTCTTCTTCACGAGCCGAGCAATGATGTCGTCATCGGCGCCCCAGCTCCAGAACAGCGCAGCCAGCGTCACGTCGATGACGATCAGGGTGGTGGCAATGAAGGCGACTTCACCACCGAGCAGTCCGAAGCCGGAGTCGATGTAGCGGGTGAAGACGGCGAGGAAATTGTCGATGACGCCGGAACCGCCCATGGCTCACTGCCTTTCGCGGGCTTGCGGGGCGATGGGCGCTGCTGGACGGCCGAGAAAGCGATCGCGGGTTTGCGCCCAGACACGCAGGCATTCGGAGTCGCTGGCGGCCCTCTGCCCAAGCTGCTGGCACCGGTGCTGGCCCTCGCGCAGCGGATCGCGCTCGGGCTGAACCTGGCGCGCGTCCTGAGCGGCCGGCGCTTCCTCTTCCCGGGTCATCTCGATCGCCGTTGCGGTGATCGCGATGGCGACGAAGACGATCGCGCCCAGCCGGGCCAGCAGCTTGCCGTCCATGCCAGCCTCCATCAGTTGCCGTTGTTGAACATCCGCGCGTTGCCCGGCTGATAGCCGGTGCTGGGCGTCAGGAAGCGCCGGCGCTGTTCGCGTCCCTGTTCGGCGGCGGCCGCGCGCTCGGCCTCGGTGAGCGCCCCGGCGCGGCCATTGGCGGAGATCAGTGCGATCAGATCGGAGAGCTGCTGCGACTGGAGCGCCAGCAGCTGATTGCCGGCCTGCGTCGCCTGCAGCGCACCCGTGGCGCCTTGGCTCTGGCCAACGAGCGCGGCCATTTCGGAACGGTTCGTGTCGATGTTGCCGACCACGCCGGCCTGGACGCGCAACGCATCCTGCAGGCCGCCCACTGTGTTGTGCCAGCGGGATCGCGCACCGGCGACAAGCTGCTGGTCGGTCGCCGACAGCGAGATCGTGCCGTACTGCTGCTGAAACATCTGGTCGATGTCCTGGACGTTGAACGCGATGTTCTGCGCCTGTTGCAGGAGTTGCTGGGTGCGCTGGACACTCTGCTGAATCTGTTGGAGTGACGAATACGGCAAGCTCGCAAGGTTGCGGGCCTGGTTGATGAGCATCTGTGCTTCGTTTTGAAGGCTTGTGATCTGATGAGTGATCTGCTCGAGCGCGCGCGCTGCCTGGATGACATTCTGCGCGTAATTGGATGGATCAAAGACAATGAGGGCGTATGCGGGCGTCGTCAGCGTTGCCGACACCACGAGCGGCACAGACAGAATGGACACTGCGAGCAGAATCGCGTGCGAGCGGCGATGATAGGTCCTCATGACTGGCGTTCCTTGTCAGGGTTGCAGGTGAGATTGGTAAGATCAGGGATCAGGTCGGCGGCCCAATCGACGCCGCGCAGGCGTAGCCAGGCGGCGAGGAAGCCCTCGCGCCCGTGTTCGGCGTAGGTGCGTGCGATCAGGGACTGATCGGTTTTCGATGATGCTGCCGCGAGGGCTAATCCGACGTCGGACAGGCCGAGCTCGAAGAGGCGATTGCCGCGGCCGGATTGGCAGTAATAATCTCGCTTGGGCGTAGCCCGTGCGAGGATCTCGATCTGACGATCGTTCAGACCAAACCGGCGATAGATCGCCATAATCTGGGGCTCGATCGCGCGTTCGTTCGGCAGGAGCAGCCGCGTCGGGCAGCTCTCGACAATCGCGGGTGCGATGCTGCTGCGGTCGATATCGGATAGCGACTGCGTGGCGAAGATGACGCTGGCGTTCTTCTTGCGCAGTGTCTTCATCCATTCGCGGAGCTGGCCCGCGAAAGCAGCATCATCGAGCGCGAGCCAACCCTCGTCGATGATGAGCAGCGTCGGCGAACCGTCGAGGCGATCGCCGATCCGATGGAAGAGATAGGAGAGCACCGCCGGCGCTGCGCCAGTGCCGACCAAGCCCTCGATCTCGAAGGCCTGAACGGACGCTTGACCCAGATAATCGGCTTCCGCATCGAGCAGACGGCCGTGGGGACCGCCGACGCAGTAAGGTCGCAGGGCTTGCTTGAGGTCGCTGGACTGCAGCAGCAATTCCAGGCCGGTGATGGTGCGCTCCTCGATGGGCGCTGAAGCCAGCGAGGTGAGCGCGGACCACAGATGCTCCTTGACGTCGGGCGTGACCGGCACGTCCTCGCGCATCAGGATGGCGGCGAGCCAGTCGGCGGCCCAGGCACGCTCTGGCGTATCGTGAATGCGCGCGAGCGGCTGAAGGGAGACGGAGCTTTCCGCGCCTTCGGTCAGGTCGCCGCCGAGATCGTGCCAGTCGCCGCCCATGGCGAGCACGGCTGCGCGGATCGAGCCACCGAAATCGAAGGCGAAGATCTGGGAGCGCTCGTAGCGGCGGAACTGCAAGGCCATGACAGCAAGCAGCACCGACTTGCCGGCGCCGGTCGGGCCGACGACCAGCGTGTGACCGACGTCGCCGACGTGAAGGGAAAACCGGAACGGGGTCGAGCCTTCGGTCTTGCCGAAGAGCAGAGGGGGTGCAGCGAAATGCTCGTCCCGTTCCGGCCCCGCCCACACCGCCGAAAGCGGAATGATGTGAGCGAGATTGAGCGTCGAGATGGGCGGCTGACGCACGTTGGCGTAGAGATGTCCGGGCAGCGAGCCCAGCCAGGCATCGACGGCGTTGATGGTCTCGGCCATGCAGGTGAAGTCGCGGCCCTGGATGACCTTCTCGACCAGCCGCAGTTTCTCGTTTGAGATGCGTGGGTCATCGTCCCAGACGGTGACGGTCGCCGTGACATAGGCCATGCCGGCATAGTCGGCGCCGAGCTCCTGCAGGGCGAGATCGGCATCGGCGGCCTTGTTCGCGGCGTCGGTGTCCACGAGGACGGACGCCTCATTGGTCATCACCTCTTTCAAGATCGCGGCGATCGACTTGCGCTTGGCAAACCACTGCCGCCTGATCCTGGTCATCAGCTTGGTCGCGTCGGTCTTGTCGAGCAGGATCGCGCGCGTCGACCAGCGATAGGGAAAGGCGAGCCGGTTCAGGTCGTCGAGGATTCCGGGCGTGGTTGCTGTCGGAAAACCGACGATGGTCAGGATGCGCAGATGCGCGTTGCCGAGACGCGGCTCGAGGCCGCCGGTCAGCGGCTGGTCGGCGAGCAGCGCGTCGAGATAAATCGGGGTTTCGGGGACACGGACGCGCTGGCGCTTCGTCGATATAGTCGAGTGCAGGTAGGTCAGGGTTTCCGGGCTATCGAGCCAGACGCATTCCGGCATGAAGCCGTCGAGCAGGGCGAGCACGCGATCGGTGCGATCAACAAAGCCGCGCAGGATCTCTTGAGGATCGACGCCGGAGCGTTCACGCCCCTCATAGAACCAAGCTTCGGTACGTGCCGCGTCCTCAGCCGGCGGCAGATAGGCGATGGTGAGGAAATAGCTGGACACGAAATGTGCGCCGGCTTCCTCGAAGTCGGCCTTGCGTTCAGCGTCGAGCAGCGCCGAGGCGGCATCAGGGAATTGGCTCGCGGGATAGGTCGCAGCCCCATGGCGCCGCGCCTCGACGAAAATCGCCCATCCCGAGCCGAGACGGCGGAAGGCGTTGTTGAGCCGACCGGCGATCGCAACCAGTTCGGCCGCGACAGCGGAATCGAGATCGGGGCCGCGAAAGCGCGCCGTCCGCTGGAACGAGCCGTCCTTGTTTAGGACGATCCCGTCGGCGACCAGAGCGGCCCAGGGCAAATAGTCGGCGAGCCGCGCCGCAGTACGCCGGTATTCGGCGAGGTTCATCATCCGCGCGTCTCCTCAAACGGACAGGTGGCCGGGGATACGCAGATGCCGCCGCCCGACCTCGACGAAGAGCGGATCGCGCTTCGCGGCCCAGACGGCCATGAAGTGGCCGAGCGTCCAGATCGCGAGGCCAACCAGCCAGAGGCGCAGGCCGAGGCCGATGGCTCCGGCGAGCGTTCCGTTCATGATGGCGATGGAGCGCGGGGCGCCGCCGAGCAGGATGTGCTCGGTCAGTGCCCTATGAACGGGGACGGTGTATCCCGGCACCTCGGCCGGTTGCTCGAGAAGGCTCGCCATCAGATGAGCGCCCCGCCGCCGAACGAGAAGAACGACAGGAAGAAGGAGCTGGCCGCGAAGGCGATCGAGAGGCCGAAGACGACCTGGATGAGCCTGCGAAAGCCGCCCGACGTGTCGCCGAAAGCCAGCGTCAGGCCGGTCATGATGATGATGATCACCGCGATGATCTTGGCGACCGGCCCTTCGATCGACTGGAGGATCTGTTGAAGCGGCTGCTCCCAGGGCATGGACGAGCCGGAGGCGTGAGCGGCCGGCGCCAGCATGAGGCTGATGGACAGGGCAGGGGCGGCGGTCGCTAGAGTGCGGCAGCCGCGAGAGACCGTGCGGATCATGAAGGGACTCCTGTGTTGATGGTGGTGGCGGGGAGGACGCGGTAGTCGCCATGGGCATCGAGCCCCTCGACGCGGGCGAGTTCGGCCAAGCGGCGCGAAGAACCGCGACCGGAGAGAACCGCAACGAGATCGATCGTCTCGGCGATCAGCGCGCGCGGGACAGTGACGACGGCTTCCTGGATGAGCTGCTCGAGGCGGCGCAGCGCGCCGATGCCGGAACCGGCATGGATGGTGCCGATGCCGCCGGGATGACCGGTGCCCCATGCCTTGAGCAGGTCGAGAGCTTCGGAACCGCGCACCTCGCCGATGGGGATGCGATCAGGCCGCAGGCGCAGCGAGGATCGGACCAGATCTGAGAGCGTCGCCACGCCATCCTTGGTCCTCATGGCGACGAGGTTCGGCGCAGCACACTGAAGCTCGCGCGTGTCCTCGATGATGACGACGCGCTCCTCGCCCTTGGCGACTTCAGCCAGCAGCGCATTGGTCAGCGTGGTCTTGCCGGTCGAGGTGCCGCCAGCGACGAGGATGTTGGCGCGTGCCGCGACGGCCGCGCGGAGGATCGCGGCCTGGTCAGTCGACATGATCCCGGCCGCCACATAATCATCGAGGCTGAAAACCGCGACGGCGGGCTTACGGATAGCAAAGGCTGGAGCTGCGACGACTGGCGGCAGAAGTCCCTCGAACCGCTCTCCCGTCTCAGGCAGCTCGGCCGAGACGCGCGGGCTGCGCGGATGCACCTCGGCGCCGACATGATGGGCGACCAGGCGCACGATGCGCTCGCCGTCGGCGGCGGACAGCCTTTCTCCCGTGTCGGCCAGGCCCTCCGACAGACGGTCGACCCAGAGCCGTCCGTCTGGATTGAGCATGACTTCGACGACGGCCGGATCTTCCAGAAACCGGGCGATGGCCGACCCAAGCGCAGTGCGCAGCATGCGCGCGCCGCGCAGGATCGCCTCCTGTTTCTGGTGCTGTGTGGTCATTTCGTCCCCAATCGTCATGGGGACGCGACAGACGCTCCCCGGATCGGGGATCATTAAGAGATCCCGAAATCAGGCCGATTCAACAAGATTCGGGCGTCGTAGGAGCGTGGCGTGCAAATACAGGAAAACGGCGGCGTTGCTCCGACGGAAGGGAGTGCAGCTAGCAATGTAGGGATTATCGCGTCTCCTCCTTCCATCTTGCCCAGCGGAACACGCAGGCGACGATGACAAAGCCGCAGGCCATGTTTGAATACGAGAATGCAACCGACCACTGATCGAAGCGTCGCAGACGGGTTGCCAATGCCACGAGCTCCATCGTTACCAGCTTGGGCTCTGAGATCAGTCGAGCCGTTCATCGCAATTATCGCTGACCGCGCCTTCGGGTCGGGAGCGACCACTGGATGTGTCTATTGAGCCTGCATCGTGCTCAGAGACGATATCCTCTGAAACCTCCTGTCTCAGCTTCGGCCCCTTGGCTAACCTTCGACCGAGAGCCGTGACGAATGCCTCATAGCGCTCTCTGGCCTTGGCGCGTGCGGCCTGGGCCGCGGGTTCAGGCAGCGCCGGCGTGGTGGCGAGCCAGAAGCGGATGAATACAGCCAAGGTTTCCACCGAGATGCCGACATCGCGCTCCAGCCGCGTCATTCGTCGGTCGAGCTGGTCGAGCCGCTTGGCGATCACGGCCTCGCGCCGTTCGGCGTCATCCGGCGACAGAAATGACGCGATGGCTGCCTCGGCGATCAGGGAGAGCGACTGCTCCCGGCGTGCGGCATAGTCCGCGAGCATCGCCATGACGTCAGGGTCGAGATAGACGGAGATCTGCGTCTTCTTCTTGCGGCCTGCCATGCTCTTACAGCTCCATGCCGTCATTGGAATCGAGCGAGACTTGGCGCGCAACGCCCTGCATGAGGCGCGTGAGACGTCTGTTACGGGTGGCCTCCTGGTCCGTATCGTCCGCCGGATCGATCTCGAACTCGTTCTCGATCGGCGCCTTCTTTGCGATGGGCTTCACGCGGCTGAGTTCAGGCTGGTGACGGCGCTCGGACTCGGTCGGATCTTCATCCTGGCCGGCCCTCTCCAACTCGGCTTGCACGGCTTGCGGTCGGGCCGGTATCGGCAAGGTACTCCAATCATCCGGGCGCGCGGCCTCGGGCTGCGTCAGCGCCGGCGGGGGCAGGATGCGTTCCTTGAAGCGGGCATCGTCGTAATAGCGCGCTTTCTTCGCCCGGATCGGCGGCGTGCCCGCGACCATGACGATCTCGTCGGTCGGCGGGAGTTGCATCACCTCGCCGGGCGTCAGCAAGGGGCGAGCCGTCTCCGACCGCGAGACCATCAGATGGCCGAGCCAGGGTGACAGCCGGTGCCCGGCGTAGTTCTTCATGGCCTTCATCTCGGTTGCGGTGCCGAGCGCGTCAGACACGCGCTTTGCCGTGCGCTCGTCGTTGGTGGCGAAGCTGACGCGGACATGGCAGTTGTCCAGGATCGAGTTGTTCGGGCCGTAGGCCTTCTCGATCTGGTTCAGCGATTGCGCGATCAGGAAGCTCTTCAGCCCGTAGCCGGCCATGAACGCCAAGGCGCTCTCGAAGAAGTCGAGCCGACCCAACGCAGGAAATTCGTCGAGCATGAGCAACAGCCGATGCCGCCGGACCTTCGTCTGAAGGTCCTCCGTCAGGCGGCGGCCGACCTGGTTGAGGATCAGGCGGATCAGCGGTTTGGTGCGGTTGATGTCGGATGGCGGCACGACGAGGTAGAGCGTTGTCGGCCGCTCGCCACCGACAATATCGGTGATCCGCCAGTCGCAGCGCCGTGTCACCTCGGCAACGACCGGGTCGCGGTACAGGCCGAGGAACGACATGGCGGTGCTGAGCACACCGCTGCGCTCATTGTCCGACTTGTTCAGCAGCTCGCGCGCCGCGCTCGCGATGACCGGGTGCGGTCCGGCTTCGCCGAGGTGCGCTGTCTTCATCATCGCAGCGAGCGTCGACTCAATGGGCCGTTTCGGATCCGAGAGGAAGGCGGCGACGCCGGCGAGGGTCTTATCCGACTCCGCATAGAGGACATGGAGGATCGCGCCGACGAGCAGGGCGTGGCTGGTCTTCTCCCAGTGGTTCCGCTTATCCAGCGAGCCTTCGGGATCCACGAGGATGTCGGCGATGTTCTGGACATCGCGGACCTCCCATTCCCCGCGGCGGACCTCGAGCAGCGGATTGTAGGCCGACGATTTGGGATTCGTTGGATCGAAGAGCAGCACGCGACCGTGCCGGGCGCGAAAGCCTGCGGTGAGATGCCAATTCTCCCCTTTGATGTCGTGGACGATCGCCGAGGCCGGCCAGGTCAGCAGTGATGGCACCACGAGGCCGACGCCCTTGCCCGATCGCGTCGGCGCGAAGCACAACACATGCTCGGGTCCATCATGGCGCAGGTAGTCGCGCTCATAGCGACCGAGCACAACACCATCGGGACCAAGCAGGCCGGCGTTCCTGACTTCGGCTGTCTCTGCCCAGCGGGCGGAGCCGTAAGTGGCGACGTTCTGTGCTTCCCGCGCGCGCCACACAGACATTCCGATGGCGACTGCAATGGCGATGAAGCCGCCGGATGCGGCGATGATCCCGCCCTTGGCGAAGACCTCCGGCGCATAGGCGTCATAAAAGTACCACCACCAGAAGATCGCCGGCGGGTAGTAGACCGGCCAGCCGGCCAGTTCGAACCATGGCTCTCCAAGTTGCGCCTGAAACCCGAGGCTCCAGGCCACATATTGGGTCGCCGCCCATGTCGTCATGAGAATAACCAGGAAAACGGTGAGGATCTGACCCCAGAGGATCTTCGTGGCCGACATGACAATCCTTTCTTCTTCTTGATGGTCAGAGTCCGAGTCCGCGCTTGCGACCGAAGCTCCAGTCGATCCCGCCGTCGCCGCGGGCGACGCCCGAGACGTGGCGGCCGAGTTGCTTGTCGAGGGAAGGCGACCAGGGGACGAGCTGAAAGCCAAGGCCATCATCGATCATGGCGAAGCGGCCGGAGGCGAGCGTGAAACGCTGCCGGTAGGTGCCGGCGACAAACTCGCCGCCATTGGCGCGCTTGAACGGCGTTCCGGTCTCGGCGGCGAGCCTGTCGCCGAGCGCATCGAGTTCCCGGCGACGAAGCGTCTCGATCAGCCTGCGGGTGAAGACGACGCGCCGGCCCTGCCGCTGTGCAAGACCTTCCCCGACCAGATGGTCGGCCCGTTGTTCCATCGCCTGACGCACCTCAGCGCCAAAGCCGCCCTCACACAAGGCTGCCGGCTCGCGTGCCATGGCCTGTCGGTCGAGCCAGGTCGCGCCCGATGCCGTGACCTGCGCGTGGATGTCGAGATCGGAGCGGACGGCGAGCGCAACGCGATGTTGGCCTCGCGCGTCATCGAACGTCCGCAGCTCGACGATCGAGCCGGGCGGACTGTCTCCGGCGGCGTCGAGATCGGCGAGCTTGATGTGGTGTGTTCGACCATCAATGCCATCGACCACGGCATAAGCCGTGCCTTTCAGCTCGTCATCGAGTCCGCGAGCCACAAGGCGGCCGGTGATGGGCGTGTAGAGGCATTCGGCGGCGAGCACATAATTTGCCGAGCCGCGCTCAATACCGTGTTCGGTCAGAGCGCGATGCATGCGCTTGATGATGTCACCGCGCTCGCCGAGCTCCCGGAGCGTCGCCTCGGCCTTGTCGTTGATCATCCATTGGCCAGGACCGATCTGTTCGGCAAGGCCAAGGGTCTCCAGCTTGCGAAGGCGACCGATCTTCTGAACATGAAACTCATCCGGCTGACGATCAGCATGCGGCGCAAGGTCGATGACGCCGGTGTTGCGCGCATCGCGGAGCAGTTGCCGGTCGAGCTGCGTCCAGCGTTCGACCTCGATCTGGCGCAAGAGCGTGCGGCGAATGTCGAGGTCGGTGCGCGGCCCCAGCTCCTGAGTGATGAGATCGCGCGCCCGATCGCGCATACCCTCCTTGATGTAGTCGCGCGAGATGACGAGGTCCTGGCCGTCGTCGCGGACACCGCGCACGATCAGATGGACATGCGGGTGCTCGGTGTTCCAGTGATCGACGGCCACCCAGTCGAGCCTGGTGCCGAGATCATTCTCCATCTGGCTGACGAGATCGCGCGTGAAGGACTTGAGGTCGGACATCTCGGGCGCGTCATCGGGCGAGATGATGAACCGGAAGTGATGCCGATCGTCCTCGCAGCGCTCGGCGAAGGTGCGGCCGTCCGCGTCCTCTGTACCGGGCCCAAAGAGGCGGGCCTTCTCCCCATCCCGGGTCACACCATCGCGGCGCAGGTAGTTGAGATGGGTGCCAAGCGGCGCGGCGCGCGCGGAATGCCGTACGACGCGTGCCTTGATGACGGCGCCGCGTGAACGGGAAGTAATGAGCCGATTGGCCTGGATGCTGGCGCGCTGGCCGCGGCCGAAGCGGGAGCGATTGCCGGAGACGATGCGTCCGGAGCGGGACACACCACCGCCGGCTTTCTTCGCGGCGGCGAGCGCTTGCGCGATGAAGGGCCGCGCAGCTTGCGCACGGGTTGATCGAATGCGGCCCGGCCGGATGCGAAACTCGCGCTCATCGGACATGGCGCGGCTCCGCAATGTGTGGAAGACCACAAAGATTCAACGGTTTGAGGGTTCGTCGCACATTGCGCGAACGTGCGACAAGGTGCGGAATGCGCGGGAAAATCCAGCAAAAACAACCGCCCAACCGAAGCACAATGTGCGCTCTTTTATCCTGCCATCGTCCGGTCGTGTTGCCGGTGCTCCACCCTCCCGCACTCCATGGCGCGCCAGAGCCTGCCATCGTGCGATCGGGAACCAGGACGCTCATCGCAAGGTCCCTGCTGTGGCGGAGGCGACGAAGAGGCCGCCCGACTGCGGCACGATGGCGGAAACATCGCGTATGGCGGTCGCAGCCGGAGCATCGCTCGCCGAGCGCTCGGCCTGCACAGGATCGGCAGCCGAATCGCTTTTCCGTTGCATGACGAAGAGCGGCGCGCGGGTCCATGCCAGCGGATCGGCGGCGACAATCACGACACGGCTGGCGGTGTCACTGCCCTCGATGACAGATGCAACGGCGGTAACATAGGCGCGGGTCTCAGCCGGAAGCGGGCGGCCCTTCAGCGACGCCTCGTAGCGGCCTGGACCGGCGTTGTAGGCCGCGATCCAGCCGGGTGATCCATAGCGGTCGAGCAGCATGCGGATGTACGCCGCGCCCGCAATGATGTTGTCGTGCGGGTCATAGGGATCGCTGTTGAGCCGGTGGCGCACGCGGAGCTCTGCCCAGGTCTCGGGCATGATCTGCATGAGGCCCATCGCGCCTTTGGGCGAGATGGCGCGTGGATCGCCGTTGCTTTCGGCCTTGAGGACAGCGCGAATCCAGGCTGTGGGAAGCTCGAAGCGCTGCGCCGCTTCGGCGATGTGCCCGCCGTAGGGATCGCGCGGCGAGGGTTTGGCGATGGTCGACGATTCCGCAAAGGTCGGACACGGCAGCACGCAGGCCAAGGACAGGCCGGAAAGGAGACGGAGGACAGTACGCGGCACGGCGTTAGTCCTGCCCGTTGCGCATTTGCGGGCGGGTCCAGTGCAGAGACCATGACGCGCCGGCTTCGTCGTCACGAAACAGATTGGCGCGGATCGGCCGCGGCAGTGCTGGATCATCGATGACCAGCGCAATGAATTCGCCAGCGCGCTCACCAGTCCGCTTCCAGCCGGCACCAATTTCCGGGCCTTCGTCATTGCCGTGGTGGACCCGGTAGTCCGGCGCGTTCTCGGCATCGGACGGATCAGCCGGAACGAGTGCGATTTCGCGGTCGAGGGTGAGTGTGTGGATGCGTCCGACGAATCCTGTCGTCTTGCGCGCGAACGTACCAATCTGCGGCATGGGAACCTCCTTCGGTTTGCTGCGGGTCGGGAATTTGGCAAGCGCTCAGCGTATCGCGGCGTGCCAGACGAAGTGGCCGTCGCCGCCCTCGTCGGTGTAGATCGGCGTGGCCCGACCGATGACGGTGCGCGCCGGGATCGGGCCGAAGTAGCGGCTATCCAAGCTGTCGGGGACGTCAGGGTTCATGAGGAAAACCTGACCGTCCGCGATGCGCCGGCAGCCCTGCCAAACGGGAAGTTCGCGGCCGCGCCGGTCGCGAGCGAGCGCGTCGCCGAGCAGCACGGCATCGACGGTGACAGCGGTGCCGGTGCGGCAGACCTGTTGCCCAGGAAGACCCATGACGTGCTTGATCAGCGGCACGTCGCGGCCGATATAGCCGCGCTCCACCATGAAGTCGGCCAGCGGTTTGTCCGGCATGACAGCGACGAGATCGCCAACTTCCAGGTGGTGCGGCGGGGCGAGGTCGTAGAGGCCGATCGGCACGCTGGCCGAGGCGTTCCAGACGAGGTGCAGCGGCGTCGGGACGAACGAGGCGATGGCAATGCCCATCACTGAGAAGGACGTCACCATGACATAGCCCACGCGGGTCATTGCTCGCACTCCCGCCGCTTGAGCCAGGCCTGATGGCGCTCCATCGTGTAGGCGCGCGGGTCGTGGCCGGCGGTCATTCGGTTGGCGATGTGCCGCCAGTGATCGGGGGAGACGTCGCAGACGTCGATGCCTGCAGCCTCCACCGCATCGATGTGGCGGAGCACCTGTTCAACCTTGGGCCAGCCCTCGATCTTCAAGAGAATGTCACCGCCGGGGCGCACGTAGGGGAGCGTCTGGTACGCCTCGCCGGGCTTCACCGCGCGCACGATGTCGATGCATGAGAGGATCGTGCCGAAGTCGTTCGATGCCCAACGAACAAAGGCGAAGATGCTGCCGGATTGGAAAGAGAGAACACGTCGCCTGTGATCGAGGATCTGTTCGCCCGTCTCTCGGCCAAACCTGATCCAATTTTCGATGCGCTTCTCCACCCAGGTCAGTTCGACATGGGTCAGGTTGTCGGAAGGATGCGCGATCGGCAGGGGGCCACCGCGCACGCGGGGGGCCGCGTTGCGGGTCATGATGGATCTCCTTGGACTTTGGGGAATTCGCGCGCGAGCAGCTCTCGCACCATGTCGGCAACGGTGATACCGCGCCGGAACGCGGCGATCTTGATCCGGCCGCGCAACTCGGGCGTGACGTCTATGGTCAGCCGCGCGGTGAAGCCGGAGGCGTCGCTGCTTGGCCGCGGAGCGTCGGCGGCTTTGATCCAATGTTCGGGGTTGGCGGGCCGGGCAGCGAAGGAGCGACGGTTCGGACGTTCGCTCATCACGTTGTCCTCCCAATGCCGAGCCGATCGATCTCGTCCGCCAGCGCCGCGATCTCGCGGGTTGCAGGGGTGGCGTCGTCGAGCTCCAAGACGAGCCGCCCCGACTGTGCGGCAACCGCGAAACCGATGCGCTGGCCGATCGTGCTCGCGAGGACCGGCGGATCGTGATCGGCCAGAGCCTCAGCCGTTTCACGGGCCAGCACGGTCCGGGCGCCGCAGCGGTTGAGGACGAAGCGCGCGACCAGGTCCGGCCGGTAGATGCGCGCCTCGGTGACGAGCGCCAGCATCTCGGCCGAGGCCCAGCCGTCAAGCGGCGAGGGCTGGACGGGGATCAGCACCAGGTCGGCGGCGAGCAGCGCCAAGCGCATCAGTCCGGCGACACGGGGCGGCCCGTCGATAACGACATGATCGGCGTCGCGCGCGAGCTCGGGCGCTTCTCGGTGTAGTGTGTCGCGCGCCAAGCCGACGACGCCGAACAGGCGCGGGAGGCCCTCGCGGCTGCGCTGCTGCGACCAATCGAGCGCCGAACCTTGTGGGTCGGCATCAATGAGCGTGACGCGCTTTCCGTGCCGCGCCCATTCGCCGGCAAGGTTCAGCGCCAGCGTCGTCTTACCGACGCCGCCCTTCTGGTTGAGCAGAGCCACGATCATCGCGCGCCACCCGAATCATCAATGAGAGGGGGCTGCGGCGCGTCCGACACGTCGTGTTTGGCTGCGCTGCCAAAAGCCGATGTGCTGCCCCATGTCTTCTTGGTCACGCCGAGGCTGTTGGCCGTCTCCTGGATGAGGTTTTCCACATCGCGTGCGCGCTCTTCAAGGTTAGATTCTCTGTTAGAGTCTAAGTTAGGGGTGCGGTTTCCGGTTCTGTTTCCGTGGGTTAGAGGCTGTTTCGGTTCCTGATGGCACGAGGGGCCGGTTCCTGATGGCACGGGTCCCTGGGTTCCCGATGGCACGACGGAATTCACAGCCTGCCCACAAGGCGGCGTCGGCTCGAAGGCGAGTAGCATCCGTCCGCCGATCTCGACCTCGAGGAAGAGCCTATAGCCGGGTAGCGGCTGGCGGCGGATGATGTCGCGCAGCTCGAAGGCGAAGCGCTTGAACGGCGACAGGACTCCGGACTTCTGGTGCAGATGGCGGAAGTCGAAGCGCCAGCCATTGCGCTGGCGACCGCCGTGCTTTCTGACGAGCCGGTAGAGCCAGCGGTCGAGCCCGCCGGTCAGACCGAAATAGGCGCGGTCGATGGTGAGTACGAGCGCGTTGTCGAGAACGGCCTGATAGAACCAGTCCGGCACGATCATCTCGATGCCGTCGGGCTTGCCGGCGCGATCGGTTCGCTCCTTCCATTCGTTGATCCATGAGAAGCGGTGCCGCCGGCCTTCAGTGGGTTGGCGGATCGACGTGCTGACGGTTGTGGACTGGAGGCGGTCGAGCGCGGCCTTGAGCCGCTGATAATCGCGCAGGCTCGTGCCGCGTCCGATGAACTTCAGGATCTCAAAGGGCGTGGCGACCATCAGGCGCGAGGTGCGAAGCCCAGCGTCGCGCGCCTCGATGATCTGGCTCGCCGCCCAAATCAGGATGTCGGCGTCCCAGATGGTCGCCATGCCGTGATCAGGCACGGCTTCGACCCGGATCGAGACATCGCCGGCAGAGAAGTCGATCGGCGCGACGCGATGGGTCTTGGAGAGGGAGAAGAAGGGATACGCCATGAGATCCTGCGCGTCTCGTGGCGCGAAGTCGCCCGGGAGCGCCCGAAACAGGTCGAGCTGTCCGCGCTCCGAGAGGGGTTGACGTCGCGCCGCCATGACGGGAGCCGCTCGCGATCAGCGTGCATAGCGGCTGGGCTGCGGGGCGGCGGGCCCCGTCTGGCGCTTTGCTGGCAGCACCTGGCCACGCGGATCGGTGGTCGAGGTGACAGCGCCGCGCGCAGCCCAGGCTTCGAGATCGGCGATCGAATAAACAACGCGGCCGCCGAGTTTCCTGTACGCCGGACCAGTCCCGTAGGTCCGGTGCTTTTCGAGCGTACGGGCGGACAGGCTGAGGAACACAGCGGCTTCCTTGGTGCGCAGGAAGCGCGGCGGCAAGACGGCGAGATCAGGTCGCATGGAGCGGGCCTCCGTGGGGTTTCGGGCGGCCGCTGAGGTTCAGCGGCGGACGGCGACCACGGTGGCGGAGGGAGATCGTCAGGGGGAGGGGGAACTTAAGGGGATCTAAAATCCCCACCCCTTGGTTGCCCCGGAGCGGCTAGGATCGACGGCGGTGGCGCAGGAGTTTCAGATAGCCGCCGTCGATCAGCGCAAAGCCTTCCTCGACGAGCCCGATGATCGTGTCACGCAACGGCGAGGTCTTCCAGGGCTCAGAGGCGAGGCGCTCCTTGCCGAAGATCGCGATTGCAATCTCTCGATAGCTTGCGCCATTCATCCGGCCGTCGGCAGCCTGGAGCTTCAGGCGCAAGCGACGGCGCTGCTGGATGGTCATGCGGGTATCGGCAGGCACCTTGCGACCGTGCCGGCTACGCCAGAATCTGGTGAGGGCCTCGACACGGCCAAGCGTGTCGGAATCCAGCGGGATGAGCGCAGCGAGCGGCTGTGAGGGATCACTACCGGGGAGGAGAACGACCTGTGTCCCTACATCACCGACACTGATCGCGTGGGTTCCTTCCGGGCTATGCCGAGCCGTGCCGAGCTCGGTCAGTGGCTGATGCGATCTGACGGGCAGGAAGTCCGGCGGATGCACGAGGGTGAGAACGGATGGGGCGACAGCCGGGGACCAGAATATCTCCTGCTCCAGGGCGGACAGGTCCGGCCTTGCCGGGAAATCGCAGACCCCACTGATGCTGCTCCTCCTGTGACAGCGGCAATGTCTCGCTCCCTGCGGTCACAAGGGTCTGATAGTGCTGCTGATAGGGCTCGTGACGTCGAAGGCATTCCCAGGCGAGCCCCTCAACGGGCAAGTCATCGAAGAAGTCGTAGCTTTCACGGTCTCGCCAACGCGAAGTATCCGGCTTCATTCATCAGCTCCTCGCACGACTCGATCGGTCGGGCGAGAATTCATTCCTGCACAAATGGAGGATTGGAAGCCTAGCAGTTGACATCGTGCGATGCCGGAGCGGCATCACGGACGGCGCTGGACAATCAGTTGGCGGAGCGGCGCAAGAGATGACGGTACCCGGTATGGGTCATCCACCGCGCGCGAGCCAGGTGGCTCTCATGGACCCGCCGAGCGCGGTCAGGCTCGCGCGCGGGATCGATCCCGAACAGCACCGCGACGGCTTCCTGCCAGTCCGCGCCGTCAGCGGCCGCGTCAAGCAGGCGCATATAGAGCTTGATGTGGGCCCGATCATAGTCGGTGAGTTCACCAACCGTCGGGGCGGCATCGTCAAAGGGCTCGATCATGAGCGGCCGTCAGTTCGTCCCACGATGCGTTCGGGGCATCGTCTTCCAAAAGGAAGGTACGACTCGGCGAAGGTGCGCGGCCGACCCTGGAGGGAATTTGGCTTTGCGTGGACAGTCGATCAGCGCCTCTTATCACCATGGTCATTGACGAGCAGAACTCCTCGGCCGCGCTCGGTGGACAGAAAGACAATGCCGGCTGTCTCGAGGGCGCGTCGTACCTGATCGCGCGTGCTTTCATACACCTCAAGTCCGCTTTCGGATTCGAGGCGCTTGAGCGCGGTCAATGATACCCGAGCCTTGTCAGCGAGCGTCTCCTGTGTCCAACCCAGCAACGCGCGCGCGGCCCGCGACTGTCGGGCGGTGATCATGCATGATCACCTCCCACGCGGAGCTACGCGCGCGCCAAAACTACGACTATTATAGTCGTCCTTGCGTGTCCAGACCAGCTGGAAGTGCCTTTTGAACCGCATCTTGCCTGCCTTGGCGCGAACTGATTCGGTCGCCGGGAAGGCAGGAGGCCCCGGACCGACAGTCCGGGGCCTCGCGTGGCTCAGTCGCCGCGCCGCCCGTTGGAGCGGGACCAGATCAGCGAGAAGCCTTCACCGTCCTCTTCCTCGAAGAGGTTGGCGTAGATCGGGGCGGTGAAGCTCGGATCATCGAGCTTGAGGCCCAGATAGTCGCGGCCCTCGTTGGAGCGCTTGGACCAGGCGGCGCCGATCTCCACGCGGCCAACCAGGACCCGGTGGCTGGGGGCGTTCTCGCCGGCGGCGCGCTGGTCGGGGACGATGCGCACGTTCCTGGCCTGGACGCTGAGGGTGACGATTTCGCCGGTGAACTCGTTCGAGCCGGTCTTCTTGAAGGTGCCGATGGTCGCCATGGTAAGTCTCCGTTTTCTGTTTTTCGAGCCCGCACCATTGCGGCCTCGATGGCGATCGGCAGGCCGGAGGCGATCGACGGCGCACCCCGAAGGGGCCTGACAGCCAAGGAGGACTTTCTTGCCTCGCGAGGAATGGCGGCCTGAGCCGCCAGGGGAAGAAAGTCTGACGCCGCTGTTGCGCCAGAGGCGATCGAGGCGTCAGCCGACCTTCGGCCAGATCAGGCCATAGAAGAGGCCGTTTGGAGCGGTCGAGGTCTGGTCAGAAACGGAGCGATGGCGGCCCTCCGCAGCCGCAAGGTGGCATCGCATCAGGCGCACCGGCTTCGTCCGGCCCTTATCCGGGGGATCGCTGCATCCTGACCCGGCCTGCCTTCCGGGATGATCCCGCATGCAACGGATCCCGGCGCTCGCGTTGACGACGATGCTCCCTTCAGCACTCCGACGTCGGTTGCTCTTCGGGCCGCGTGTCAATCCGGCGGTGACACGCCTCGCAAGCAACGGCTCTCACCAGCGGGATGGCCTGCTGTGGTCGCTGCCCTGGTCAGCCGGAGGGGATGCGTGACGTCAGGCCCGTGCGAGGTCCCGGCCGGTGGGGCCATTGGCCGCCACCATTCCCGCGACCCGCACAAAGGCGGTGACGCCGACGGCGAGGGCCCCGATGACGGAGAACGCAATCTGCCACGCGTCCGAGGGCATGATGTGCTTTACGATGCCATGGGTGGCATGGAATCCGGCGATGGCGGCCGGCGCGACGAAGACGATCGCGACAACCAGCTTCAGCCATATCGGCCGAGCGAAGGTGATCAGGAGCTGGATGATCGTGAAGGTCGCGGCGGCGGTGGCGACACCGACCAAGATCGCGCCGAGGGCGCCGGCGCCGGTCCCGTGCGCCCAAGCGCCCGCGCTCACGCCGACGAACGCCGGCAATGCGAAGACGGCCAGCGTGAACAGCAGCCAGCACAGCACGCCGATGGCCGCGAGGGATGCGAGGATGATCATGATGGTGGCCTCCGTGCAAAAGCTCTGACGGTTGCGCCTGCCACCACCACGGCGCGACCGCACCATAGCGGAAAAGCGACTGCGGCGGGAGCGGAAATCAGGAGATCACAACTCACGGCAGCACCAAATCCGCATCCGAGCGGCGAGAGCGGCAAGGTGCGAGTCGTCGAACAACCTGGACATGCGCCGCCCACGTCTGAGAATATAAGTATAAGTGATGTCGGAACTGCCAATCGCTGTGGGGGGACTTAGGGATGCCATACTACGCCGCACTGAGAAGAGAAGATCCGGAGACGAGACAACGGATCTCCTCCGGTTTGCTGCGTCTGCGCAAGTCAATCGCCGATCAAGGCGTGCCGACGCGGACCGTTGCGGGAGACGTTCTGATCGCAAGCTGGAACATTCGCGAGTTCGATAGCAGGAAATTTGGCGGTCGGCTGACGGATGCGTTCTATTACATTGCCGAAATACTGAGCCATTTTGATTTGATCGCCCTTCAGGAAATCAGAGGAGACTTATACGCTCTCGAGCGAGTCCAGAGCCTGCTCGGAAGCTGGTGGAAATACGTTGTGACCGATGTCACCGATCGCGGATTGGGCGGCAATGACGAGCGCATGGCGTTTCTGTACGACAGCCGGAAGGTCACCTTCGGCGGTTTGGCTGGCGAGATCGTCCTGCCGCCCTCGAAAGTGGATGCAGAGGTTCTCCAATTTGCCCGGACGCCCTTCGTCTGCGGATTTCGGTCAGGCTGGGCCAAGATCGATCTGTGCACGGTGCACATCTACTATGGTGACAGCAAGCCGCTCGACAAACGGAGGCTTGCGGAAATCCGCAATCTTGCTGACTTTCTGGCGAAGCGTGCGAAGAAAGCGGCTCAACCGGCACCGTCGACAGGCACAGAGCCTAAGGTGCGACCTCCCGAACCCGATACCCTCGTCCTGCTCGGGGATTTCAATATTTTCAACACGGGCGATGCGACGCTCAAGGCGATCACGGATGCTGGCTTCGTGATCCCGAAGGTGCTGACTGACCGCAGCGGCAGCAACATGGGAAAGGACAAGTTCTACGATCAGATCGCCATCTGGCGTGGGAAGCGCTTCGGTGAGACGCCACGTGGCGGCGTTTTCGATTTTTACAATGCCGTCTTTCGCGAGGAAGACGAGCCGCTTTATGCGCCTCTGATCAAGCTGGCCAAATCTGGCAAGCCGCCGAAATACAAGGAGTGGAAAACGTATCAGATGTCAGATCACCTCGTGCTTTGGTCGGCCTTTAAGGTGGATTTTGCCAAGGATTACCTGACAGATCTCGCGAAGGAAAACGTGGGATAACGAAGGGCGGCGCTCACGCGCCGCCGAACCTCCAGACCGGGATGCCGAGCTTCTTCGCCTTGTCGGCGAGGTTGTCGTTGATGCCCGTGCCCGGGAAGTGCATCACGCCCTTCGGCACGATCTCCAGGATTTCGTCGTTGCGCTTGAAGGGCGCGGCCCGGCCGTGCTTCGTCCAGTCGGGCGCGAAACCGATCTGCGGCACGTTGCGGTTCTTGGCCCAGAGCGATGCGATCTTCTCGGCGCCCTTCGGCGACTTGCCGTGGACCAGCACCATGTCCGGGTGCTTCTCGAGGACTTGGTCGAGCTTGGCCCAGATCAGCCGGTGATCGTCATAATCGAGCCCGCCGGTGACAACGATCTTCGGGCCGGGAGGCAGAAGCACCTCTTGCTCGGCCCGCTTCTTCGCCATGAGGAAGTCGCGGCTGTCGATCATCGCCGCAGTGAAATTGCGGTGGTTGACCTTCGATCCGCTGCGCGGGAACCAGGGCTTGCCGACGTGGCGTTCGTAGTGTTCGGCGGCCTGGTCGCGCATCAGCTCGAAGGCGTTCTGGCGTTCGATCAGCGTCTTGCCCTCGGCGATCAGGCGCTCGAGCTCGACCGACTTCACCTCGCTGCCGTCCTGTTCCCGTTGCGAGCGCTTCTGGGCCTGCTCGTTGTCGTCCAGCTCGCGGGCGATCCGCTCGGCGGCCCGGTGGAAGACGTTGACGGTCGACCAGAGGAGATCGTCGAGGTCGGGTTCGAGGCGGGTGTCACCCAGCGTTCCGATCACGGCGTCGAAGATGTCGGCGACTGCGCCCGCGATCTGGTTGCCGTCCGGCAGAAGCCGCTGATCGGGCTCGTCGGCGAAGGGGCGGTAGCCGTAAAGCTGCAGCTCGGTCGGGGCGTGGTCGGTAGGTGAGGAAGCGTGGTGGGGTTCGAAGTCGTCGTGCTCGCTCATGGGATGCTCCGTCGGCTGGACCGCGACCGTCGCGGCCTTCATGGCGACGAAGCCCACAGGCGGGCCGGCCCTGCACCCGGAGCGGGAGCGCAGGGCCGAAGCGTCAGCGGAGGAGGGCGAAGTCCGGCTATTTTGCCTCGCGATGGAAAGGCCCGAACCGGGCCCCGCGCGGCCTGCCGCGAGGGGTGGAAAGGGCCGCCGGAAGATAGTCGGCCGCCGCCATTGCCGGGACGGCCGGCTTGTGGGCCGATCGCCCTCTCGAAGGCCAAGGCGCGGTCCTCTCCGACGCGCCCCCGCATCCAGGCGAGCATGGCGGCAGCGCCACCCCGTTCCTCGTTGCCGGCTATGCCGCCAGCGCCATGAAGCGCGCGACGTCCTGCGGCGCGATCTGCATCCGCGTCTGGCTGCGGAGTGCATCGATTCCGAGGGTGCGGAGATCCTCGTTGAAGTCACCGAGTCGGGGCGAGATGACGCTCGCCTCGATCCCGGCCGCGCTCGCTCGTTCGACCAAGCTGTCCCGCGCGCTGTCGCCGGCTGGGTCGTTATCGCGCAGGATGTAGAGGCGGCGCAGCGTGCCCGGGAACAGGATGGCAGCGAGATGGGCTGCCGAGAGCGCCGCCAGCATCGGCATGTCGGGCAAGACCTGCTGCACCGAGAGGACCGTCTCGACGCCTTCGCCGGCCGCCATGACGTCGCCGCCGATGCCAAAGCGGACCGCATTGCCGAGCAGGTCGCCCATTGCCCGGCGTGGCGTGTCGAGAGGCGCCTTGTCCCGGCGTCGCGGATCGAGCCAGGTGCGGTGCGCGCCAGTAATCTTGCCGTTGAGGTCGGTGACGGCTGCGATCATGGCCGGCCAAACTTCAGTCGGCGAATGCTCGTCGGGCCGATAGTAGCAGCGCGGGTGGAAGCGCAGGCTTCGGGTTCCGCGTACATCCATAATGCCGCGTTGGCGCAGATACGCTTCCACGAGCGTGCCCAAAATCGGCCGCGACATGCGGATGAGACGCCGAGCCGCCTCGGGTGAACCATGCGGTGCTGGGGCCTGGCGCACGGCAGCCGGCATCGGCTCGGGGGGCGGCATGCTGAGGAAGGTCCGCGCCTCGTCGGCGACGTCCTTGAAGTCGACGAGGCCGCAGCTCTCCCGGATCACGTCAAGCAGATCGCCATGCTCGCCAGTGGCGGCGTCGGTCCATTTGCCGGCCGGGCCCTTGGCTGAGTCCTTGAGCCGGACGTACATGGAGCGGCCGGGCGTGTTGCGCGCGTCGCCCACCAGCCAGTAGCGCCCCTCGCGGCGGCCGCTGGACAGGTAATGACGACACACCGCCTCGGCCTGTCGGCCGAGACGATGGGCGAGATCGGAGGCGTCATGACGGGCCATCACGCGGCCTCCCGCTCGGAGATGCGCGCGATCGGGTAGGTGTCGAGCAGCTTCGCGAGCACCACCGAGCCGCTGGCGTCGGCGGGGACGAAGAAGCGCAGCTTCCACGAGATGATCTCGCTGAACAGGCCATAGGCCCGCAGCCGCTCGCGCATCGCCTCGGTGAAGCCCGTCAGCTCCAGCCGATGGGCGCCCATGACGCGAGCGCGGCGAAGCTGGAGACCCTCGGACAGATCGAGGATCGTCGTGCCGTCCATCAGCGCGGCGAACGCGTGCTCCGACGTCAGTGTGGTCTCGCGCGACGCCGCGTTCGCTGCCCATGCGTGAGAGACGCGGCGACCGATGATGCGCTCGCCCGCATCAGTCTGAAGGCGATAGACCCGCGTCGACTCCTCCGGCAACCGCTTCCAGATCGGCAGCAGCAGGCCGGCGACGATGTGAATCGTGCTGTCGGAGAACTCCGGGATCTCGGAAAGCTCGGCGTTCCATGCCACCGCGAAGCGGTCGTGATCGGCTTCTTCCCAATGGCTCTCGTCCATCATCCGCAGTGGCGCATAATGCTGCTCCATCGGCCGGATCAGGCAGACGCGCCGCTCGATCTCGCCGCCATCGAGCATCATCGACGGCGCCGGCATCTGCACGGCGGCACGGCCGGAGCGACCGTTGACGAGCAGCCGCGCGCGTGGGTCGGAGAGATGGTCGAGCGCTTCCGCCAACGTGGTCGGGCGATTGCGCTCGCGGCGGGTGATGGTGAGCAGCCGCGTCTCGGCACCGGTGCCCGGATGGGTATGGATCACTTGGGCTTGGGTGACGACGAAGCTCTCCGCCTGCAGCGTCTCGAGCCCAACATCATAGACGCCGCTCCTGATCGCGCCCTCGATCCTGGCGGTGAGGAGCTGCTCAAAAGCGGTGAAGAGGATGCCCTGAAGCTCGATCGTCAGCGCCAGCAGCCGATTGAGGAACGTGGTGATCGGCGGCAGCTCGTCCTTGATGCCATTGTCGTCCATCAGCTTTAGTCCGGTGGCGGACTCGAAGCGCTCGAGCGAGCAGCCCTCGACCTTGCCGCGGACGAGCAGCAGATAGAGCTGGCGCAGCGCGTCGCGCGCGTAAGGGCTTTCCAGATTGTCCTCGGGCCGGAAGAGACCCTGGCCGCCGGTCTGGCGCTGGCCGCGCGTGATGGCGCCGAGCGTGTCGAGCCGGCGTGCGATGGTCGAGAGAAAGCGCTTTTCGGCCTTCACATCGGTGGCGATCGGCCGGAACAGCGGCGGCTGCGCCTGATTGGTCCGGTTGGTGCGGCCGAGGCCCTGGATCGCGGTGTCGGCCTTCCAGCCCGGCTCCAGAAGATAGTGGATGCGCAGGCGCTGGTTCCTGGCTGTGAGGTCCGCGTGATAGCTGCGGCCGGTACCGCCGGCGTCGGAGAAGACGAGGATGCGCTTCTGGTCATCCATGAAGGCGGCGGCCTCGGCGAGATTGGCGGAAGCCGCCCGGTTCTCGACGACAAGGCGATCGCCCATGGCGTCGGCACCCGACTTGCGCACCACGCGCCGCGAGCGGCCGGTCACTTCGGCCACGACGTCGGTGCCGAAGCGCTGGACGATCCGGTCGAGCGCGCCGGGGACCGGCGGCAGCGCAGCGAGCCGTTCGATAAGCTCGTCCCGGCGTGCGACCGCTTCACGGCTCTCGACCGGCTGGCCATCGCGCCAGACCGGCCGAGACGAGAGATTGCCCTCGCTGTCCGAAAACGGTTCGTAGAGCTGCACCGGGAAGGAATGGGCAAGGTAATCCAGAACGTATTCGCGCGGCGTGATGTCGACACGCACGTCATTCCATTCCTCGGCCGGGATCTCGGCCAGGCGGCGTTCCATCAACGCTTCGCCGGTCGAGACGATCTGGATGACGGCGGCATGGCCATCGGCCAGGTCCTGCTCGATCGAGCGGATCAGCGTCGGGGTCTTCATGCTGGTCAGCAGGTGGCCGAAGAAGCGCTGCTTCGCGCTCTCGAACGCCGATCGCGCGGCCGACTTCGCCTGCCGGTTCAGCGTGCCGTTGTCACCGGTGATGTTGGCGGCCTGCATCGCCGCGTCGAGATGATTGTGGATGATGGCGAAGGCGCCCGCATAGGCGTCGTAGATGCGGGTCTGCTCGGGCGTGAGCTGGTGCTCGACCAGCTCATATTCGACGCCGTCATAGGAAAGCGACCGGGCCGTGTAGAGGCCGAGTGAGCGCAGATCGCGCGCCAGCACCTCCATGGCCGCGACGCCGCCATTCTCGACCGCCTCAACGAACTCGGCGCGGTTGGCGAAGGGGAAATCCTCGCCGCCCCACAGGCCGAGCCGCTGGGCGTAGGCGAGATTGTGGACGGTGGTCGCACCCGTCGCCGAGACATAGACCACGCGCGCGTTCGCGAGCGCGTGCTGGAGCCGAAGCCCGGCGCGACCCTGCTGCGACGGGGCCACATCGCCCCGCTCTCCCGTGCCGCCACCGGCGTTCTGCATCGCATGGCTCTCGTCGAAAATGATCACTCCGTCGAAGTCGGAGCCCAACCATTCGACGATCTGCTTGACGCGCGAAAGCTTGCTCCCGCGGTCGTCGGACCGGAGCGTGGCATAGGTGGTGAATAGGATGCCTTCCGCGAGCCGGATCGATGTGCCCTGCGGGAAGCGCGACAGCGGCGTGACCAGCAGTCGCTCCATGCCGAGGGCCGACCAGTCGCGCTGCGCATCTTCGAGCAGCTTGTCGGACTTGGAAATCCAGACGGCCTTGCGGCGTCCCTGAAGCCAGTTGTCGAGGATGATCCCGGCCGACTGGCGGCCCTTGCCGGCGCCGGTGCCGTCGCCGAGCATGAAGCCGCGGCGGAACCGGACCGCGCTTGGGGCATCGTCTGGCGCGGCGGTGACGAGATCGCAGGTCTCGTCCACGGTCCAGGCGCCGGCGAGATATTCGCTGTGCGCCTCGCCGGCGTAGATCACCGTCTCGAGCTGGGCGTCGGAGAGGACGCCGTCGGTGACGATCTGGGCCGGCAGCGTCGGGCAATAGTTTGGCTTCGGCGGCGCGACCGAGGCCATGGCGGCCGACTGCACCAGCTTGGTCGGATGCGGTTTCGCGCCGGGGATGCGGATCGATTGAAGCACATAGCGCTCGTAGATCGCGTCCGAGAGGCGACCGCCCTCGGGCGGCGTCCAGTCGATGGTCTCATAGGCGAGGGGCACGCCTTCGATCTGGGCGATGCGGCGCGCGGGCTGTGCGGTGGCCGCGCGGGCGAGATTGCCTCGAACGGTGCGGGGCGAGGCAGGAGTTGCGGCGGTCATGCCCGGAACCGCGACCGGCATGCGAGGTGGAAGTTGCTGCGCGATCCATTCGAGCAGCGTCACGACGTCCGGCGCGATGCCGGCGGAGTCAGGAAAGCTGCCGGGATCGTCGGCCGGCGCTTTGTCGATCACGGTCAGACGCGTCTCGACGGTCGTGCCATGATTGGCATAGACCGAGCCTGCGATGGCTGCGGTGAAGACGACGCGTCCGCGCGCTTGCAGGCGGACGAAGGCGTCGCGCCAGGCCGGCAGCTCGGGCGAGAAGCTCGCGCCGGTGATCGCGACCAGCCGCCCGCCATCGGCAAGGCGAGCCAGCGCCGAGGCGACATGGCGGTAAGCGGCGTTGGCCATCCGGCCAGTGACGTTCGCCATCACCGAAAACGGTGGATTCATGATGACGACGCTCGGGATGGCGGAGTGATCGAGACCGTCGTCGATCTGGGCTGCGTCGAAGCGCGTCAGCGGAACGGCCGGAAAGAGATGGCTAAGAAGGTCCGCACGGGCCTCGGCGAGCTCGTTGAGGATGAGGGTCGAGCCGGAGATCTCGGCGAGGATCGCCAAGAGGCCGGTGCCGGCCGATGGTTCGAGCACCCGGTCGGCCGGGGTCAGCGCTGCCGCCGTCAGCGCGGCAAGCCCGAGCGGGACCGGCGTCGAGAATTGTTGGAAGGCCTGAGCCTTCTCGGACCTGCGCGTGTGTGTCGGGAGGAGCCCGGCGATCCTGGTCAGGGCCGAAAGGCGTGAAGCCGGAGACGCAGCTTTGCGGAAAAGTGCCTTTCCGTATTTGCGCAAGAACAGGACCGTTGCGGCCTCGCAGGCGTCGTAGGCCGTCTTCCAGTCCCAGGCGCCCGAGGAGTCGGACGCGTCGAAGGCGGCCTCCATGGCGCTGCGCAGGATCGCGGCATCGACGGGGCGGCCCTGTTCGAGATGAGAAAGGAGACGCTCGGCGGTGGCCAGGACAGCAGAGGCCGGTGGCGTCCGGCCCGCGAGCGGCAGCAAGGCCGCCGAAGCAGCCGGGATCGTAGCATGGAGCATGAGGGATACCTCAGAGAGCAGGGCAGGGGCGAGCCTGCCCGGCGCTCTCTCTCGACCGGACGGGCTCAAACCCGTCCCGGCCGACCTCTCACTCTGGCGCGGGCGGAATCCGGCTCATCACGCGCCTCCCTCGGCAAGGCGATCGGCAAGTCAGTGGCCGGTGCTCATCCATGCGATCGTCCGACCCGTGGCGAGATTGAGGACGTGGGCATCGCCGGAGAAACCGTTCACGATGGGGTTCGAGGCGATGCCGGCTCATTGAAAGCTCCAGCGGCCGGTCAGCCCGAAGGCTTCGGCGTAGCTGGTGACGAAGGTGATGAGGAGCTGTGGGTCGGCGCTGCCTGGATCGCGAAGCCAGAGCCGAGTTGGGCCGTGCTCAGGCGTCACCGAGAGCTGAAAGGGCTCGGCCGGCGGGTCTTCGCGGCCGTTCTCGGCCATCAGCGACGCGTCGATGTCGAAGACCTGCGCGGCATTGGCGGACGTGCCAAGGTCGAGCAGGCAGGAGTAGCGGTGAAGAAATCGGTCATGTCGGGCTCGTGAAACGAAAAAAGCCCGGCGCTCGGGCCGGGCTCGGAAATGGGGGTCGGGTGAAGGCGGCTAGTAGCCGAACTGCCAGGATGGCCAGGACTGGCCGTCATCGGCGGCGCGGACGGCTTCGTCGAGGTAGGCAGGATCACCATCGACGATGACGGGATCGTGCACGGGGGTCTCGTCGCTGATTGTCACGCGGGTGACCAGGCCGTCATCGACCTCGACATGCACTGGGACAAGATATTGGAAGACGACGCGGCGGGGCGACGGGGTAGATCGCGTCATGGCGATACTCCTTGTGCGAGGAAACGGGCGGAGCGGCCGAAGCCGCTCCTCGGCGGGGTCATTCCGCCGCGACGAGGGGGCGTTCCTCGTCTTCAGCGTCGGCCGCGACCTCTTCCTCATCGTCGCCAGACAGGAACGCGGGCAGTGCCGCGCCTTCTTCGTCGCCGCCGGCTTCAACGTCTGGCGTGGACGCCTCGGCCGCCTCGACCATGCGCAGGGGCTCGGGCAGCCAGCCGGAATCGGCCAGCAGGCGCTCCGCCTCCTTCGCCATGTCGCCCTTCTTGAGGTGGTCGATGAGCTGCGCGGCCTGCTCGCCGGCGCCTTCACGCACGGCTTGAAGGATGCGTGCCTTGGTGACGCGGCCGAGATAGTTGCCGACGGTCGGACGCCAACCGACCTCGACCATGTCGAGCCCGGTGGCGCGCGAGCCGGTCGGCCTGGCCGAGCCGCATGTCGAGGCTATGCTGGGAAAGCCCGCTTCCGCTGTAGGGGTTGGGCTTGTCGTAGAGCGCGTTGACGCCGTAGCTCACGCAATGCGCCAGGAGCGCCATGCGGCTGGTGTCGTCGAGGGCCGCCAGCCAATCCCACAGCGCGTCGTCATCGGCGGGGATGTCGCCGGCCCAGGCCTCGTGCCGCTCATGCACCGCGCGGGCCGAGGGGCTGTCCTTCAGGGCTTCGTCCTGGACGGGGAAGAAGACATGGCGGACCGAGGCCTCCAGCGCGCCGGTGTACATGCGATGCTGGAAGGTATCGGAGACCAGCTTGTGCAGCAGCGCCGTCATGGCGACGTGCGGGTTGCTGGCCACTGCATCGCGAAGCGCCAGCGTGCGATGGGCGGTCAGCTCGGTGACGAGACGATCCGGCAACGGCTTGATCGCATCGTCCTCGTCGTCCTCCAACTCCGTCGGCTGGCTGCCGATCGTGATAACGGCCCGCTGCACGACGGGCTCGGCCGGATCGCTCGACTGGCCCTCGGCGTCGCCAGCGTCCGCGCCCACGGCCGGCCGGGGGGCCTCGTCCTCAGGCCTGACATAGCCGCGATCGATGTCGAGCCTACCGTCATGGGCGATGCTGATGAACACGCCCGCGCGGACAATGTCGTCGGCTTTGAAGCGAACCGGCCGGGTCTCCAAGTCCGCCAGCGCGGTCTCGATCTCGCCGAGGCGCTGTTCGATTTCGTCCGGCAGCTCGTCGGCGCCCTCATATTCGGCCTCGAGCTTCTGATGCTCGCCGTTGAGCGCATCGATCATCGCCTGTTCCTCGGCGGTCAGGTCGAGCGGCTCGCCCTGCAGTTCGCGCAGGCCCCGGGTGGCGTCGTAGGGGAAGCTGGCGGCGACCTCGATCCACTTCCAGCCTTCGGCCGCGACTTCGTCGGCTGTGGCCTTCAGCTTCTCGGCGACCAAGCGATCGAGCAGCGCGGGGTCCTGCAGCCAACCGCCGTCATCGGACTGGAACAGGTCGCGCATGACGATGCCGCCGGCGGCCTCGTAGGCCTCGACGCCGACGAAGACGGCGCGCTTGTCCGAGGCACGCACTGTCGTCTCGGTGAGCATGCGCCGGATCTGATAGGGCTCCTTCGACCAGGCGTTCTTGATGCCGTCCCAGACCTGCTCCTGACGGGCGTGGTCGCTGGAGACGGTGAAGGCCATGAGCTGCTCTAGCGTCATCTCTTCGGCCTCATAGACGTCGAGCAAGGTCGGGGAGACGGTGAGCAGGCGCAGACGTTGCTTAACCACCTGGACTTGCACCAGGAAGGCGGCGGCGATCTCCTCCTCGGACATGCCCTTCGTCGCCATCGCGGCGAAGGCGCGGAACTGCTCGAGCGGCGTCAGCGGAAGCCGCTCGACGTTCTCGGCGAGCGAGACCTCCTCGGCGAGGATGGGACTGTTTGCGTCGCCGACGACACAGGGGACCGGTGCGGTTTTGGCGAGGCGCTTCTGTTTGACCAGCAGTTCGAGCGCGCGGTAGCGACGGCCACCGGCAGGGACGTCGAACATTCCGGTCTCGGCGCCCTCGGCATCCAGGACGGGTCGAACGTGGAGACTCTGGATAAGGCCGCGACGCGCGATCGAGGCCGCTAGGTCCTCGATCGAGACGCCGTCCTTTCGGGTCCGGACATTGGTCTGGGAGAGAATGAGCTTGTTGAAGGGGATGTCGCGCGACGACGACAGGATGACTTTCTGAACGGCAGTAGCCATCGGGATGACTCCGTGACGGGCAGCCGAGAGCCTCTCTCTCGACCTCCAACCCGTCACGAAAATCCCGTCCTCCCCCTTACTCTCTACTTTCGGCGTCTCTCTCGCGCGCAGACCGGACCGATGCTCAGCAAGCAGGTCGTGCCGCACGGACTCGTAAAGGCGTAAAGCCAACTGTGCGGATTTGTCGGTTCCGCCTGACCTATAGATCGAGGTCCTCCTGAGAATAGTAGTTGGTGGTGTTCAGTCGTGACAGAGCCAGCTTCGGATCACAATTATGTCGACAACGCGACTGCCTTGATGCAGCAATCCGGCGAAATTGGTTGGAAATCTTACCACTTTGCACTTAGAACAGAAAAAGTCTGCGGAAATTCTGCAAGCAGATTCTGAGAGAGTCATTCGCAGTTCATGATTTGCGCAAGAGACCGTCCATAAATGGCGCTAAGAATGACAGCGAAATTGTTTTGCGCTCAGCTCGTGCTGGCGATGGTCAATCATTGTTTGACGTGACAGCGCAATCCGTTCAGGGCCTCGCAAAGAATCACTACAAGAGCGAACAGCTTGCAGGGTGGATGGGAGAACGTACTGTCGAATATTATGAGGATATTATCGAGAAGGGTCATACGGTCATCGCCGAAGAAAATGGTGAAGTACTGGGGTTCGTCGACTCAATTCTTGGCGAGGTGACGCGCCTTTTTGTGCTGCCTAAGGCAGCAGGCCGGGGACTCGGTAAGCGACTGCTCAAAGTTGGCGTTGAAAATGCGGCCAAGGGATATTCGGGGTCCATCAAGATAGAATCCACGCGAAACGCGCAGGGATTCTGTGAGCGTCACGGTTTTAAAGCCATGCAGAAAGGATACTTCTCTCATGGCGTTGGCGGAGAGCCGATCGAAATTGTTCTAATGGAAATGGCGCGGACATAGTGCCAGCTTGCACGAAGCCCCTCCATCTTCCGTGACACTGAATTCCCGACATTTGCGGGAAAATTGGCGTTGCAGGTCCGGGACATCATGGTCACGCCTTTATCCCTGCATGATGTGCTGGCCTGGACACTCTACGAGAGAACCTGAATTACAGTCATGACCTCATCCCTTCCCGATGCGCGAACGAAACTCATCGTTGCTGCTCTGACCGTTGGTGCCTTCGCGATCGGTCTGGACACGTTTGTCGTCATCGGAGCGCTCGATGTGATCTCTCGTGACCTGACGATCTCAACCGGCGCGGCGGGCTGGATCATCTCGATCTACGCACTCTGCTACGCGGTCTTCGCGCCGCTGAATGCCTGGATGTTTAAGGACATGAGCCGCCGCAAGGTCCAGATCCTCTCCATTGCGATTTTCATCATCGGCAACCTGATCTGCGCGATCGCAGCGAATTTCCTAACCCTTGTCGCAGGTCGCGTCATTTCCGCCTATGGCGCGGCGATGTTCACGCCGGCGGCTACCGCGCTGGCCGCCGAGCTCCTGCCGCCTGCACGCAAAGGGATGGCGTTGTCCCTCATCTTCGGCGGCATGACCGTTTCACAGGTTGCTGGCGTTCCCGCGACCAGCTGGATTGCAGCTACGATCGGCTGGCGCTTCGCCTTCGCTTTCGTAGTCATTGCCGGCCTTCTCGCATTGCTGATCCTCGCTCCGATGATGTCCGGGATCCCTGCCAAGGCGCCGGAGCGCGGCAACGGCCCGGCCTCGAAAGACGTCTCCAAGATCATCTACGGCGTCCTTTCCGTGACGCTCTTCGTCGTCGTTTCCGAGTTCATCGTTTATTCCTATGTGAGCGTCTTCATCACCGGCTCCCTGCTGGCCGGGGTCCCGCTGCTCTCGGCCGCGCTCTTTGCCTATGGTTTCGGAGCCGTGACCGGAAACGTCGCCTGCGGGTTCCTGACCGATCGTTTTGGCCCCTTCAAGGTCCTCATCGCGGCCGTGGGGGCCCAACTCATCTTGCTCGTCGGCCTAGTTGCATTCGGGCAGCACGGCGTCCTCACCCTGCTCATCGCCTTGCTTTGGGGCAACGTGAGCTACATGTATCTCGTCCCGATCCAGCACCGGCTCCTCAGCCTCGCCGGGGAGAGGTCGAAGCTGGTCCTGGCCATGAACAGCTCGACCACCTACGCCGGGATCGCCACCGGCGCTTTTCTCGGCGGCATCCTCGTCGAGATCAGCGGGGTCACAGCCCTGGCCGCGGCGTCCATCCTGATTGGCCTCATCGGCATCAGTCTGGCTCTTGCCTTCATGCGTGATGCCGCACCTGCAGAAGCTGCGAGTGCGGCATGAACGAGATAGTGACGAGCAAGACGACGACCAACGCGCGCATAAGATGCGTTATCACGGCCTGCCTGGTCGCAGCGGAACTAGTGTCATATTGGCGAAGAGGTCGCGGAGCGATGCAGCCGTTAGGCACGCCTTCAGTCCACCGCCGCCTGAGCCTTGCTCGACGCGGTGAATATGGCCGAGATATCGTTGCAAAAAACCTCCAACTAACTAGAAATATAAGCGGCGTGCTCTGATGAGAGCCGTGCCGATATCGATGGATTCGCAAGAGCCACTGCTGCGCCAGCGATCGCGCACCTTGCCTCGCAGCGGATCCGGTAGAGCGAAGAGCCGAGCCCGAGCCTCGCGCCGGCGGGCGGCCCGCGCGTTGCGCTGTGCCGGGCGCTCACGCTCGTTCCACCAGACGTGGCGGCGAGCCATCTCCTCGTCGACGCTACGTTGCCGGGCGGCGATCGCCTCGGCGAAGAGCGGCAGCGCCTCCCGTTCGAGGCGCTGCTTACGAAGGAACGCCGTGCGCTTGCGCGGCGTATCCCGATAGGCGGTCACCGTGGCCAGCGACGGAAGCGCATCACACATCCTCCCGCTGGGCGCGATGGGCGGCGTAGAGCACGCGCTCTGCCTCGCGGATGCTGCCGGTTCGATGGGCCGCCTCGGCCCAGACTGAGATTGGAAACAGGCCTTTGAACAGGTTGTCGCGCTCGATGCCGAGGCCGAGCGGCAGGCGGATAGCGGTCATCTCGGCGAGGCTGAACGAGCCCAGCTCGGGCTGGCTGAGATCGGCCAGGCCGAACAAGGTGTCGCCGTCCTCGTCGAGTTCCGTGGCGAGCCAGACGCCTTCGCCGAGGGGGTTGAAGAACTTGACCACGGGAACATGGTCGACATCCCGTTCGCGGCCGTTGGCGGTCAGCCGCTCGCGCAACTCGGGCGTGAGAAGGATCATGCCGCCCTCCTGTCGATCGAGGGTTCGGCCTGAAGGCCCGCGTCGTCGGCTGGGGCGAAGCTGAGAAGCCAGTCGGCCGCCTTGCTCGCCTGCGATGCAGCGCGGACGATCGCGCGATTGTCCTCGCGCAGCACTTCCAGCCACGAGCCGATGTAGTCCGCATGCCGGACGGTCGGCACGATGCCAAGCGACGCGCAGCAGAATGCGGCGTTCATCTCGGCGACGAGCTCCTCGAAGGCATACTTCTTCGTGCCGAAGCTGCCGCTCATGTCGCGGCTGAGACGGGACGGATGCCCGGTGGCGTGACCCATCTCGTGAAGCGCCGTGCGGTGCCAGTTGATCGGCTCGAAATAGGCCTGAGGCGGTGGAACCTGGACGTAGTCGAGCGCCGGGACATAGAAGGCGCGGTTGCCGCCGATGCGGAAGTCGATCCCCGCCGCACGGATCAGAGCCTCGACCTTGGGCTCGATCAGGCCGGGCGGCGGGGGTGGCGCGACGATCGCGATGTCCTCCGGCAGGTTCTCGCACTGTGCGGCGTTGAAGAGGGTGAAGCGCTTCAGGAACGGGATCGCCTGGGCTTCCTCGCTGGTCTCGCGGGCGCGCCGCTTCTCGTCCTCGGGCACGAAGCGGTCGGCATAGACGACGGTCGTGCCGCGCTCGCCCTTGCGGACATTGCCGCCCAGCGCGAGCGCCTGGCGGAAGGTGAGCCAGCTCTGGCCGGGAAAGCCGTGCTCGATCACGGCGCCCCAGAGGATCAGCACATTGATCCCGGAATAGTGGCGGCCCGTGGCGGCGTTCCTCGGCATGGCGAGCGGCGCCTTCGCGGCGGCCGTTCCCCAAGGCTGGACCCAGGGCACGCGGCCGGCCTCCAGCTCGGCGATGATCTTGCCGGTGATTTCGTCATAGAGGCTCGTCCGATCCTGACCGGCGCGAGCGGGTGCGGTCTTTGTGGACATCGCGGGTCTCCGCGACGGGCGCCGGGAGCCTCTCTCCCAGCCCTCAACCCGTCACGGCAAAGCCGGTCCGCACTCTCACTCTACAGGGGGCGTTGCGGGGTCCCCCGCAGAAGGGGTCGGCCGAGACCTTAGGCTCGGCCGCAGGGGAAGGCTTACCCCCTCAGAAACGTAAAGCCGATTTTCCGGAAATCAGTCTCGGCGTGTTTTTCGTCTTACCGGTCCCGTCACCCCGCTCGGCCGTGCAGTCCATAGGCTGAACGAAGGAGGTCGATGGCTTCGTCGCGCGTGAGGAGCACGTCGAACGCCTTGGGGTCGAGGGTCTCGTCAGCTTGAGCCAATTCGAGGAACTTTCGGAGATCCTCGCGGATCGGATCGGCGAGCTTAATTGAGGTATCCGAAGCCAGCAGCTGCGCCAGGCGGAACACATCGTTGCGATGTTTCCTGATGGTCTTGCTATCGATCGTTTCGCCTGCCTCCGAGCGGGCGGTCAAATCGAGGAAGGCTCGGGCCTTGAAGGGAATAAGCAGGGTTTCGTCGATGATCTTGACGCTGCCCAGTTTGCGTTTCGCTGCCTGCAGCGCGTCGTAGTAGCCCTCGTCGAGAAGGATCGCCGAGAGGCCGACGATATCCTCTTCCACAGGGATGGGCGTCAGGCCCGCATCTTCCGGGAGATCGAGCGCCCCTGGTTTGCGCGAAAAGAGCTCGATCATGAAAGGGAGGCTTTGGTCGGATGGCCGATGGAAGCGATAGAACTCCTTTTTGCCATCGCTTCGCTCGCGCGCCTGATATCCGCCTGCATCGAGGAATGCTTTGAAAGCCGTTCCAAATACGGGATCGACCACTTCGACGCAAAGCACCATGTCGATATCCTTGGTCGCTCTGAATGGGAGACCGGCCGCATCGAACAGCAAGTCACATGCGGCACCGCCGATGATCGCGTAGTGATCCTCATGTCCTGCGAAATGCTCACGGAATTTGTCGATGCCGGCTACCATGGGATGGTCTCCAAGAGTTGTTCTGCCGCCATGGAAACACGCTCGTCACGATGATCCCGGAACTGCGCGTAAAGCGACAGAGGGTCCACGATATCGGTATCGGACAAGGCGGCAGGTTCGTAGGACCATGTTTCGATGACGAAATCGGCTTGATCCCGGCTGGTTTCGACAAGACTAGAGGTCTGTGCGATCGCCTTCCAATCGCTGGCGGCGACGGCGAAGGTGCGGATCGAGGGCCGGGTCAAATCCGTCAGCTCGGCAAGCGCTGATTCTCCCGCCTGCTTGAGCGGCACTCGGAAGTGATCGCCTTGGACGAACTTCACAGAGCGTACCGGGCTGCGGAGGAGATCGCGCGCCGCCTTGAATAGCTGGCGTCCTTCTGCCTTGAACCGGATATGTCTTTCCTTGCCGTGCTTTTCGGTGTGCGCGATGCCCGACGCAACAAGATCGTCAAAAGCGCGGCCGATCGACATCGCCGAGTAGCGGAGTCGCGCCGCGATGAGCGACGGGGTCGTAGCATTCTCGTCGTGCCGCAAAAGGTGATTGAACAAAACGGCTTGAGCCGCCGGCGATAGGCCGTCCGCATGCCGTTGTTTGAGCGCGCGAAAATGCTCACGCAGATCCATGGCGAGGTCGGGGATATAGAGCTGGTTGCCTGGTACAACGAATGGCACACCCTGACCGATGAGGCGTGACCGGTTGTGCGCGCTCAGCGAAGGCGTTGCGAAGACGATGATTGCATCAACAGAGTCGCGGACCAGGCCGATGTGCTTGGCGATGTCGGAAGGGGTGGCGGCGCTGTTCAAGGCCGCAAGAAAGACGCACCGTCTTCCGGCTATCCAGGCTTCATAGAGGGGGTAGGTTCGCCCGAGAAGTGAAGGAAGTCCGCGTGCACCCTCAAATTTGATAACTCGAATGCGGTCATGAAGGGTGTCTCCGAGATAGCGTTCCAGCGCCTCGGCGAATGATCCCTCGGGGGTGATATGCTGTTTTCCTAACACTGCGGCGCACGCTAACCTCAATGCTGTTATTATGCAAGAATGATGTTAGTAACCTTCCGAAAGCCGGTGTCACACGAACACACCTACCGGATAGGAGTGCGGGCAATCTTGGGCGTGCGTTTAACAATTGTGGCTAGCGTGCCCGCGAAGTTAAGCGTGACGGGCAGGATCGTAGGGATCGCCAGTGTTCCGGTCCATTTTGGTCAGCGCCAGCATCTCACAACAGAGATCGTCCATGCCGCCCAGACCCGCCTGCCTCACGAGCAGCAACGGTTCGGGCGTGCCCTTACCCTCCTAGTAATAATCCTTCTCGTCAGTAATCCGAGTGCGCTGAAATCCAGAGTCTGCAAGGCTTTTGGTTCTGTAAATCGAGCCGAAAAGATATTGCTCGTTCGTCTTGAGCTTCAGAGGCTTTCTATGTTGCAGCGCGAAAAGGCTATATCACTGCTTCTAGCCACACTGCCACTGCCTGTGGATTTGCCTTGCTAGCTTGCCCTTTGACATTGCTTATCGGGGAAGTCCTATGCAGAGCTTGGCCGTAAAACGCGGCAAAAGCCGAATGTGGGGCCCCCTATGGACATTATGGCCGGTTCGGACGTTGTCTCAAGACGACTGCAAGACATCTTCCGCCTGACTCCAACGCTCCTCATAGGATCTGGCTTCTCGTGCGCGTACGATCTCCCGCACATGGGAGCTTTGGGCGATCACTTAATCACGACTTTAGGGTCAAAACTAGTGACGCACGAGCCGAAGGATTTGTGGACCAGCGCTCTGTCCGACATCAGAGCAAATCTGGAAAAAGGGTTGAATGCGATTCCAATTGGCGCTGCTGGTCGAGACGAGATAATCCGACTTCTGAGAGAGGAAACGGCAAGTCTCATTATACAACGAACTACTGAGGCAGAAGCTAGAATTCTAAGCTCTGATAACCCCGAGACACATGCTCCAGCCCGACTATTAAGACGGCTGTATGAGGGGGCGCCTCAAAACGCTCCCTGCATTTCAGTTATCACAACCAACTATGACACCTTGCTGGAGCTATTTTGCGATTTAGCAAGTCTGCCACTAGATACCGGCTTCGAGGGGTTCCGACGCCGACGTGTACGAGAACACACGTTGTTCCAGACACATTATACGCGCTCTATTGCTACGGATCGGAAGCGTGGCTCAACTTACGAACACCGTCCCAAGCCGACAGTGCGGCTTATAAAACCGCATGGCTCAATCACATGGCTCACAACCGAGGCTGGTCCTATCGAAGTGGTGAACGATCAATCCACGGCGGCGCGTGCCATAGTCGTTCCTGGTCCATCTAAATACGAGGACGCACTGATCAACACGCTTTTCGACAGGGTCCGAGGAGAGATGAACGTCACCCTTTCGCAGACCCAAGCCCTTGTTTGCATCGGCTTCGGATTTAACGACGAGCACCTGCAGGGGATAATCCGAGGTCGCTTAGATGCTGGAATGCCAGCGGTTATCATTACCCGAGACTTGACGGACGCAGCTCAAGCTATTGTCAACAAGCACCCTCATGTCCTCGCATTCTGCAGAGATGGTGATGGGGCGGTCTGTTACTACGACGGCAACGTATGTCGATTCTCAGCCCCCATCTGGCAGCTTGACCCGTTCCTTCGCCAATTCCTTGAGTGAGATCTAGCATGGCTATTTTCAGCTTTTCCGAAGAGCAGTCGCTTGGAGAAGTCCGGAGCATCGAAACCTCCCGCATAATGGTCCGCGTCACTGATGGCGTAAAACTTCAAAAGGCACGTGTCGGTCGCCTGGTTGCAATTCGGTCCATGGGGGACGAATGGCTAATTGGAATAATTGAGCGTGTGTGGCGGCACCCTGTCGAATCACCGAGTCTCGGCGAGGAAGCGAGCGATGAGGGAGCTGATTTTAACACCATTCCGACGGAGGAAAACGGGGTATGTGTAAATCTCGTCGGCACCTACCGTGAACGTGACGGCGAACGTCGCGATACATTTACGAGAGCTGTATTTTCCCTGCCTGAGATCAGTCGTGCTGTTTTCCCAATAGAAGAGAAAGCTCTCGAGAGCTTCATGGGCATTCTGAGTGCCTCATCAAAAAGCGCAACGACCATGCCTCTCATGATTGGAACCTATACACTGGACGGGAAAGCGGCCGCCTACATAGATGCTGATAAACTCTTCCAGCGGCATGCTGCTCTTCTTGGTAGTACTGGCTCTGGCAAGTCGTATACCGTCGCCTCTGTTCTAGAGCAGGCGGCAGAGCTTCCGCATGCAAATATCATTGTTCTCGATTTGCACGGCGAATACTCAAGTATGACATTCGCGTCGCATTTCAGGATTGCTGGCATCGGGGACCTAGGCACAGAGAAGCCCGATGCTATTTTCTTGCCATTTTGGCTGCTGACGTATGATGAAATGCAATCTGTTTTCGTTGATAGATCGGGTGAGAATGCGCCAAATCAAGCACTCGCGTTGATGGATTCAGTTATAGAGACAAAGCGCAAAGCTATAAAAGATCTCGGTGTTGAACATCTTCTCGAGGGCTTTACCGTTGATACGCCAATACCCTATCGGCTTGAGGATTTGATCTCTGCGTTGGATGCCAAAAATGATGAGGCGTTCGATACGGGTGAGACTTACGCTAGCGGAGCGCGGAAGGGCCAACCCAAAATGGAGAAGGGCCCACTCAATGGAAAGCTCTCAAGGTTTCTAATTCGCCTCAGAACGAAGATGAACGACCGCAGGTATGGTTTTATGTACCAGTCCCCAAGCAGCTACAGCACCTACGACTCGCTTCATGCACTTGCGGCGAGTCTCTTAGGCTCGGGAAAAGAAGACGGGCGAAACCCAGGTATCAAAATTATTGACTTCTCAGAGGTGCCATCCGACGTTCTGCCGGTTGTTATCGGCCTAGTCGCTAGGTTGATTTATCAGATTCAGTTTTGGAGCAATCCCGGCAACGAGGGCGATGGGCGTCACCCAATAGTGATGATATGCGACGAAGCACACCTATACTTGCCACGGGAGGGCAGCTCTATAGGTCCTCTAGAGCGGCGTGCTCTCGAAACGTTCGAGCGAATTGCAAAGGAGGGTCGGAAGTACGGAGTAGGGCTGATGGTGGTCAGCCAGCGACCTTCTGATGTCAGTACAACAATCTTGAGCCAATGCAGTAACATCATTAGCCTTCGCTTGGCGAACAAAACCGACCAAAGTGTAGTGAAGCAGCTACTGCCCGAGAGCCTAGAGAGCTTAATGGAGATATTACCGACTTTGGATGTAGGCGAGGCAGTTGTGGTTGGGGACGCAACATTGCTACCGACCAGGATCAAAATTACTCGACCTCGTTGTGTTCCTCGAAGTGCGACAATCCCGTTCTGGGAAAGATGGGGAACTCCTAAGGGACCAGTTGATCTAGCGGCAGCTGTTGAGAGCATGCGCCGACAGTCACGGAGTTAGCTTCCATCGTGGCAATGATTCGGACCTCCAGGGCGAGGTGTGTATCGCACTGAGCCCTAGCTGAGCCCGATCCCACCTAAATGCAGGTATCGGCGCAGTCGATCAATTGACACACCGTAATGAAAAAACCATTGAGGCAGCTTGTGAAGTCCTTTGATCCTGAACAGCCAAGCCAGAATGGTGTCGCATTCGGTGGGGCTCCCGAACAAGCTTGGTTTGTCGAACTCGCTTTCTGGCGTCCATCAAAGCTATCAGATTCAGAGATGGAGTTGTTCTTCCGGCGCCGTGATGGGCGGTGGAGTGAGCAAACGAAAGCAGCACTACAACACCATGCCGCGAAGGGTTTGGACCTTAATCAAAACTGGGCTCTAGTCGATCAAGGATGGAGTTGCCCGGTTTGCAGAAGATCCAAGAATGAAATTTTCCGCCTCTCGCCACGTGGGATTCTGCTCGCCAAACTGGAAGAGCATCATGATCATCTACGTGATTATGTTCGCAAGCGAGCCCGTGATCTTTTTGGCGACAGATGGTTGGCAGAAATTCCAAGGGGAGGATCCTATCTGACGGATCAGCTGGAAAATCTGGTTTCCAATTTCACGCCCGAATTGGTCTGCTCAGAATGTAATGCGGCGGACGGCAAAGCGAAGATTCTTTTGAAGGGGAAGGCCCATACATATTTCACCTTCTCTCCATCTGAAATTGCGGAATTTATTACGCCGAAGCCAAACGCGTCTCATTCTATCAATCCAAAGAAAGTGGAGGATAGATGGGAGAAAGCTAATTCAGGCTTCGAAATGCGCCTGAAGTTGATTGACGAGGTACTAAAACTCATACACTCAGGGGGGCTAAGACATGAGCATGGGACACCATGGTTTCAGGTGGCTCAGAGGCAATTCGATTCTCAAACCCAGCTCTATCAAGCATTCTTGTCAGAAACGAAGCGCGACGAGCGCGAGAGAGAGTTGTTTCGACTGCTCAACGAGTTCTTAGCCCGATCTGTTCAAAAAGACTCGTCCGTTATCGCTCCTAAAATCACTAATGCTCCACGCACGGTACAGGCTCCGACTGACGCAGAGTACTTAAGTTACCGAGATCCCGTATCAACGCGCAGATGGGAGGCTATACCCGAAGATTGGCAATGTCCGATCTGCCAACGTTCAAAGCGGCAGGTGGTGCGCAAATCCAAGGCTGGCAGATGGTCAGGAGGGATTCGTGAACATTTTGAGCCTGTTCCGGAAACGGATGAGACTGCACTTTGGGCGCGACGCCGACTGCTGCCAGGGTTCCGAAACGCTTTCGTGATGCACGATAGCAAGAAGGTGCTAATATGTTCTGGCTGTCAGGACGTAGCGACTCAGCTTAAGCAGCGCAGGCGAGATATTCCTGATCAATTCCTGACCATAGATGACCTCCGTGATTGCCTTCTGGCCGTTGAGGCTCACGCCGAACATGAGGTGGACTGGGATGAGGCAGCGAACCGCGCCTTGAATAACGCAGCCGTGGGCTCGGCGTGGGACGCCTATTTTAAGCACTGTTCGATGGCCGTTGAAGCGAGAGAACGCTACCGGCAAGCAATTCGCTTTGGAGGCTGCAATCAGGATGAGGCTTTCCAGATTGTAGCTGAAGACATCATGTTAGATGCACGAGTCGATGATGCGGATGAAGCACTCTGCCTAGCGAAATGGCTGGTTTCCGATGCAGAAAGGCGACGCTCTGAGATGAATGCAGAAGTAGTTTTGTCCTGATCCCAGATGCAATCCACGGCCTATGCAACTGACACGAGCAAGATCGAGGCCGTGCTTAATCTGCTTGTTGCGGAATGCACAGCCATGGCGGTCGGCCAATGGATCCGGCAGGCTGAGGGGACTCGAGAACGGAGCCTTCCGAGCGTGATCGTGCTCAGCGGAAGGTGAACTCGTGAATTCCGCCATGGATCCCATCGCCTTGGAGAGGTATCTCCTCGACCGGCGGTGCGACCACGAACTTCAACTGGCTTAAGTCCATGCTCTGAATGAACGGGGCAAAAGCGACGACACGGTGTTGGATCGCCGGCAACGGTGCGGAAATGATGGAGGGCTCGCCGGTGTCGCGTGTTGCGGGGGTCCAAGTCTGTACAAACTGCTCCACCGGCCCAACGGTTAGCGAGTAGGAGCTGAGATAGTGGAGCTCCCGGCGAACCGTATCAACGGCGGCCATATAGACGCCACGGCGCACATACAGGTCGTCGAGCGAGCCAGTGCCTTCGTCGCCAAGGTGGTCTATATAGTCGGGTAGTAAAGCCTCGATAAGACCGTTATTCGCCTCGAAGATCGCCGCCATTTCGGTCGGCGTGAAGAGCGGCGGCACACCGTTGTCGACTGGGTTGATCACGAAGCGCCCGGCGTGAGCGGGGTGACACAACTGATCGAAATCACGAATGGAAGCCTTCTTGATTGCTCGCATCTCCCCTGAGTCCTGTCTCCGCGTCCTCCCGTCGATCCATAGCGTCGCGAAGCTGGTGACAAAGGCGTTGAACTTGTCCTCCGGCACATTCCTGTCCAGCACATAGTCCCTGAATTCCGCGACCCATCGTGCATGTCGATCTTGGGAAAGTCATAAGCTCTGGCGATGAGCTCCTCTCTCACCATAACCTTTTGACCCTGAGAGAACTGCGTGCGCGCCACCGGGGCGCTACCGGTGCTGTCGTCAGAGAGCCGTTTGCGGCTGAAGGGGTCATTGAGGTTCTGTGAAAGGCTCGCATGGACCAGCCGCTCTCCCGGCTCCCAGGTTTGCAAAGAGAGGTCGTATTCGTCAGGCTCGTCCATCGCGGTGGGGCTCTTGGATCTGATGGTCGGGCGTTCTTCGCGGCGACGGGCAGGCGGTCGCGTGTCTACGGCACGCGATAACTTCTGTCACGCTCGCCTCTGCTCTTAATCCGAGCTGGCCGGTCGAGCCGCCGAACTCGTCGACGAGGCAACAGGCCGAGCAGCGCTGGCTCGGCGCATCCCCCGCTTCGCCGGCGGTCGCGTCGCCGTGAGCAGCGCTTCCTCGGCGTTCTTCTGCGGCTCCATAAAGTCCATGTGATCGACGATGTAGGCGCCAAAGGGGTTCGGGTCCTTGGCCGAGGGCATCGGTGTGTCGTGTCCGAGCGGAAGGAACGCTGTCAGCGCGATACGGTAGAGCGGCGCGGCATACTCGAAAATCGTTCGCTGCGGCGTGGGAAGAAAGAGAGTACTGCGGTCGACCGGGTTGCCGTGGAGGAAGTCGTTCCGGCATTGATAGAGTACCTGGTAGAGCCACGACGCGAGTGTACGCTTCACCAGCTTAGTCTTGCTGCCCGTGTCGTGGGCGAGCTGAGCGCTCGCCGGGATCGCCCAGGTGGTGCGCTCGATCATCTCGAAAACCTTGTCCCGGTTGGCCTGGCCGCTGCCGCCGGGATGCACGAGGATCTCGAACGCGCTGACCCAGAGGGAGACGACCCGCCCGACGTCATAGAAAGTCGTGTCCGTCCCAGCCGGCAAGAGTGAGGCGTGATACGCCATGTTGAGCGAGCGCATTAGCGCAACGTCCTCCCAGGTGGGCTCTGCGGCTTCATAGCGTCGACGCCAGCGCGCCAAGAGCGCGGCAAGCAACGGTTGATCGATATCGCTTTCACCAAGAGAGGTGCGGAACAGGGCTGGCGACGATTGGCCCTTGAAGCGGGAGAGTTCATGCGTGCCGAGGATGGCTGGCGTGCTGCCGATCACATCCTCATAGTGTCGGTCAAGCATCCAGGGGTAGATAGCGAAGGCCTCGCCGAAGAGGACGCGATGTCCGCGCGAGTGCCGAAGTTCCAGCGCGCGACCGTGGGTGACCGCCGAGATCGCGACGAGGTCGCGGAAGCTTGCCAGCGCTGTCACATCGCGAAAGATCGGCGGCGCGGCCGTGTTCAGGATCAGGACGGTAGGCTCGAACTTCTGCCCGAAGTTGTCAGCGAAGCGGTTGAGGAAACGCCTGAGCGTGGGGTGCTCCCGCTTGAGGGCCGCCACGCGGCGATCGTGCGCGGGGGCGAGCGCCGCGATCTCACAGCCGATCGCAGCTTCCAGCGGAATATTCGGCAGGACGAATACCGGCGTCCAATCGGCGGTCATGTGATATTCCTGTTTGGACGGACGACTGACGAATCATGCCGCAGTCAGAAATGCTTGCTCGGCGAGCTTGAGACATTGATCCCAAAAGTGAACGGCTTCGCGCAGCAGAGGAACAGCTTTTCGCCCGTCCGTCGTCAGTAAGGCGTCTGGATTGAAATCGACATGAAGGGCGACACTCGTGGGCATGATCGGATCTGCGACTACCGCAGGCGATCCAAAAGCTCCTGAGCGTATGTCGAGAAAGCCGCGGAATTCCTTCAAGAGGTTGTCGCGGTCGGGTTTGATAAAGTGCGCGAAGATGGGTTCAGTCTGCCAGTGCAGCCATTGGTTGGCCAGCCACTGCCGCTTGGCGGTTGTATCGGCATCGACTTCCTTCAGCACATGGCCGATCGCGCGCAGCGAGACCACGATGGCGACATGCTGGGCTTGGAGAAGAGCGATCGGACGCATAATGCTAGAGCGCTGCGTGAACTCGGCGAGCGTCTGCTGGACGAAGTCGAGTTGCGCTCGGGCGACGAGAGTCATTGGATGAGTCCCTATTCGGAAAGCACGGCCGTCTCGAACGGCGTGATGAACAGAACCTGCGTGCCCTGAAGCCAGGCTTCCAGGCCGACGATCGCCGCCAAACCATCGGCTGGGGTCCGGGCGCGGGAGCGAATGTCTCGCTGTCGACTGCGCGCGAGCTGAGGCGTACCCCGAGCCCTCTCGCTCGACACAAGACGCTCCAGTCTTGAGATCAGCGGTTCCTGCGACCTCGCCCTGACGTCGAGTTTTTCGACCAGTTCGTCCGGCGTGACCTCTTCGACCGCGCGGGGCTCGGAGCAGACGTAGCGCCTGATACGATCATACACGATGCGGTGCTCGCCGGGCGTTCCGCCGGAACCGCGTTGGATCTCCGACGGGCGCAACAGTAGGGAACGCTGCAAAACCTGATTGCCATGGAATGCTGCGTCGTAGGCCGACCAATGGGAAAAGCGCGGCGCGACGTAGAAGACGTCTGCGCCATGGGCTTCGAACTCTTCGAGACGCAGGAACTGGTGCTCCGTCGTATCGACATAATAGCGCCAGAAGGGTTTGGAGAGCGCTGGGATGGTTTCGCTCGGATCGAGCCTGCGGAAGCGTGACAACTCTTGGCCAAGCTTGAATTGGAGCATCACGACTTGGCCAGGACCAGAGAAGGCGACATCGAAACCAAGGCTCGCTTCGTGGAGCAGACTCGGCAAGAACGGCGTCGCGCGAAGCCCGCGCGCGGCCAGCCGCCGCTCGACCTCGCGGGTGACGCCATAGCCGTAAGAGAATTCCGACAGGCGCTCGTGGAGGTTTATCATGCACCCGCCGCCGCATTGGCCCGAGCGGCGATGTCAGCGCATCGCTCCATCAGCGCGTCAAATGGCTCGCCCGCATCGAGCAGCAATCCGTCGTCGATCATATGCACATAATCCTCGGCAAGCGCGTCCCGGGCGCCGCCTTCGGGAACCAGCAGCAGGTGGCCGCTCACCGCGGCTTTGTAGTCGATCGGCGCGCCTGAGGCGTCGCGCTCAGAAAAGAACATCGTCTTATGCGCAGCAACCGCGTCTGCAACGCCACGATCGGCGATCGCTGCTTTCGCAAGCTCGGCCTCGTCGAGCCGCGCGAGATCGTGCCAGTGGCGCGCGAAACGCTCCCCGCGCAACCGCCCTTGCGCGCAATAGACGTGCGCCGCAGTCGCCTTCTCCCAAAAGGTCCGCTCTGCGCGCATGACGCGCGCTGCCGCTTGCGGGAAAATCAAGCCCTCGACCAGTTCGGCCGCGTCGCATTCGATATCGAATGGCGCGCACGGCTCGCCGGTCGAGCGGGCGCCGAATTCCAGCATCACGGCGGGACGGACATAGCCCGTACCCGCTGCGGTAGCGTCGTAGGTAACGAAGATTTTCTCGCCATCGACGATGGCTTCGGCTGGCGCATGCGTGTCGGCGAGGCGTGCAACGATCACCGGCAAGGCCTGTTCGGCAACCCATTGCGGCAATCGCTTCTTGATCTCGCTAGTCCAGCGTTTCTCCGCGCTCCGCGTCGAGGGGAGTGCATCCTCGGCGTCGCCGACGAGGTCGGGGACGATCGCGCGGATGTCGTAGGTGAGATCCACGTCTTCAGAGAAGCGGCGAATTACTCGATAGGCCTTTGACAGCGACGTGCCGCCCTTGAAGACGAGTTTCGCACCGAGGGGAGAGGCGAACAGCGCGTCCAGCGACCACACAACCCAGATATCTTTTTCGAGAAGGTGCGCGGGGCGGCCAGAGCGTGATGCCGCGACCTCCAGCGCGTCGCGCCGATCCTCAATCGATAGCTGCAGGAACGCTTCAGCCATGCGTGGCTTGGCTAACCGGCTCAGCGAGCCAAGTAGGCAACCGCGCTCCGACGCCTGTGAGTGCTTCCCACTCGGTCACGGGCAGTGTCCGCTTCAGCCGACGCATCGTCTCGTATACCTTGGCCGGGCCAAGCCACGCAAGGGCGCGCACTGCCTGACCGGCGGGACGGCCCGGCAGGACGAGCTGCCATTGCGGCGCATGCTTAAGCTCGACGGTCTGGCGTCCGAGATGGAGGGTTCGGCTTGGTCCGGAGGTCAAATAGACCCTGCGGACCGGCACCTGTGTGGAGAGGCCGAGCGCATTCGCCGCCGCGGCGCCGTTCGGAGCGATAGTTTCGCCGCGCTGCGCGGCCACCGCCTCGACCACCTTCTCGACTGAAGGCGCGCGAACGCCAAACCTGCTTTCAACGGGCAGAACGTAAAGGCCGCGGCCCGCGCGCAGCAGCTGGCCGCGCCGCGCCAGCCGGGACAAAGCCTGATCAACGGCTGCACGCGAGCTCAGGTGCAGCAGCGCCTTGGCAGTCAGCACCGCACCTTCCGGCAGACGGCGCGCTTCCTCAAGAATCCGACTGGTCAATCGTTTCATGGCTTGTCTCCGTCAGAAACGTAGATCTTCTTCTGACAGTCTGCAAGTGGCAACCTTACCAAGAGTTCCTAGTCAGCTGGCTCAGCTGTGGAGAGAGCAGGGGCGTAGGATCGGCGGTCCTTGACAACGAACGGCGGGCTCTCCATCCTCACTGAATTCAATGAGGATTAGCAAGTGAGGTTATCCATTCTTTCTATGGCCGGTGACCAGCCGGTGCTTAGCGGCGCGCAAGCCGGCCGTCAGCTGCTTGGGAAGCTGGTTGCCGCCGCCCATCCGCCCGCCGAGCCGGAGCCCGTCTATTTGGATTTTGATGGCGTTACCGTCGCGACCGCCTCCTTCCTGCGCGAGGGGGTGATAGCTTTCCGCGACCATGCGCGCGCCACCTTGCCAGCCCTCTACCCAGTCATCGCCAATGCCTCTCCAGCAGTGATCGAAGAGCTCGAATTCTTTCTGCGGCACCGGAAGGACGCGCTTTGGGCCTGCCGTCTGACACCCTCTGGCGAGCCGCGCGAGGCCAAGATCCTAGGTGAACTCGACGAGGCGCACCGCTCGACCTTCGACTTGGTGACGCGCCTTGGTACGGCAAGCGCGCCGAGCCTCGCGGCGCAGAGCCAAGAGAGCCTGGCGCCGACGGCCTGGAACAACCGGCTGTCCAATCTCGCCGCCCGCGGTCTCCTGATCGAGCGCCGGTCGGGAAAAACCAAAACCTTTGCCCCCGTGTTGGAGGTCGCCTGATGGGCATCGACTTCATCCGAAACGCCAGCGGCACGCCTTATACCAAGCGGTGGGCCAAGGGTCTCGACCGTACCAAGGCGCCGACCCTGATGGATATCTGTCTGTCGGAAGAGGGCCGGACGCTCACGGCGAAGCTGATCCCTAAGGGGGCGGCGCGTCAGGGCGCTACCGTTCTGGTCCAGTTCAAGGGACCGGAATTGGTCGTGCTCGATGGATTGCGGCAGGTGGCCAGCATCGCCAATGTACCGACAAGTGTGCGCGCTGCGCTTGAGGTACGACAGGGCATGGCTCCAGCCGTTATCGAGCGGATCGGAGTCCTCGGCGCGACCATGGAGATCAAGCTGAAATGACCCGTCGCGCCCCACAGGAGCCCACCCGCGACTTCAAGCCGTCTTACCGGCTCCTAGACGACGCCGGGCATTATGCGCCATCGCTCGGCTGCGGCGGCTGTCCGGACTACGAGACTTGCGGAGGCCTGCACACCGACGCCGGCGTGTTCGATTGCAACGATCTCTGCTCGTGCGCCGACCCCGCCGCCTGCGACACCGTCTGCCGCACCAAGCCCGACCAGTTCTTCGAGCGCTGTCTGGAGATCGACGGCTTCGATCTGGCGTCGACGCCGCGGGTGGCCGCGCTGCCGGTGACCGACTTGCCGTCAGTGATCCCACTCATCGGCCACAAATACAGCCGTAAGTCGGTCCTGGACGAACCGGTCATCGCTGTCCCCTTGTATGAGCTCTTCCACATGGGGACCGGCCAGCCGCTCGTCCGCACGCGCGCCGAACTCGCCGAGCGCTTCCGCATCTCCGAGACCGCGACCGTCGTCGCCTCGGGCGTTGATCGCGATATCAAGCTCGAGGCCTGGTGGGCCTTCGCCGATCGTGAGCTGATTCTGTCCACACTGCGCGACCTTGAGGTCGCGCTCGTCACCGTCCCCAATTTCAGCCTGTTCCTGAACGTGCCGCGGCCCGACAATCTGCACAGCATGAAGCGCATTGCGCTCGGCTGGGCCGAGTTGATGGCAGCCAGGATTCCGGCTGCGTTGCACCTCAACGCTCGGACCGATCAGGACTATGCGCGCTGGATGCACTTCGTGCGGGAGCGCGGGGAGGTTGAGATCGTTGCCTTCGAGTTCGGCACGGGCGCCGGCGCGCCGAACCGGATTGACTGGCATGTCGATCGTCTTTGCCGCATCGCCGACGCAGCGGGACGCCCGCTCACGCTCATCGTGCGCGGCGGCACCAAGGTTCTCCAGCGCCTCAAGCGCCATTTTGCCCAGGTCATTCTGATCGAGACGGTCGCCTTCGCCCGCACTCTCAAGCGCCGCCGGGCCGAGTTCACCGAGGCCGGTCGGCTGCGCTGGCCGCGGATCTCCACGCCGAAGGGTGAGCCGATCGACGATCTGCTCACGCACAACATTGCCACCAAGCGCACCGCGCTGCTGCTCTCCGACTTCGCGCCGCCCGCGCGGTTAGAACGTCCGGCCCGGCACGCTCGCCGACCGGCAAAGCACGCTGACGGTCAGTCCGGGCAAGGCTGCTTTCTGGCGCAGTTGGACGCGACCTTGGAGGCTCGGGCTGTGCCCGCGGACCTCAAGGGCGTGGTCATCGCTGCGGAATCTTAGGTCCCCGTCATGGTTTGCGAGCGCCCGGAACATCTGCCCCATCCCAAACCCGCAGCCGCAGTCGCGACCGAAGCGGGATTCGCCGTCGGCTACCGCGACCTTCAACGCCACGCCTGCATCCTCGAGACCGGCATAGTCCGGGTGCGAACGGAGGCTCGCCAGCACGCCGACGCCGCCGTCGCTGACCACGACCTCGAACGAGCCCGGACGCGCGGCGAACGCGGCAAGGCCCGTGCCCGCCGCCTCGCTATGGCGAAAGACGTTGTCTTGGAGTTCTCCGAGCGCGCCGACGATCTCGGCCGCGATCCGCGCCGGAAAGCCGGCCTTGAGGGCGGCCTGGTCGGCGCGGATCGCCCACAATTGCCACAGATCGGAGCGTTCGCCGTCAGCGCCAAGCCGGCGAAGCGGAAAGACGCCAGCTCGCGCGTCCTTCTCGGCCCCCGTCACCGCGTTGCGATCAATTGCGGCCTCGATGGTCATGACAAAGGGCGCTTCGAGCGTCACGGACGCGAACGCTTCAGGGTAGCATTGTCGTCCCCGGACCAGCTCGACCAACGGTCCGATCAGCCCCGAGCGCCGAACGCGAACCGGCCCGAGATCTGGCAGCTCGCCATTCGCTGCCGCAAAGAGCAATTCGTCGGCGGCGTCGAAATCGCCGACCACCTTCTGCCCTGGTTCGTCTATCTCTCGCTCCATGGCCCCCCGTGCTGGCTCCGGTCAGCGCCGGCGAATTGTCACCGCGGCCGCGCGCTCGGTCCAGAACCGCCTTCATAGCAGATCGGCTAGAGCATTTTGCGGCGAAAAGGCTCCGGTTCGCCGTCAAAAAATGCGACAGACCAAAGATAAGAGATGATTCCACGTCAGTGGAAACAGCTCTAACAGTCTTCCCCACCATCTGACCGAGCGTTCCCAAGTCGAACGGGATAGCCGGTGCGCTCCAATATTGCGGATGTCTCATGTATCTTGAACGGCTTCATTTGACGAATTTCCGGTGCTTCGGGCCGCAGACTACGACCATCGACATGGCGCGGGGTCTGACCGCGTTCGTCGGCGTCAATGGTTCGGGCAAGACGGCGGTGATGCAGGCGCTGCTTCGGCTGTTCGGGGTCACGCCCGAGCATCGGCGGGTGCGCCGGCAGGATTTCCATGTGCTCAGTTCCGAGGCGGGCACCCCACTCGAACGCGAGTTCGTGGTCGAGGCCATCCTGTCCTTTCCCGAGCTCGAAGGCGCGGATGGCCACGCCGCCGTCCCCGAATTCTTCCATCAGATGGCATGCGAGGAGGACGGAAGACTGAAATGTCGGCTGAGGCTTGAAGGCCGCTGGACCGACGATGGCTCGCTCGAAGGCGTGATCGAACAGAAGTATCAGGCCATTCGCGCGCTCGGAGATTTTGAGGACGGGGATCGCTCGGACCTGCGGCCGACCGACCGTGCGCGCATCCAGATGATTTACGTGCCCACGAGCCGGGACGGCTCCTCGCAGGTGAGCGCGTTCCTCCGCGGCCGCCTGTGGCGCGCGATCACTTGGTCACAGGGCATGAAGGACGTGTTCCTGGACGCTGGCGGGCGCCTCAACGGCGCCTTCGGCGACGAGGCGGCCGTCGATCTCGTCTCCACAGCGGTCGAGCGGCGCTGGCAACAGGTGCACAGCGCCGGCACCGACACAAAGCCGGTGTTCCGGCCGGTCGACCTCCGCTTCCAGGAGTTCATCCGCAAGGTCGAGGTCGTGTTTCATCCCGACGAGGAGGGTCGCGATCGCGGGCTGGAGGACCTGAGCGACGGTCAGCGTTCACTGTTCCATCTCGCGATGACCGCCGCGACCCTCGACGTCGAGGGTCGGATCGCCGACGGCTCGGCCGGCGCCGCATTCCAGGCTGGCAGCGTGCCCTTGCCGGTGCTGACCCTTATCGCGGTCGAAGAACCCGAGAACAATCTCGCGCCCTTTTATCTTTCGCGGATCGTGCGGCAGATAGAAGAGCTGGCCGGCACGGGGCGGGCGCAGGCCTTCATCTCGAGCCACTCGGCGAGCATCCTCGCACGCGTCGATCCCGACCAGGTTCGGCACTTCAGGCTCGAACCAGCCGATCGCACCGCACGTGTCAATGGCATTCGGCTGCCCGACAACGACGAAGACGCCGCCAAGTTTGTGCGCGAAGCGGTCCGCACTTACCCCGAGCTCTACTTCGCGCGGTTCGTAATTCTCGGCGAGGGCGCGTCGGAAGAGGTGGTGCTGCCGCGCCTAGCGGAGGCGCTCGGCCTCCCGATCGACCGATCGTTCGTCGCGATGGTGCCGCTCGGCGGCCGGCATGTAAACCATCTCTGGCGATTGCTGAGCGATCTCGCTATTCCCTACGCGACACTCCTCGATCTCGATTGGGGCCGTGATGGCGGCGGCTGGGGCCGGATTAAGACGACCTGCGAGCAGTTGTTGGCGGTCGGCCGAACCTCGACGGAGGTGTTCGGCACCGAGCTCTCTGCCGCCGACATCGCTGCGCATCTGACCGAGCTCGCGGCGCGCAGTCCGAGCGACACCGACGGCTTGCGACAGTCCATCGTTGCGCTTCGCCGTTTCGGCGTCTTCTTCTCGGCGCCGCTTGATCTCGACTATTCCATGCTGACGGCCTTCTTCGCGGCGTATCAGCAGCTGGAGCCCGGCATGCGCGGGCCACGCGCCGGGGACCCGCGGCCGGCGGTGCTCGGCAACGAAGGTCTGCCGGCGCTCTACGACGCGAGCTATGACGCTGCGCTCGTCTGGTATCGATATCTCTTCCTGGGCCGCGGCAAACCCAGCACTCATGTGCGTGTTCTGGCGCGGCTCGATGCAGAAACCCTGAAAGCCGGCATTCCGGAAGAGCTGAAGGCCCTTCTGGACTATGTCATCGCCGCGCTCAGTTTCACGCCAGCGGAAGGGGCCTGCTGATCCATGCCGCTCGTCGTACCCGATGCGTGGCGACCGCGCGGCATCGCCGATCTCGAACCGAACGCCTGGCATGTCTTGCGCCGTCAGGGGAACACCTGCGTGGTCGCCGGCCCCGGCGCCGGCAAGACTGAATTTCTGGCCCAGCGCGCTGCCTATCTGCTGGAGACCGGCGCATGCCCGGAGCCACACCGCGTGCTGGCCATCTCCTTCAAGACTGACGCCGCTGAAAACCTCGCCGCCCGGGTTCGCGAGCGCTGCGAGCGCGCTCAGGCCGATCGCTTCGTGTCAATGACCTTCGACGCGTTCACCAAGAGCCTGGTCGACCGCTTCCTACCGGCGCTTGCAGCCGACTGGCGCCCGACCCGACCCTATGGGATCGACTTCTCGAGGCGGCCGCAGGTCGAGGATTTCCTGACGCGCGCGCGCTTGGCGGCCCCGCAGCCGTGGCAGGCGGTCGTCGCCGGTCTTGGCCCGTCCGACTTTGAATCCAAGATCGTCGGCTCCTTTCGGCTGCCGCTTCAGGCCATGGCGCCGGCCACTGCGGTGGAGTTCGTAATCGAGCGCTGGTGGAGCGAGCTGCTGCGCCGGCCCGGCCGCTCGCTTGTGACCTTCACCATGCTCAATCGTCTGGCGGAGCTGCTCCTGCGCGCGCGACCTCAGATCGCGCGCGCCTTGCACGCGACTTATCCCTTCGTGTTCGTCGACGAGTTCCAGGACACGACCCACGCCCAGTATGATTTTCTGCTCTCCGCCTTTGGAGATCCGCGCATCACCGTAACGGCGGTGGGCGACGACAAACAGCGCATCATGGTCTGGGCAGGCGCGCGCACGGACGCGTTCGACCGCTTCGAAGCGGAGTTCGCGGCTGAGCGTGTGCCGCTATTGGTCAATTTTCGATCGTCGCCGGATCTGGTGCGCATCCAGCATGTCGTGGCACAGGCGCTGGACGCCGGTGCGATCCCGACCGTCGCCCAGTCGGGCCGGCGCGTGGACGGCGACGTCGCTCAGGTCTGGACCTGTCCGACCGCGGCTGGAGAGGCGCAGCATCTGGCGGGCTGGCTGGCCCAGGACATGGCGGCTCGCGGAACGCGGCCGCGCGATTATGCCATTCTCGTGCGGCAAACCGCCGATCGGTTCGAGGAGCAGCTTGCGCCAACGTTGGCTGCAGTGAACCTGCGTCTGCGCAACGAGAGCCGCGCGCTCGGCCGAACGACGCTGCAGGATCTCCTGGTCGACGCTTATGCCGAGATCGCGCAGGCCTTGCTGCGCCTCGGCGTCGCCCGTCGCGCGCCTGCGGCCTGGCAGATCGCGTCGGATGCGGTGCTCCGACTGCGCGACGCCGACCCGGATGACGAGCTGGCGTGTCTGCGCGCCGAGGAAGGTTTGAGCATGTTTCTCCAGGGCTTGCGGGCGACGATGGCAGCAACGCCGCCCTCGACGGCCGCGGCCGAAGCGCTTGCCGACGTGGTGCTCACCTTCGTCGACGCGCAAGCGCTTGCCCGGTCTTTTTCCGAATATGCGACGGGTGATACGCTCGCCATCGCGCTCGAAGCCTTTCGACTGCACCTCGCTGCATGTGCGGACGGCAGCCCCGATTGGGCGACCTGCCTCGATTGCTTCACTGGGGTCGATCAGGTGCCGCTGATGACCGTTCACAAGAGCAAGGGTCTCGAATACGACACCATCCTCTTCGTCGGGCTCGACGACGCGATGTGGTGGAGCCACAGCGCGGGCAATCCAGAAGGGATCGCCACCTTCTTCGTAGCGCTGTCGCGCGCCAAGCAGCGGGCGATTTTCACCTTTTGCCGCGAGCGCGGCCAACGCACCCGTGTCGCGGACCTCTATGGCCTGCTCACCGCAGCTGGTGTGCCGGAGGTGGCATGCTGAATCCGGGAAACAATGCGCTCGCGCTTCGCATTGCCGAGACGCTGAAGAACCGTTGCACTCATGAGACGTTGCCCGGCGCTGCCGAGGACGCAGGGTTCAGCCTTGGTGAGGCGGTCTCCAAGCGCGACCGCGTGCTCGCCGGCCTCAAGACCGCCGACCGCAAGACCCTCGGTGCAATAGCCCAGCGCATCGGCACCCGGTTCGCCGACTTCAACCTGGAGGAGACCGGCTGCTTGGTTCTTGAGGAGGGCGAGCCGCCGATCACCGAGATCACAAGGCGCGATATCGCTAAGGCGTTCGGTCACGACCTAGCCGGCGAACGCCTGATCGATGAGGTGTTAAAGCCGCTCTGGCCGATCGACAGCATGGGCGTCGGCTTCATTTCCGGCCGCTCGCTCACGCAACAGATCGTTCAGCACATGGTGCTCAATCCGACGGATTGGGACGCCGAGCAGCTGTTCGGCGAGTTGGGCGCGTTCACCTGCTCGCGCTCGCGCTTCGCGCGGCTCCTCGAAGCGGTGATGCACCCGCTGGCACGTCGCGGCGCTGAGGCCCAGCGGCTTGCCAGCGAACTTAACGAGATCCTGCGGCGCGATGGCTACAGGCTCGAATTCTCAGGCGAAGCCTCCGGCTATCCGGGCTATGGTCTGTCGCGGCTCCACCGTGGTGTCGCGGGCGCGCCAAAGAACCTCATCTTCGCTTCGACCGGGCCGAAGCCTGAGCTCGGATTCGCTGACGCCGTCAACAATGACATTGTCATTCTCGCGGGGGCCGAGCACTGCTTGGTCTTCGATCGTCCCATATCCAGGCATGGGCTGTTGTGGTCGGAGCTCGTCGGCTGGTGGAGTGAGCAGCAGCCTGATGAAAGGGATGCCGCCAAGTCGCTTGGGCTACGCTTGCGCGCATCGCTGGCATCGTTGGGCGAGCAGGGACTCTTTGACACCTACTTCCGCCGCTATCGGCCGATGTTGGAATCTGCTCTGCCGGCGCTCGTTCCCCAAGTCTATCTGCACTACGATCCGGCCGTAGTGCGGGCGTTGAAGCACCGCGCCTCCTTCCCGCGGCAACGCATGGACTTTCTTCTCCTGCTGCCCAATCGCGCAAGGGTTGTGATCGAGGTCGATGGCCAGCATCACTTCAGTCGCAATGACAGGCCGTCGCTGCCGGCCTACGCAGAGATGGTGTCCGCTGATCGTGACCTGCGGCTGGCGGGTTACGAGATCTACCGCTTCGGCGCGAACGAGCTGGTAGGGGCCGGAGCGCAAGCGCTGATCGAACGCTTCTTCGATCGCTTGTTTCAGCTCCATGGAGTCGGCTCAACCGGAACCGCCGCGCCGCCGCACGTGGGATCGGAGGCATCTCGCTAATGGGGCAAGTCACTCAGTTTTTTCAGCCGCCACTGTATTGGCAACAGTTCGAGGATTTGACCCAATCGGTCGTCGAGCTCGCCTACGGCGTCGCGATGGCGGACAAGATCGGGCGGCCCGGACAGGCCCAGGATGGGGTCGATGTCTACGCGGCCCGAACGCGCGCGGGCGCGATTGGCGTCCAATGCAAGCGACTCGACGACTTGGATGCGAACAACGACCCTCTCCCCGGCGGCCCGATCGACCGCAAGCTCCTGAGATCGCAAACGGAAAAGGCGCTCGGCTTTCGGCCGAAACTCGATGTCTGGGTCTTGGCAACGACGGCCAAGCGTGACGCTGCAATACAGCGCCAAGCTCGACTGCTCGACGAAGAGCACCGATCGGCTGGCCGATTCCAAGTACTGCTCTGGTTTTGGGACGACTACGTCACCTGGCTCAACGCTTATTCCGATCTCCAGAAGCGGTACTACGATCAGATCATCGGCATTCGGAGCGCGCGCGATCAGGACCGCTTGATCCTCGAGACGATCGCCACAGCTTTCCATCGCCCGGCGTTCACCGACCCGCTGGGGCAGGAGCACTTCGACGACTTCCTGCAGGCCTTGAAGGATACGCAGGCTGCTCTTCGGACTGGCGAACTTGTGGACCGGCAGAGTCGGCACGTGATCCGCAAGGCCGTTGGCGGTTGGCGCTACCTTGAGGAGCCTGCTTGGAAAGCGGGCCTTAAGGATTTGGACGATGAATTGACAGAGTTGCGCGGACTACTGGTCGCCGGGATCAAGGACGGCCGCCTTGAACAGCGACGCGGGTATCTCGATGTGCGAGATCGTCTGCTGGCACGCGAGCTCGAGCGCCGGCGCCACGAATGTTTGGCTCGGCTTAATGACCTCTTGGTTCGCGCCGCTCTGCCGCCGATTTGATGAACCGCCCTGTCGAGATGGACAAGTGACCCGCCGCAAGGCCGGAAATGGGGGAGACTGGCACTACTAATGGGATGGTCCGGCCGTGCTCCTGCCCCGCTTGCCTGTAAGCTGTGGGGCTTCGAGCCACGCAAGGAGCACGTCTCATGTCACGGTCTTCTTTCTCTGCCGCGATCGTCACCCTGGGCATCGATCTGGGCAAGAACAGCTTCCACCTCATCGGGCAGGACGAGCGCGGCGCCATCGTGCTGCGGATCAAGCTCTCCCGTACCCAACTCCCGCAGCGCCTGGCCAACATTCCACCGTGCCTGATCGGCATGGAAGCCTGCGCCGGGGCCCATCACATCGGCCGCCAGCTCCAAGCGCTCGGCCATGACGTGCGCCTGATCCCAGCCCAATACGTCAAACCGTTCCTCAAGGGGCACAAGAATGACTATCGGGATGCCGAGGCGATTGCGGAGGCGGTGCAGCGGCCCACCATGTCCTTCGTGGCGATCAAGACGCCCGACCAGATGGACCTGCTCGCCTTGCACCGGGTGCGCTCGCGCCTGGTGGGTCAGCGCACCGGCGTGACCAACCAGATCCGTGGTCTGTTGCTCGAGCGCGGCATCACCGTGCGCCAGGGCTTCGCACCCTTGCGGCAGGCGCTGCCCGGCATTCTGGGTTCGTCCTCTGACGTCCTCTCGCCCCGGCTGGTGCGCCTCATCGCTGACCTGATGGAGGACTGGCACCGGCTGGATGAGCGCATCGCCGATGTCTCCACTGAGATCGAAGCGCTCGCCGCCCAGGACGAGCACTGTCAGCGCCTGATGAGCGTCCCGGGCGTGGGGCCGATCATCTCATCCGCCATGGTGGCGGCGATCGGCACGGGTGCCGGGTTCAAACAGGGGCGCGACTTCGGGGCTTGGCTTGGGTTGGTGCCGAAGCAGACCTCAACGGGCGACCGCACGATCCTGGGCCGCCTGTCCAAGCGCGGCAACACGTATCTGCGGACGCTGTTCGTGCAGGCGGCTCACATCGTGTTAGTGAGTCGCCCGCATGCAGCAAGGCTCTCTCTGTGGCCGTGGATCGAGACCGCAGGCCGGAGGCTGCATCGCAACATGCTGGTGATTGCTCTGGCCAACAAGCTCGCCCGCATCGCGTGGGCCGTGCTGGCCCGCGGCCATGCGTACCAACCGAGGAGCATCTCTCATGCCGCGTAAGAGCCCTTCAGACACAATCGACAGCCATCAGCCCTGAGGAGACGACGATGAAGTCGATGATCTAATCAGCGGCTGTCCCGCCGAGGTCTGCGAGATGACGAAGGAGATGGACGAACGGTCTGCCCGGCGCAACCACAAGACTTGGTGCCAAAGTGGCCCATAGAGGTCTTACTACTAGTCAGTCCTGGATGCGCGCGGATTTCCATGCTGGCCCGGAGCTGAGGCTCCACACAGAGGCCTAATACATTGATGCAGCTCTCACGTTTGTCAGTCTGCCAACATCATCTTGCGACGCACGGCCGGACCATACATTTGGCACTCTGATTTGGGATCCAAGGGTGAAGCGAGCGCGGCCGGGATGGCGAAGCCCCGCGGCTTGCGGGCATACCGGGTTCGGCGCTGGCGCCGGGCCATCGGCAGGTAGCGAAAAAGCCCTAGCGCCTTGCCCTGTGGGCTGAAGATGAAAGCGTAGATCGTCTCGTGCGTGATCTGGCCCGGGCCCTCAGGCGCGATCTGCAGCCGTCCGGCAATCTGTTCCGGGGACCAGACGGCCTGAAGCTCACACTTCAGAATAGAATCCACCCCCGTGACCTATAGGAATCGCATAAGGAACCTTTTGGCAAGAAGTCTGCGACCTGACGCTGAAGGCTGCACCGCATGAGCTGAGGGTGCCGAACCGGTTGGTTTCGTGAGAAGCCATTACCAGAGCCGCGTCTCTGTTCCGAGCGTGCCATGATGCCTTAACGGTTAAGTCATCATGGCGGCAATATCCTGAGCCTCATTGAGGCCGGTCTGGTGAGCAACGTCGGCCTGACCACTCTGAGCAGAAAGTCGGTTGCGCAGCCATAGCGGTTTTGTGGCAGGAGTTCCGATGATCCAGACATTTGCACCCAAGCGCCCCAACTGGCAGCGGGTCATGATGACCGTTTTAGGCCTCGGTGCTGCTGCGGGATGGAGCATGTTTGCCGTCACGGGCCACTCCGCCGCCGAAACCGAACGTCAGCTGCGGGAGCAGGTTGCCGATCTTCGAGCAGGTCAAATGCGGCTCCTGTCAGAGCGGGATCAGCTTCAGAGCGCCGCCACTTCGCTCGAGGACGTGGTTGAGCGGGATTTCGCGGTTCAGGGTCTCATAGAGGTCGTAGCCGTCCATGCAGATGACGCACTTGCCGCGACCGAGTGCTGCGAGTCCTTCGTCGGTGAAGCCGCTGTTGCTAACGAACAGGCCACGCGTCCAGGCAGCTTTCTGTTCGATCTTGCCATGAAAGGTGTGGAGCTCGGCGACACCCATTGGTTTGCCATGCCACTTTGCCTCGACAAGGTAAGTCTGTAAGTCTCGTTGCCGAACTGGAAGCTGCCGCCGATCTGCTCGCCATTCAGCCGGAAGGGCTCCCGCGGCGCTGTACGTGTCGAACAAGTCGCGCAGGAACTTCTCAAAGGCATAGCCTCGGGCATACGCTTCCGACGACGTCATGGCGAGTAGATCGCTCTTAAGTTGATCCAGCTTTTCGCAGTTGAACGCTGGCGTGGGCGGCAGTGTCGGCGCCTGGGAGCAATCCGGCCGGCCTTCAGACCGATTGATCAGGGAGAGGCGGCCGTGGGCATCGTGAACTTTGTCGGCCTGGCCAGTTCGCTGTCGCAAGGCCTCCCGATATTCCCAAAGGGCATTCAGTGTTCGGGTGACGGTCGGCGTGTCGACGGTTCGAAGGAAGGAGCGCAAACGTTTGGCCTTGGAGCCGCCCTCACGTGCATAGATTGGATCATTGATGTCGATGTTGAGCTCTTCGGCGGAAAGCTGCGCGAAGGTGCGATCGGAGAAGTTGAGGACGTAGCCGCTCCCTATGTCGAACACGTCATCGAGAAACATCATGTCGATGGAGCGAATGTTGCTCATGCCGCGCTCTCGCGCAAAGGGTTGACGGTCTCGACACCAGGGAAGTCCTTTTCCTTGTCGGTAACGACAAGACAGCTGTTGGCCTCCGCTACCGCGCCTGCTTATACCCATTATTGGGGGTTCTCTCGGAGCAAGTCGGGATCACTGCATCGCCGGGGCTGGTTCCATGAAGGCTCCATCCCACATCGCTCGACTTTCTATCCCAAGCCTTTCCGGTGTTCTCAAGGAGAGCTCCTTTGCAATCATCTACGGAGCATAGGCTTGCGTGTCAGGAGCGACTGCCCCTCGGCGTTCTCACTACAATGCTGTGCGCATCAGGCTTGTCGAGCGATAACGTGCCACCCGTATTTCCTCCTAACGAACACCGAATGATGGGGTGAGTTGGGCCAAGAGGGTTTCTTCGATAGAAGATAGTTCAGCACCGATGCCGGGGATCCCGGGCTGCGGTCGCCCTTGCGGATGATGCCTGCAATCAATTCCAGCGAGTTGAACAATCTCATCAGCATGGGCTTACCGGCGACTAAATCATTCAGAACCTTTGCGAGGATCGCTTCTGCGTTGATGGCGGAGCCATGAGACTCCCTGTTCGGCCGCCGGTATGCCAACCACAAACTCGGCTTGACGCAGGCGACATAGCAGGCGTGACCCGTGTCTAATTTCCCATGATGCTGCGGAAAATAGGAACTTAGGTCTGGCTCGGACACGTCAGGCGCAGGATGCTTGCCACCACAAGAGCCTGAATCTACGCTTGTGAGGTCGATCCTGACCGAATGACGGAGCCACCATGCGTCGAACGACCGGGTGTAGGTTCCTTCTCTGGACCAGGATCGAGCGGGAACGTGATTCGCTGCACGCTCCCACCCAGTAGCAAGACAGAGGGAAGACTTTCGTGGCGACAGGAACTGTGAAGTGGTTCAATGAACAGAAGGGCTATGGCTTCATCCAGCCGGATGGCGGAGGCAAGGATGTGTTCGTGCACATCAGCGCTGTCGAGCGCGCCGGATTGCGCGGCTTGGCTGAAGGCCAGAAGATCTCGTACGAGGTTCAGGCGGACCGCCGGACCGGCAAAGAGTCTGCGGTCGATCTCAGGACTGCCTGATGGAACGGGACGCGGGATCATTCTTGCCCTTCATCCTGAGCCGCTCCGAAACGGAGCGGCTTTTCGTTGTCAAGGGACATACCACTCAAATGACTCTCGACGCCGCGGATCCTAATGGTCGTCGCCGTGTCGATCCGCGATCACGCCAAAGAGCGAGAATGTGAACCAGGTCCGGTACATTCAGAAGACCAGGACTCTGATCCAGCGGATTGCGCCAGGATCTACTCAGGATGCAGGCGTGGGCGCATCACGGCCTATGCAAAAAGATCAAGAGGAAATGCCTTTGGAACGTAATGACCGCGGTGTAGCCAACTTCCTCAAGGCGGAAGCCTCATCGCCTTCACAGGTAGTCTCAGGCGATGACATGAGTGCCGCGAGGCTCAAGCCTCTCACCCAATCTGAACCTCCGAGGCGTGCTGCCGGCATGAATGCTTCCCTCGATGTCCTGAATGAGCAAATGCTCACTCTGGTTGAGGTTGTTTCGGCTCAGGAGAAGGACATCAAAGCGCTCAAGATGCGGTGTCAGCAACTCGAGGAGCGTGACCAGGCTGTCATGGTCGCGTTCACGACCTTCTTTCATGTTCTTGCGGCCGGGCGTGTCGCGAAGCTGGAGGATATCGCCGCCATTCTTCACAACATCATCAAAGTGGCGCAACGCGAGGCCTATCCGCAGGAGTCCATTCGTTTTCTCGAGGGGCTCGCGAGCATGCTTCGTGAGCAATCCGGTTCAGGAACGACCGAGGCACCGATGCACGACGGACCCCGCCCCGAGAGCAAGGATTGATGCAGGACAAGGGGCTGATTGCACTTGGTGGCATCGGGCCTGAAACGCCGGTTTCTCCAACCCCTGTAACCGTTGATTAACCATATGGGCGCAGTGTTTTCCCGCTGCCGGCAGAGCGCCCGCTGGTCAACTTGTTCAGGAGATTAAGACAGATGGTGGAGACGGCACTCGCTGAAGGGATCGAGAAGCGGCGAGAGGCAATTCAGGCCGTCGTGTCCCGGATTGAGCGGGGAAGCATTGAAGTCGACCTGCATGACCTGCAGACCCTTCTTGTTGATGTGACTGGAGGGAGCAGGCGGGACCCTGGTATCGAGATGGCTGCCGATGACCTGTTCGCGGCTGCGGCGGCCGTCGTGACCGACAGAAACAGCAACTCTCAACCTATGGCAAGAAAGCTCCGCCTGCTGCGTGACGCAGGCCTTCGCCTCCAGCACAGGCTTGCCGGTGCCGCCGAACGGGCCGGACAGAGGCACTGAGAGGCGCAGCAACGGCGGCATCCGGATCGAACGTAGGATCCGCGTCTGGAAGTTGCCGTTTGGAGTCGGACAACGAATCCGGATTGTCTCAGGTTGGGGAAGGTCAGCCGAGGCCGCATGAATGGCGGTCGTGAAGGTCGCTGCCTTCGCGCAAACCACAGTGACGATTGCTCCGGAAGAATGCGCCCACACGGACATCCAGGGCTGCCGCCGACGTGTTCGGGCCCGTCTCACGCGCTTGACCGCCGGCCCGGAAAGCACCAGTCGAAGCGGGCGGTTGCTCTTCGAGAGGCTCTCCACTATCAAGCATGTCCCACATCCCGAATACGCCCGGATGGCCTCGTGGCGGAGTGGTGACGCAGAGGACTGCAAATCCTTGCACCCCGGTTCGATTCCGGGCGAGGCCTCCACCTTTCCGACGAGCACCTGACACTCCGACGATCATGGCGCGAAGTGAGATGAGCCGGAATGTTGCGCTCCATGTCGATCGTGTATCCGACTCCTGGCGTCAGCCTATGAAGCACGATTGACGCAGAGCTTTGCACAGAGGGGATATGGACCCGCGCTATCCGCCCCATCCGGGCATCAGATTGATCCGGATGCCTCGCTGGGCCGCCGCCCTGGTGCTGATTGCTGCCGTCTCGCTGGGCCTTTTGCTGATCGTCCTGGCCGCAGGACTTGCGCTGATCCTCATCCCTGCGGCCATCATCACCGGCATGATCCTGCGGTGGCGCCTTCGCCGCAGGATGGCGCAAGCCCGCCGAGCAGGGGAGATTATCGACGTTGAGTACCGCATCATTGAGCGGGAGCAATAACTGTCTTTTCCGGGACAGAATGGTCCCGAGCGCTGTCCAGAATCGGGGACAGGGCGCCGTGGACCCGCTTCAGCCGGAGGGCACATCCGGCTCTTGTTTTCAGGAGCACCCCATCCGATGTCACGGGGTCCTGACGGTGAAACCGGTCCGATGACAATTCATTTTCCCTTCGACAACACCTACGCCCGCCTGCCGAAACGCTTCTTCGCACGCATAGCGCCCACCTCGGTCACGGCTCCAAGACTCATCCGGCTGAACCGGGATCTCGCGTTACGGCTCCGCCTCGACCCGGATCGCCTCTCCTGTCCGGAAGGCCTTGAGCTTCTGTGCGGGAACCGCGTTCCGAATGCGGCAGAGCCCATTGCCATGGCCTATGCCGGGCACCAGTTCGTGCCGCAACTCGGCGACGGCCGCGCCATCCTCCTCGGCGAAGTGGTTGATCGAGACGGCATCCGTCGGGACATTCAGCTCAAAGGTTCAGGTCCGACACCGTTCTCGCGCCGCGGCGACGGGCGCGCGGCGGTCGGGCCTGTGCTGCGCGAGTATCTTGTCAGCGAGGCGATGGCGGCGCTCGGGCTGCCGACAACGCGTGCGCTCGCCGCCGTGTTGACCGGCGAGACGGTGCTCCGCGAGATGATGCTTCCCGGAGCGGTTCTCACCCGGGTGGCATCGAGTCATGTCAGAGTCGGCACATTCCAGTTCTTCGCCGTCCGGCAGGATGTGGAGGGATTGCGCCTCCTCGCGGACTACGTCATCGGACGGCACTACCCACAGGCCGCTGAGAGTGACAATCCGTATCGCGCGCTCTTGGACCAGGTGATCGCCGCCCAGGCCGATCTCATTGCCCGCTGGCTGCACATCGGCTTCATCCATGGGGTCATGAACACCGACAACATGTCCATTGCCGGCGAGACGATCGACTATGGTCCGTGCGCTTTCATGGACGCCTATGATCCTGCAACAGTCTTCAGCTCCATCGACCAGCACGGCCGCTATGCCTATTGCAACCAGCCGCGCATCGGCCTCTGGAACCTGACGCGGCTGGCCGAGGCGCTTCTGCCGCTCCTGTTCGAGGATGAGGAGAAGGCCGTCGCCGAGGCGAATGAAGCACTCGGCGCTTATTCAGGCAAATTCGAAGCGGCCTATCATGCAGGGCTCCGGCGCAAGCTCGGGCTGCTGACGAAGCGCGAGGAGGACCCGACGCTCGCCGGGGACCTTCTGAGGGCCATGGCCGAGAACCAAGCCGACTTCACCCTGACCTTCCGGCGGCTGAGCGATGCCGCCGCCGGACCCGAAGCGGACGAGGCTGTCCGAAACCTCTTCATCAACCCGCTTGCTTACGATGCCTGGGCCGCCCGCTGGCGGGAGCGGTTGAGCCATGAGCCGCAAGACGGCGCCAGCCGACAGGCTGCCATGCGAGCCGTCAATCCGGCTTATATCCCTCGCAATCATCGCGTGGAGGCAGTGATTCAAGCTGCGGTGGAGCGGGACGACTTTGCTCCCTTCGAGGAGCTTCTGATGGTTCTCTCGCAGCCCTACGAGGATCAGCCGGCGTTTGCTCACTACGCCGAACCGCCGGAGCCGCACGAGCGTGTCCATCGGACATTCTGCGGGACCTGAGGCGGCAAAGGGCCCGCGCCACGGGACGCAGCCTTTGGCAGGTCGCCGATCTGGACCGCCGAAGCCACCGCGACCGGTGCTTCGTCCGCGAAACTTGTCAGCCTGTCCCGGGGCCGAGGCGTCTCGGATGCATCGCGAGACGGCGATGGGAGATCAGGCCGATGCCCCCGAGCGGAGCCCAGCGCGTCCAACGGGATTCAGGTCCCCAATGCCATTGCGCATGTGGGGTCACGCCGAGGCGTCGGCCCTGCTCACCGGCATCGACGCCGATCGGCACTTCAACGACATCCTGACCCGCCCAGTCATGGCTGTGATACCGGATCTCCCGCCGGCAGTGAGGGCAACGCGACGCGAGAGCATTTCTGAGCGGCCATGGATTGTCCGCGAGGTCGGGAAGAACCGCTCGAGTCCTGGCATAAGCGTCGCCATAGCCCGTCATCGCCTGGGCCGCCTCAAGGCCGAGCGGCATCCTCCGCAGCGTTTCGGCCCTGTAGGCGAGGAGAACCGTCTTTCGGCAGGTGCGGTGCCAACACTGGTCCTTGCGGAGAACGAGCATGATGATCCCGTGCCGGCCGTTCCCAGACCAGTGCAACTGCCCGCTGAGCGCGCCAGAGACGAACTCGGGGATGGCGAGCGATAAGCCGTCGATCTGCACCTGCGCCTCCGGCCGGCCGTGCCGATCCTTCCCGACCGTGGTTTTGAAGGCCGGCAGATACGGATCGGGCTCGCGCCAATAGCGGTGCAGGGCCGCGGGCTCGTGAGCGACCAGCCAGAGGGCGCGAATGCCTGAAGCGGCATAGCGCTCCTGCCGCTGACGGTAGGCTTCCTCGCCCTGGAGCTGGACCTGGGCCTCGACGGCGACGGTCCAGGCTTTTCCGGGCCGGCGGCACAGGACATCCGCCCGCCAGTCATGGCCGTCAGGCGTGGTCCCGGATTGCTCCGGGAGAGCATCCCAGCCTGCGGCCCGGGCGCCGATCAGGCTCTGGGCTTTGATGTAGAGATGGAGATCGCTCTCCTTTGCTCCTGTCGTCGGTTGTCCGGGAGGATGAGCGAAGAACCGTGTCCCGAGGCGTGAGACCTTGGGAATGGCCCGTCCTTTCCCATGGGGCATCCACGCGTCGCGGTTTTGCGCCGATCTCAGGTGCTCCCATTGATGATCGAATAGCAGAGGAGCAACAAGCGGCTCCCCTGAGTGGGTGTAGGCGAGCAGGGGCATGACGCGGCTTGTACCACCTCCAGGAGTCCGTAGCGCATGGGATTTTCAAGCTCCGCAGGCGTCGGCAGCATGCTGGTACCGGCCCCGCCCTCCGCCGACATTCCCCTCCGATACAATCCCGAGAGCGGAAGCGTGTGAGCGCGAACAGCACCGGAAACGCGGCCTTTTACGCTTGATTGACCTTCTGCTGCCGGACAATGCCCTATGAAGGTCGGATCCGGTCAAGAGCTGGCCATCCACTCCCGCAGTTTCGTCCAGCGCCTCTTCGTCTGTCCACCTCTTACCGCCATTGCCACAGCCTTCTTCTGGCCGACCAATACGACCAGGCGTTTGCCCCGTGTCACGCCGGTATAGAGCAGGTTGCGGGCCAGCATTGTGAAATGCTGCGTGACGACAGGAATGATGACGGCCGGATACTCCGAGCCTTGCGACTTGTGGATCGTGGTCGCATAGGCGGGCACCAGCGTGTCGAGTTCACCGAAGGGATAGGAGACCTCGCGCCCGTCAAAGGAGGCGATTAGCGCTCCCTCCTCATCATCGATCCGAGCCACCGTGCCGAGGTCGCCATTGAACACCTCCCGGTCATAGTCGTTCTGCGTCTCCATCACCCGGTCACCCGGCGAGAAGCGCCAGCCGAACCGTTCCACCTTGGTGGGAGGACTGGGATTGAGCACCTCCTGAAGCTGGATGTTAAGGTTGCGGGCTCCGAGGACTCCCCGGTTCATCGGGCACAGCACCTGAATGTCCTTCATTGGATCGAGCCCGAACCGGCGCGGCATGCGCTCCTTGATCATCTGGATGATCTTCGGTACGCCCTCCTCAGGATCATTGATCTCCAAGAAGTAGAAGTCGCTCTCCTCGCCTGCCTTTGGCGGCTCTGGCATCTGGCCCTTGTTGATGCGGTGGGCGTTCACCACAATCCGGCTTTCCGCCGCCTGCCGGAACACCTCGGTCAGGCGAGCCACCGGCATGCGCTCTGAGGCAATGATGTCGGCCAGAACTTGCCCTGATCCGACTGAGGGCAACTGGTCTACGTCGCCCACCAGCAGCAAGCCCGCATGGGGCGGAACCGCCTTGGTGAGCGCATTCATCAGCGGCACGTCGACCATCGAGGTCTCGTCCACCACCAGCAGATCGCAGTCGAGCGGGTTCTCCTCATCACGCGAGAAGCCACCATGCTTCGGGTCGATCTCCAGCAGCCGGTGGATGGTCTTGGCCTCCAGCCCGGTCTGCTCGGTCATCCGCTTGGCCGCGCGTCCGGTGGGAGCCGCCAGCGCCACCCGGACACCCTTGGCGACAAGCAGGCGCAAGATCGCGTCGAGGAGGGTCGTCTTGCCAACACCTGGGCCACCGGTCACCACCGCTACCTTTGAGCCGAGCACTAGTTTCAGAGCCTCGCGTTGCGAGGCTGCCAGGGTCTTGCCCGTCCGGCTCTCGACCCAAGGAATGGCCTTGTCGAGGTCGATCTCGGGCCAGGGTGGTGGACCCGACGCCCTGTCGATGAGCCGGGAGGCAATCGCTTGCTCGGCCAGATGAAGGCCCTTCAGGAAAAGGCAGGTCTCATCGCCAATGGTGTCAGAGACGACTTCCCCCTTCGCAAGCTCGTCCAGGATTGCCGGGCGGATCATGGCTTCATCCACCTCAAGCAGTTGTTCTGCCAGACGGGTGAGAGCTTCGACCGGCAAGGCGCAGTGACCTTCGTCGGTAGCGGTCTGGAGCGCAAACGAGATACCGGCCCGGATGCGCTGCGGCGCGGTCTTTTCCATTCCGAGCTTGGCCGCGATGGCATCCGCCGTCCGGAAGCCGATCCCGCGTACGTCCTTCGCGAGACGGTACGGGTCCTCGGTCATGACCTGAACAGCTTCATAGCCGTAGGTCTTGAAGATGCGGACCGCCCGAGCCGTCCCGACCCCATGCGCGTGCAGGAAGATCATAATCTCCCGTACCGCCTTCTGCTCGGCCCAGCCCGCCACGATCTTCGAGGCTCGCCAAGGGCCGATGCCCGCTACCTCAGTCAGACGCTCCGGTTGGGCCTCAATGATTTCAAAGGTGTCCACGCCAAAGGCTGCCACGATCCGCTTGGCCATGGCCGGTCCGATGCCGCGCATCTGGCCTGAAGCGAGGTACTTCTCAATGCCTTCCACTCCGGTCGGCGGGGTGGTCTTGAGCACCTCAGCCTTGAACTGGAGCCCGTGCGTGCGGTCGCTGATCCACAGCCCGCTGGCGGTGATCCATTCCCCTGCGGATACACTGGGGGTATGGCCGACGACTGTCACAAGATCACGCTTGCCGCGCGTGTGGACTTTCAGAACAGCGAAGCCGTTGTCGGGATTGTGGAAGGTGACGCGCTCGACTGAGCCCGCGAGAGTCTCAAGGGCAGGCCTCTGATCCACTTGTGAGGATCGAATCATCTGGTTCATGGTGCCTGCCGGGAATCGTTCCCGGCCTCTCCGACTGTATCGCTGGATGGCACCGCTGACGAGGATGCTCTCCGTCCTGAGCGGCAAATGTTCTCTGTTTGTTTCGCGGCTTTTTTGCGGCGATTCGGATTGACACCAGCGCCGTCCATGGGAATCCCGAAGCCGCCTCCAATGTTGGACGGGCAAGGGCAAAAGCCGGGTGCGAGGAAGGTTCTGCCCGGTTTCCACAGGCAACAGAAAAGATGGTTAACAGCCAGCTAACGATGCCGTACTCCGGGATTGGATGCGGACCGGGAGGTTGGGATGGAGAGTGGATCGGATGGCGGGCGACCTTCAATCTCCGATACCGAACTCCTGCGCCGGATCGGACAGGATCTCCGCTCGATCTATGCGGAAGTCATCAAGCAACCGCTTCCTCCGCGCATCCAGGCAACTCTGGCTCTGATCGATCGCGAGCAAAGGCTTGCGGAGCAGCCCGGTCGCACGCTGCCGTACTGAAAGCGCCTGTACTCAAAGGTCAGGTGGCCAAGCCGTGCGATCAACGCCGGCCACGATGACCAAGCCTGTAGCTTGGAGGTTTTAGTCCTCAGGCACAGGGCTGTATGAGCGGCCGAAGTTGGGTCTGGCCGCTCCATGAACCGGATACGAGATAGCTCGCTGAGATCAGCTCAGGCAGCCTTCAGATTGACTGTTTCCTCGGCAAGTTGAGTCAAACCTCGTAGGTCTTCTTTTCCTCCTGAAGCGTCTGCACGAGCAGTTTGACCGCCTTTTTCATGCCGAGATGCGCAGCCCAGGTCCTCAGCGTGCCATAGCGCGAGATCTCGTCATGCTCGACCGACTGTTGAGCGGCAATGACGGCAGCATCGAAGGCCTCGAAATCCGTGAAGTCCTGCATGAGGTCCTTGCTCTCCTGGACGAGGCCCTGAACGGCCTCGCACGTCTTGCCCCGGGCAGGCTTGTCCAGCATCGCAAAGACCTGCTCCAGACGTTCGATCTGAACCTCCGTCTCGTCACGATGCTTTTCGAGGGCTTGGCGGGGAGCTAATCGGACTCTGCGGCCCTCGCCATTTTCGGCTGGGCTCTCAGAATCTGCTTCTCGGCGTGATACACGTCGCCGGTATACACGTCCTTCAGGGTATCCAGGAAAGGATCGTCGAGGGTTTTCTGCTTGGCCGGTATGGGATCTCCTTACCAGGTCATCCCAACCCAACAGATCTCATTGCCGTCTGTTCCCCAGCGAGGCTCCGCATTATGGACGTCGGCGCAAAGCCTCGATATGGGGCCCATGGGCATCAGCGAATCCATTCGCTCTAATGTAGGTGCGTAAAGGCTGGAAATGCTGCCGTCCAGGAACAAGGTGTTGGCGCAGCCCAACTGATTGCGGAACAATCGGGCGAATGTGCTGAACGTGACCGGATCGTCTGATATCGCGAACACGACCGTGTGTTGATCTTTCACCCCGACACCGTTGCGGATCTTCAAGGACGTGCTCTGCTCCGAAAACTTGGGATGAAGGCGCCCATTGATGACGAGCATCGGGCCTGACTGCGTCGCGTGATCCGGCCTGATCTTCCACTTGAGATAGGTATCCGTTTCCAACACGCCGGCCTGACTGCCTTTGACATAGAAGGCGCCGTTGGGCTTGAGGTGGAAGTTTCCGGGCCCGTTCCTGTTGTTGGCTGCCTTCAGTTCCTTTCCGTTCTCGACATAAAGCCCCACCGGCGAGCGATCCTCGTGGTACATGCCCGCATTCATCGCGAAAGCAACGCGTGCACCCTCCGGCGTCTCTTTCAGCCGACTGAAAGAGCCGAGCACATCCCCGTCCGGCCCGCGCCAGAACAGCTTCACTTCGTACCGGCTGCAGTAGTCGGTACTTGATCGAACAGTTGGCGTCAGAGAGTGATCGGATTGAGCCTGTCCGACAGGATCAGGCTGCAATCATTTTCTCCTTTGCTGCGATCTAGTCGAGCCCGAGGAATGCCGAAACTACTTCACCGCCGCAGGCCGAATTACGCACCAACGTCTGACGGATCCTCAGCAGGGCAGCTCAGGTCCTGCAGCTCGCACCAGCAGGTCTCAGTCGCCAGGACTTGCTGCTCGGGAGCACAGGATTATCAGGCTCGGGTTCGTCGCCCCGCACGTGTCGCGCGATGATCACACTTCACGGTGCGTGCGCCCAGCGGCCAGGCGCAGAGAAGCCTTAGCGCCTGTGACCTTGGGCTGATCGAAGTTGAGGTTGCCGAGCTTCCAGGATTGCAGAACCACAGAAGCATCCCCGATCGACTTCGGCTTCACGCCGCCCTCCGTGGCGCGCTCAATGGTCAGGGCCTTCCCGCTCCAGTCGAGCAGGAGGCGGTCTTCCGATCCGAAGCCAGCGCTATCCCACAACGCCCGCGGCAGGCGGATGGAGGTGTAGTACCGGTCCGGGCGCTTGGCGTCGGGAATCGACTTCACCACGACTGGCGCAGAGCCCGCTTTGGGCGCGAGTGCCTCGTTCCCCTTGGGGAGCCGGCGCTGCTTGGATGGCTTTCTCGTCTCCGTCGTAGTCGGTGCCGGCCCTGGTTCCGAGCCGATCGGACGGTCGACCTCTTGGATGAGGTTAAGCTCTAATGCCGGTTGCTCCTCAACCTTCATGTCTTCGGTTGCAGGCTTTGTGGCCTCACCTGTGGGAAAAGGTGGGCTCGGGATTGATCGAACCGCACCGGCAACCTCCCGCAGACCACCGGAAATCCCTTCCGCCGACTGCACCACCAGAGGCGCCAGACGTGCGATGGCCTCGATCTGTTGGCCTCCAAGAGCCACCAGCTTGCTCACCTGCTCGGCCATGAGCTCCATGGTGGACCGCAGGCCTTTCAGATCCGCGGCCATCCCGGTCAGGGCGTGCTCGACTTCTGGTGACAGAGCCGGCGAGGGGGCGCGCTGCTGCGGAGCCGGTAAGGCGGATGGTTGAGACGGCGGCGCCGCGTTCGGGCGGAAAACCTCGGCTGCTAGAGCCTCGGGCTTGCCCAGATGCCGAGCCAGGATTTCGGCCGTGTCCCGGCGGCGCTTGTTCGACGCTCCAGTCTCGCGCCGTGGCATGTTAGATGACTTCATCTCCTGACCATGGCGAGGGTGAGCTAAGCAGGCCGGGCAGATGTCGAAGGAGGGAGCGCGACCAAGCAGCCAGCCGCGATCGCTGAAGTAAGCTTTGACGGCATCATCGCTGGTAGGCCTGGAGGCTTCATAAGAGTCTGTGCTGACACATTCCGAGCAGCGGATGGTGAAGCGGAATTTGGAAGGAGCGCCACCACTACGGGTAATCTGCGGCTCGAACTGACGTGCGATGCCGGGCATCTAGTAAATCCTGATCGTTAGAAAAGATTCAATCGAGGAGGAAGGACGCAATGTCACGACCATTTCATCCAGAAAAGAGCTTTAGGGTTTGGCAAGCTATTAGCACTCAATCGATAAGACTCCAACTAGATTGGTGTGGGGACATCCTACCCATGCAGGGAATATTGCTTCGTTTTTTAGTTTCTCAGTTCACGCACATTTCTGCAGCGCAATTTGTATGCCTCGGCCAGATGCTGTTCGAGCCTAAGCAACGAGCGCGGCGTCTATAACAGTCATATCCCAACGAACCGCTAGCATTGTGGGCTATACCGCTTGGACAAATGTCATGAGCATCGATCAAATGAGGTCGGGACAATCGTCGAAGTACCTATGACAGATCGATCGACTAGTCTTTGGCCAGAAACTCTAAGGGAGATTTTTGAGGCAATATCACGTCCATCTATATGGCATAAGACAGATCCAGACCAGTCTGCGCTGGACCGAGCTAACGGTCCCTGCATATCGCATATCATTGATCCCACTACGATACCTTTCGCTGAAACGACCATCTTTCGTGGGTTCATCTCAGCAGAGCAGGCGAAGCCCACAACGGACCATTCACCAAATGGCGTATCACTCGCTGGTGTTGGACGTGCTTGACGTAGAGACGCCTCGACACTTCCATCCCATACATCATCGGCCGAAAGCCCATTTGCAGCTTTAAAATCCTGTAGCGCCGAGCGGGAAACGAGTCCCCAGATCCCCTCAGGCTGATACCGGTAGTATCCTAGCTCTGATAGTCTTGCCTGAATCAGATTTGCATCAGACGGATTTAGAGGGTGCAGCGTTGTTCCCATGACAGACGCGAACGGGCGATACAACCCCTCTGCCTCCGTTGCTGGATCAGGAGGGGCGTACCATTGTGGAGCTGTTGCGGACATACTACCGAAAAGTGCGGTCTGACTTGGAAGATCCCATTCGTCAGTGCTGGGGAGGCCGTTAGCTGCTTTGAAATCACGCAAGGCAATACGTGATCGCGGCCCCCAGACCCCATCAATTATCGACGTTTTCAGGAAGCCGCGCTCTCTTAGTCGAAGCTGAACTTCCACTGCAACTTCGAGGCGTGTCAAATCTCGCGGAGCCTCTACGGAGCCGGCCGGTCTGACTGTGAGCATCAATGGAGAGCTAGAGGGGAGGGACGATGATGGCTGAGTCTTGGACCCATCTCCCGCCGCTGGAGGTTCTTCCACAGGAGTCGACGGGCGGGTAATTGCTGTAGCAGGGCTATCCAGCGGGGATGCTTGGGACGGTTACGCCTCTCGATTCTGTTGTACGCCGGGTTGCCCAAAAGCACGTCTAACAGCGGCCGCTTCTCGCTCAACGCACGACTTCCAGAGTTGGGCGCCATGGCTTCTAGGGCACGTCTGATCAATCCATTGACGGGCCTCGGAAGACAAATCGGAGACGTTTGGCAGAGATGAAGAGAGGGCTGCCACTTGTCGTTCGGCACAGCTTCTCCAGAGCTGAGGCCCATGGCTAGCAGGACACGATTGCATAACCCAAATTTGCATTTCGGGTGCCAATGCACTTACAGCAGGCCATCCCGGCGCTCGGAGGGCAGCAATCTGCCGACTGACGCACGACGTCCATAGCGACGGCCCATAGGAGCGGGGGCAGGTTTGCTCGACCCAACGGCGATTATCCGGATCCAACGCCGACAAGTCTTCTGAAGTGGTCTGTGCTCTGGCCTGCCCACCGAGTGCAGCGAGGGTGAGTATTAAAAGTAGGCGGGCGGACTTCATAAGATCTGCGCCTCTCAGCACCGTTGACAAGTGTGTGTGATATTTATTGCCCGAGTGAGTGACTTGGGGATCATGGGTTTAGTAAACGATTCCGAGTCGGGCGAGCGTCTCATTGTCCATGTAACCAGTCGCTCGAAGATGCTGCGCAGTTTGAAATGTTCGGATGGCCAACTGCGTATCCGCAGATAGCCGGCCGTCGATCGGGCCATAGTAATAGCCACGCGCTCGCAACTCGACTTGGACACGCATCACCATCACTTCCGCCGCCACAGGTCGCGATGCTACCGTTCCAGGAGAGTTAGCATTGCTGTTGCCGGGAGCAGGCTGCAAAGGAGCCACACCACTGACAGGCGGTGTCGGGGGGCGGGGCGCGGACCCAGCTCCGCCCACTGTGCTCGGCGGCGGTTTAGGAATGTACAGCCCGGGTGCCGTAGTCGTCTGCCCTGGTTCGGGCGAACCGATCGATGGCCTATATCCTCTGCTCGTGGGAGGCGCAACATATGGGTTTGAAGCCGGAGGGGTGTAGACAGGCGGTGGGCTGTAGGTGGGCGGAGGTGAGTAGCTATAGCCTCCTCCAGAGCCCGAATAATGACTGCTATGACTGCGGTGGCTTGAGTGACTGCGATGGCTCGAATGGCTGCGGTGTCCCGCGTAGAGCTGCCGGCCATCAATATAATTCGGACGCTCGAACGTGAGTGGACGACCTTGAGATCCTGGATCCGATCCTGCGACACCTTCAGGTAAGACCGTCAATGCAGCGTCCGCGGGCGACCAGACCGTTGCTACTGCTGTTGCCGGCATTGCCCAGGCAAGAACGTTCTTGATGAATGCTGTCCAGTTGCGCTTCATGCGATTGCCTTAGATTCGATTGCCTGGATGCCCTTGCTACGCCAGCCGTCGCCTGCGGATCTGAAGAACCCGCAGCAGGCTTCACGCAACGTGCAACTTTGACACTCCGGAACGAAAACGTTCTTCCAATCGGAGATGCTCTGACGGGCAAATGGCCGTGCCTGATCTGGGAGCAGGCAGAGAGGGATATTGTAGATCGACACCGTGATACCTCGCCGCCACAGGTAGGCTGCAGCTTGGCTTAGTGTGTCAGCGTACTCAATTGGGTCGATCCAGAGTTTATCGCGATTAGAGCGTGCATAACCCATAGGCTCAAGGCCCATGAGTGCCACATGCTCTGCAAACGGTAGGTTCCAGTACAGGAACTCGACCAACTCCTGAAGGCGGTGGACCGTCTGACGATGCAGAACACAGCGGATCTCGATACGATGGTCGCGCTCCGCGAGGTTATGAAGGCCGTTCACCGTTTCATTGAAGGCCCCATCGGCCTGAACAACATAATCGTGGTCTGTTGCATTGTCAGCGTACACTGGGACCGCCCACACCACCTGACCTGCTGATTGATCAAACGAGCGGACAAAGGCACGATCCGCAAAGAGCCGTCCGTTGGTGAGTACGTGCAGGACTGTGTTTGGCAGATATTGCTTTGCTGTTCTCAGGATTTCGACCAGACCGTCACCAAGGAGGCACGGCTCCCCGCCCGTAATTCCGAGAACTGGCAGGTCACGATCAATAAGCTGAAGCAGGTCAATCATCTCGCCAATCCGCCAGCTGTCATCCTCCTCCCGCGGCGGCTGGCTGCACATGAGACATTGGCTATTGCACCGCTCGGTTGCGAACAGCGTGTTAGCGTTCGCACCACGTCGGTAGAGAACGTTTACTTGTCCAGACGGGTGGACCCGCACCACATCCCCTGGAGCGACAACTGCAGGCATCGTGAGCGAGTGAAGCGTTGGAAGCGGCGATGCAAGGCTGCCGTCTTTATCAAGAATGGCACCGGCTCCAATTGCAACCAGCGCACTGAGGTCAACCCCGTCGAGTTCACGCAGATCAATCATCGCCCGCGGAAGTGGAAAATCCTGGCGGAGCGCCTCGGCTAAGGAGAGCACCTTGTAGAGAGCCGAAGCTCCGTGGCCGGCGACTGTGCCTCGTGTATGAAGCGGAAGGGCCATGACACTATGCTGCCTTGGCTACAGAGGGAACGCCATGGACCCAATCTTCAAAGATTCCGAGCGTAGCGGGGTCGCCTTCGGCAAGATGGTTGAAGAGAATTCTAAAGAGTCCCATATGCCGCTGGCAGTGTTCACTCTCGGCTCGGTGCCCGACAGGATCTCCGTGACGGGAAAGCGAACCTGCCGGATCGGGACCACAGTAGGGTACGAAGGCGCAATCGGAACATCCAGGGAGCGTTTCGGCAAGACCGGACGCTGCTAGGAGCTCCATCGCGGGGGACCGCATGAGAGTCTGGAAATCATCGGTCACTGATCCGAGGCGCAGGGTATCGTTGCCAACCTCCTTGAGCATGCGTCCCTCGTCGGAGGCGTACACTCCGCCATCGTAGTTATAGACGAGTGTTCCGAAGCCACTGCCGACGGGAGAGCGCAGATCCACGTAAGGTGTCGGAAACGGCGTCAGGATACTAGAGAGCAGAATCTTGGCGTAAGCCTCTTCAATGAGGTACCCGCTCCTGTTGATCTCGAGGATGTGGCTAAGCGCGGTCTTGTAAAATCGCAGGTAATCCTCGACCGCGTAGCCGAGCCGTCGCTCTGACTTGTTTGCGAATCCATAGGGGCTGAGGGGCCGCAGGAAGATGGATCGGAAGCCGAGCCGCACATACTGATCAACGATCTCCTTCGGCCGCTCGAGGCTGCGGCGGGTGAGGGTAGTGAGTGCGGATACACTTTCGTCCCCAAGAGCCTGGCGTGCGCGTTGAAGGCCCTGGACGGTCAGTTCATGGGCGCTTCCACCCGGAAGCGGTCTGTTTGCATCATGAAGGTCTGCTGGACCATCCAAGGACGTTGAAACCTGGAAATCATGGATGCGCATGAACTCCAGAATTTCATCAGTCAGGTGGTGCAGTGTCGACGTGATTGAGAAGACGATCTGGCGGCACTCCTGAACATTCCGGGCTTGGATGAGTTCAACAATGCGACGAATGACAGGGAAGGCGAGAAGCGGCTCCCCACCCTGAAACTCGACAGTAAGGTGGGGGGAGGGGCTATCGAAAAGTCGATCCACGGCCGCGGCGGCAGTCTCTAGAGACATGTCATAGCGCCCAGCCGAGTGCAGTCGGCGCGAGACTTGGCAGTAGTGACAGCCATGGTCACAGCCAAGCGTCACGACGAAGATGTGCAGAGACGGTCCGCCGCGAAGGAAGGACTTCCTTGTGCGCAGTTTTGTTGCCAGGAGGCGAACCGCAGTTTCTGGAGATGTCTTGTAGAGAAGGTGCTTCGCCTCAAGTCCTCTCAGAGTGTTCCCATCAGCGAGTGGCTCTCGGCGAGCGAACGCCGCAAAGGTGCTTGGATCGAGGACGTGGAAATCTCCAGCCTCCGAGGTCACTAGGACCTGTCCGGTATCAAGGCGCATGAACCTGAAGGGGAGCTGGCCGTAGTTCCCAGTTGAGGAGGCCGCTTGAATGGCGCGCTGCTCATTCATCGGGGCTTAGTCCCCATGGCTTCGCTGAATGCCGTTTGCCAGATGCGGCTTCGTAGATCGGAAGTCTCTCTCTCGATATCCACGCGAATGCTGAAATCGATAAGCGCCGATCGCAGCCTCCAAGCGAGGCCTGATTCAGATTGGCCATCGCGGGATTTCAGGGTTAGCCGGATGCGACCCTCATCGATCGTGACAATATCGATCTCGGCTTCGTGGGAGAGCCAATAGCAGGCTCGGAGAACCGCCTCACGGGGATGGACGTTTGGGTCAACCTCGATGACGTGTGTCTCGGTAACGGGCTCAGAAATGGGGAGGGGCATGGGAACGGAAACCACTGCGTCAACCTACGCTGGGCGGGTGGAAAGTTGATATATTGCGGCGATGCACAATTAATAAAGTATTGGAGTTCTTGCGTGAGAATGAGAACTGCCACTTATATTCGCCTTTAAGATGATCTTTCGGCGAATGTTACGGGACTACTTGGACAGGATTCTCTGTCTTAGTAGTTTCGGCATGACCAAGTTCCTAAATTTGACATGCGCAGGACTGTAAACAACATCGTTGCTCAACATTTATGCTCTCCATCCTGAATGGCCTCTGAGACTCTCTCCGAGACCGCATTTGTTAGCAGCCTACCTTCTTCTTGATCGCTTCAACCTGAGAAAGCGAACGACACACGTTCTCACAGGGAATTCCGTCATCGTCGCCATCGGCACGGCTATAGCCTCCGCACCACATCTCAACGGCTTCCTCGCAGGTGCTGACCGCCTTGCAGCTTCTGCGCTGAGCCATCAGGGTCTCTTTGACGCGTCCCACGCTCATGGAGGGCGTGCCTTGATCGGGGCTGCCAACAGCTCCCGCTGCTTCGAAGGAGCTAAGAGCCATGAAACCCGCTAGAGCGAGCGTTGTAAGCTTGTGTGTCATCTGTGCCCCACTTTATTGGATCTATGCAAAGGGATTCTTGACCTGCTGAGGCGTCTCTGTCGGACCGCTCTCATCAGGCAATTCCTTGTCTTGCTCCAATGCCTTCACAATAGCGTCGACAGCCGATTTCAGTGCCTTGGCTTTCTTGAGCCCAGTCTTATCGCGGGTCACGTCCAAGGAACCGTAGACGGCAATCTTGTCAGTCCCGTTCTCGATGGTGAACTCGCCAATGCTCAGTGAGGCACTATCGTCTGAGAAGGGTTGGAACTTCTTGGTCATGGGCGGCGTCCGAATTGATCGATGGCATCAAGAATGTCTCCGACAAAGCCACCCGTTGAGGGGCGAGGGGAGTGCAACGGCGCTTCCTCTTCGACAGAGGGCCTCGAGACACTCCTTCCGCCCCCTCTCGGTCGCCGCAGTTGCGGAACAGGCAGGCCGGTCGTGGTTTGCTTCACCGATGCAGACAACTGAGGGAATGCGTCTATGCCCGAGAGTTGCTGCAGTTCGGCCAGCGAGATGATCCTGTAGTCATTCCCGGGCTGGTTAGAGACAAGATAAGCTCCCGCGATGTTGCTCTGAGGATCATAGACTGCCTTTGCTATGTGAGTGGGCACTAGGACACGCCCTTTCAGAGCCTGAAGGTTCTCACCTTGGAAGATAGGACCGGTCACCACGTAGACTTCATGGCGCTCCGAGTAGTCCCGCACAGCCCGCTCAATGCTCTCCCACAGGTTCCGGTTGTTATCGGAGTTCTGCGGGACCATGTTGGCCAATGAAAAGGACTCATTCATGCCTTGGGGCGTCGTCATGTCTCCCGCTGGAGCCATATGCCCACGGTCAAAGCCGCTGCGAACATAGTCAGATAGTTCCGCCCGCTCGTTGGGCGGGAGGTTGGGATCGGCGTGGAAGTTATTCAATCGGTTGAGTGCCCGAGCCCCTTTCACTCGCCTAGGGGTAAGATGTTCGGCCACCCAGAGCGGAGTACGGGTCAGTCCAGAGTGGAGAAGGGCAAATTCCGTGTAACAGATCTGCCGGGTTTTTGGTGCGAGCTTCGGATTGGTAAGTATCGGCGCGGAGCCGCCGAAGAAATGCTGAGGACAGGCTGCTGCTACGGCATGAGGGACGATGAGGAATGCCCCGAGGAGGAAAGCAAGGAAGTGGTTGGGCTGTCTCACGGGGTTCTCTTAAGGCGGAGGAGGCTGGACAGGAGTTTCGCAGGTCCGTTCCATACGAGCAAAGTGAGCTTCTTGAGGGTTTGGGCCTTGGTAAGATTGGTAGGACTCGTGAAGATGCCTCTGAAATGTGGTCGGCGGCGAAGTCCGTACTCCCGGAGTTCGACGTCACTCAGGAGCCGATGAGGGCGTTGCCGTGAGTGCGGCCTAAGAGGGTTCTGTTGGCGCGATCAGCAAACCTCTTACCATAGATGTCATCTTTCTTAGGCCTTTGGACTCTTACTTCAAGCTATCCCCAGCGCATGTCGTGCTGAGCGACTAATCTGGAGCCCCAGATGAAAAAGCCCGCAGGATAAACCTACGGGCGATCGGTTCGACGGGAGCGAGAACCACCCGTAATCACTCGCTACGGCATCCCTGTCGCAGTGTAGCTGTAGGACGAGGTCCCGTATGCGATTAGCAGTAGCCGCTGCGGCCACCCTGCTTGCAGCCAGCTGCACGGCCGCCGCAGTTGGAACCATCCTTGGCAGTGTCGTAGGAGTTTGTACATGCTTTCGCCGAAGAGATGGATGCGAGCGGCGAGAGAACGAAAGCAGCGCCAAAAGCAAAGGCGGTAAGGAGCTTCATGAGGAACTGTCCTGATTAGGATTGAAAAGAACAACTATGGCACAGCAGGAGGGCGTGCCGCGAACATAAGATCCCATGAAGGCTTGCCACATTCAAGCCGCAATTTGCCGTCGCGGTGAGACTTTGCGGTGACTAGAGAGATCGTACGACGGTGTATTGTGGCTCGACGGGCGAATGTCCTTGCCGGTCGCGTATCGAGATAACATTTCGCATAACAAACATTTTGACAAGAAGTTTGTAACCGGTGCCGTAGCAAAGTCCTCTCGTCCAGGAGGATTCCATGCGCGCCAATCGACGACTGGCACAGCTGTGGCTCGATGCGCTCGCGACTGAGCTCGGCGCATCAGCCGGCACCATCGACACCTACACCGATGACCTCAACTGCTATCTTATCTGGCTTGATGAGAACAGCCTCGGCCTGGACGATGTCGGCCTGGAGCAGGTCCGAGACTACATCGCCGCTCTTGATCAGCGCGGCTATGCCGGATCGACCATCGCCCGGCGCATCACCGTGGTCCGGGGGCTTCATCGCTTTCTGATTGTTGAGGAGCTCGGCTCACGCGATCCCACCTCGACCATGTCGGCCATGCGGCGGCCCAGGAAGCTCCCGTTCGTCCTGTCGATTGCTGAGACCGAGGCTCTCCTGGAGACCGCCCACAGGCTCGCCGCTGATCCCTCCGTTGGTCTCTACCGTCAGGCTGGTTATGCCCGAAGGGCTGCTCTGTTCGAGACGCTCTACGCTTCGGGCATGCGCATCAGCGAGGCGCTTTCGCTGCCGTCCGACGCCGCACCGGCCGGCACCCGCATGCTGCTGGTGCGCGGCAAAGGCGACAAGCAGCGGCTCGTGCCCCTGCACGATCGCGCGATCGAGGCTATTGCCCACTGGCAGAAGCTGGCTGCCGCCTATTCGGGAGGGGCACCTTCCCCATGGCTGTTCCACTCCGTGCGCAACGGCACGAAGGCTTTGACAAGACAGGCTGCCCTGCTGGAGATCAAGGAAGCTGCCGTAGCGGCAGGGCTTTCCAGCCCGGAGCGGGTGTCGCCCCACGTGCTGCGTCATGCCTTTGCCACCCATATGCATTCCGGCGGCACCGACTTGCGCGTGCTGCAGGAGCTCTTGGGGCATGCTGGCATTGAGACCACCCAGATCTACACCCATCTCGACACCTCTCGGTTGCACCAGATGGTCCGAGACCTCCACCCGCTCAATGACGAGGAGCGCACAACAGCCGTCTGAACGCTGGATCAATGCGTGCGCGTGGTTGTGGCAGCCGCGCACGATCGGCAGCCCCCAAGCGACAGCTCTTAGACCTTGCCCGTTAACGATCTGGCGACATGCATCTCGCTAGTCTTCCCCGCCAGGCTCAGGCGTGAGCCTGGCTCATCGGCGGGGCGGAAGGTGCGGGAATGCGAGCGCAGGCTGATCTTTTCTTGGACTACGACGCACCGCTAGGCCCAATCCGGCGGTCCGCGGATGAGATCATCGTCGAGGCCAAGCCTTGTCGCGAATCCTTCAAAGCTCCCGACTATGAGACTGCTGCCCGGATGCTGGAAGCAACCGGTGACTATCGTGTCCTTCGCCGCTTGCAGCCCCGCCCCATCGTGGCGTCACGTCCGCCTCGTCAGGGCGAGAGGATCGCCGTCATCGTGGATACCGAAACCACGGGCCTCGATCACACGAGGGACGAGGTCATCGAACTCGGGATGGTCGCCTTTCTGTACGATGACGACGGCCGGATCGGCGATGTGATCGGCACATTCAATGGCCTGCGCGAGCCGAGCGTGCCGATCAGCCCTGAGATCACCCGTCTGACCGGCATCACGCCTGACATGGTTGCAGGTCAGGTGCTTGATCTTGCGGCGGTCGAGCGGTTCATTGAGCCGGCGGATCTCATCATCGCGCATAATGCCCGCTTCGATCGCCCCTTCTGTGAGCGCCTGTCCGAGGGCTTCCAGGTTAGGGCCTGGGCCTGCTCCCATTCCGAGATCGCCTGGAGCGGGTTCGGGTTTGAAGGATCGAAGCTCGGGTACCTTCTGACTCAGTGCGGCTGGTTCCACCAAGGTCACCGGGCCGTCGAGGACTGCCATGCCCTGCTCGAGGTGCTGGCAGCGCCCCTGCCCTCCGGAGCCGGGTTCCCCTTCGGGCATCTGCTGGCTTCGGCGCGGAAGGCGCTCCTGCGGATCTGGGCCGAAGGCAGCCCGTTCGACATGAAGGATGTGCTAAAGGCGCGAGGGTATCGCTGGAATGACGGCACCGACGGCCGGCCGAAGGCGTGGTGGGTGGAGGTCGACGAGGAGACCTTTGAGGCCGAGCTCATCTTCCTGCGGCACGAGGTTTACCGGCGCGAGGTCGAGCCCTTCAGCCAGAGGATCACCGCCTTCGAGAGGTTCCGGTCAACACGCTAGGAGGCCACCATGAAGCGGCCCGCGAAACGCCAAGCCAAAAGCTGGGTCCTCCAAGAGCTGACACGCAGCCTAGAATAGCGCAGCGGCCCCTGTCTCGATGA